>JANXUC010000148.1 GCA_025352065.1 Acidobacteriaceae bacterium | reverse complement strand
AGGAATACCTGCCCGCCAGCTCTGAAGCGGGCTTAAAGTCGAACCCCATTGACTTCAGTTGGGCCGACAAAGTCGCCCCGCGTATAGGCGCGGCTTGGGATGTCTTTAGAGACGGTCGCATGAAAGTGTTTGGCAGCTACGGTAAGTTTTTCGACATCATGAAGTTGAACGTAGCTATCAGTTCGTTCGGCGGCCAGTACTGGAACCAGTGCTTCTATACTTTGGATGCTGGTTTCGACATCACCCAGCTTACTCCCCTCGCGAATGCCGCCAATCGTTATTGCGTGGGCTCCTCGCCTACGGATACAACGACACCAGCTACTTGGAAGGGCGGAAATACTCCCGCTGGACTGACCTTCATCGAGAACATTAACAACCGCACTTTCCCGACAACTTGTTCTACCTGCAGCTTGACCTCAACCGGCGTTACTCCTGGGCTAAAGCCGTATAGCCAGCACGAAAGCGTGTTCGGTGTGGACTACCAGATACGCAAGAACCTTGCCTTTGAAGCCCGTTGGGACCGCCGCCGTTTGGATCACGCAATTGAAGACTCCTCAATTATCAACAACGGTAACGAGACCTTCGTAATCGGCAATCCCGGCCAAGGCTCTGAAAAGACGTTCAACAGTTTCTATAACTTCCTCTATGGGACACCACCACCGCCATGTTCGGGCGCGGGTTGCGCTCAGCCCGGTATGTTTCCGGCGGCGCGGAGTTACGATGGGCTGGAACTGCGCCTTAACAAGACCAACAGTCAGCATTGGTTCGGAATGTTCTCGTACACGTACAGCAAACTTCGCGGAAATTACACGGGGTTGACCACTTCGGATATTTCCGACGGTCAGTCGGGTGGGCGCAGCTCCCCGAACAACAGCCGTGCGTTCGATGAACCTTATTTTCAATGGAACGCCAATGGAGGTTCTTCGAGCGGACTGTTGCCGACGGATCGGCCGCATACTTTAAAGGGCTACGCCTACTATGAGCTTGGCTTTAAGAAGAAGTATACGACGGACCTAGGGATATTCCAGGTTCTGTACAGTGGATCGCCTATAACCAGCTACATCGACGTGGGTGCGGGCGGCGGAGGTTGGGCAGTCCAAGCTTGGGGGCGTGGAAAGTTCGTCGATGCCCATCAGGATCCGACCACAGGCTTAATTACGCTGGGTGCTCCGCGCGTCCAGCGGACACCTTGGTACACCCAGTCTGACTTTAACCTGCAGCAGAATGTCAAGATTGGGGAGCGAATGGGGCTCAGCTTCAGTGCCACATTTAACAATTTACTGAACCAGCGCTCTGTAACCGCCTATAACGCGGATTTAACTTCACTCAACGTTGGCAATCAGTACATAACCCTAAATTCGACCACGAGTACGCCTTGTACAGCGGTAGCCTCGTTTCATGGAACCTGTTACATCGGGGATGGAGTTCCATTTTACGCGGCAGCAGAGCGTCCGTACGATGTCGCAGCCCAGCTAAATAACTTCAAGGGCCGTGGTTACTCGGCGGCATTGAACAGCGCCTACAAGACACCAGTTTACTATCAGCTGGCACGAAGCATCCGCTTTGGGGTGAAGTTTACCTTCTAGTCGGTTGTTGGAGTTTTTCAGGGAGCCGGAATTTCCGGCTCCCTTATTTTTTGGCCCAGGCATCCGAGTTTGTACTTCTAATTTTGCAGGAGCTCAATACTCCTTCCCTACCGCTGTACAATACCCAAATGTCCTCCCGTATGGATGTTGTGAGCAATCGGTCGCCGAAGGGGAAGAATGTTCCTCCGGAAGATACGTTTGAAGAAGCGTCTTATCTCAAGCTGCTGGGTGAGAAGCAGAAACCGGTTAGTGTGAAACTGACCGATGGCGAAGTCGTGTATGGATGGGTCGAGTATTACGACAGGCACATGATCAGACTGACACGGACAGGTGCGCCGAACTTATTTATTTATAAGCACGAGATTATGTACATTCAGGAAGAGAAGGGCTAAGGCGATTTACCACAGAGAGCACAGAGGCCACAGAGGGACTGCGGGGGAATGCTATTCCTCGCTGCGCTCGGGATGAGAAACTCATGCGGTATTCCGAAGAGCTGGCGAGCAAGAAGGCTCGCCCCACACGTGCAATTTAATGCCTTCCAATTTCTCTGAACTTGAATTTGTACCTGCGATGTCTTCGATTGCGCGGGAAGCTGGCGCGTTGCTGATGGAGTATTTTCGTCGCCGCGTGAAGATTGAATACAAGGGCGAGGCCGACCTGGTCACCGAGGCTGATCGAAACTCAGAAGCACTCGTGGTTGGTCGGATTCGCGAGTTGTTTCCAACTCACAGTATTCTTGGAGAAGAGAGCGGGAGCCTGGCTGCATCTCGAAGTTCTGTTTCAGGAACGAAGAATGCGGGCTATCACTGGTATGTCGATCCGTTGGATGGGACGACAAATTTCGCGCACGGATATCCTGTGTTTTGCGTTTCGTTGGGGTTGGAACATACCGATGCTGCGGGCGTGGCGAAGCGCGTGGCTGGCGTTGTCTACGACCCTACGCGGGATGAGCTTTTCTCGGCAGAATTAGGACGGGGCGCTTTTTTGAACGGCGTGAAAACGAATGTTTCCGCCACTTCTCGACTTTCTGAGTGCCTGATTGCGACGGGATTTCCCAGCCAGAAACGGCATAAAAATCCGAACATCCACTTTTACCACCAGATCACAATGAAAACGCATGGTGTTCGGCGGGCTGGATCGGCGGCGCTCGATCTCTGTTACGTGGCTTGCGGTCGCTATGACGGCTTTTGGGAATTCAACCTGAACCCGTGGGACACCGCTGCTGGCGTGCTAATTGCGGAGGAAGCTGGCGGAAGAGTGACGGATTTTGCAGGCGGACCCTTCGACATTGCCAGTCGCGAAGTCTTCGCCACCAACGGCCTGGTGCATGACGCGTTGAAGCAGGAATTCGCCGAAATCTTTGCCGGACGCGGCTTGGAACCCTTGCCCAGCCCGTTGGAATACGCCCGAGACCCTGTCACCGGAGCCAAACCGCAGTCCTGAATTGCAGCGGTGAAACTGATATCTTAGAGTGCAGAATCTTATGCGCACTGTACGAGTTCTCCTCGCGGCCTTCCTGATGGTGCTCTGTCTGGCGGCGGTATCTTCCACGTCTTTCAATAGCGATACTGATGGGGCGGGTTCCGTTCCGGAAACAAAGTCCGTTGAAGCGGCGCGCCTGAACAATCTCGGCGTGGCCTACATGAACCAGCAATCGTTCGAGCGGGCGATCAAGAATTTTGAAGCCGCCGCCGCCGCCGACCCTAAGTGTGCGATTGCGCGACTGAATCGAGGCATTGCGTTACTGAACTTGCAGCGTGTAGAGGAGGCGAAGAAGCTATTAGAAGAGGCCGCCAAGGCAGATTCAAAAGACGCGACGATTTGGTACAACCTTGGGTTGCTGCATAAAAACAGTGGCGAACTGGACGACGCGATTGCTGCCTTCAAGCGGGTGACGGAGATTGATGCGAACGACGCGGATACCTGGTACTTCCTCGGCTCAGCGCATTTGCAGGCGCGCCAGTTTCCGGACGCGATTGCGGCGTTTGAACATGCGATTCAACTGAACGCTACCCATGCGTCGGCGTGGTTCGGGTTGTCGCGCGCTTTTCAGCAGTCGGGCGATGCTACGAAGGCGCGCGAACATCTGGTCCGCTTTCAGCAGATCACGCAAACGAAGATCGGCTCTCCGATGAGTCTTGCCTATGGTGAGCAGGGGAAGTACTCGCGAGTGGAGGAATCGCCAGCGGTGAAGGAGCGGGTGGCGGCGGCGATTCCGGTGAAGTTTGTTGAGGAAACGCAACGAGCGGGGTTGAAAGGCGGCGAGGCGATTGCAGGGGACAGTTCGCCTGTGATTGACCTCAACGATATTGCGGCATTCCTGGGTCCCGGCGCCTGCTTTCTGGACTACGATGCCGACGGGCGGATGGATGTATTTCTAGCGGATCACGGCAAACAGGGCGGTATGTCCCTCTATCACAATTTGGGCGGGGGAAAGTTTGAGGATGTCACGCGGGCGGCAGGGCTAATTCCTGAACTCCACGGCATTGGGTGTACGGCAGGGGACTACGACAACGACGGTGGCGTCGATTTGGCGGTCACGCTGCGAGATCGCGTGCTGCTGTTGCATAACGAGAAAGATGGAAAGTTTAAAGATGTGAGTGAGGCGGCTGGACTCAGGGGTGCGGATCTCAGGGTGGGTGCGGGTTTGGTGAACGTTGGCATGACCTTTGTGGATTACGACCATGACGGCGATATCGACCTCTACGTCACGCGTTATAGCACGGATGCGATTTTCGATCCGCGTAAGTCGTCGGTGGGCGCGCGGGATGCCAAAGTTGCAGGCGCGAACGTCATGTTCCGAAACAATGGTAACGGTACTTTCACCGACGTGACCGCCGAACTGGCGCTGCAAGGGAACGGGCCTGGCTTTGCCGCAGTAGGCACGGACTTCAACAATGACCGCGCAGTCGATCTTGTGAGTACGGCCTGGCACGTGGCTTCGCCGACGATTTATGAGAATCCCAAGGAAGGGAAGTTTCCTGCGCGCGAGCCGTGGTCGGCAGCGATGCCCGCGCCTGCGGTAGGCATAGCAGTTCTCGACTTCGACAAAGATGGACGGATGGATTTGGCCTTCACGCATTGGGGGTCTCCGGCGTTTACGCTGTGGCGTAACAAGGATGGGAAGACGTTTGAGCCTGTTGCGCTTCCGAAATTGAATTGGGTTCGTGCCTGGGGCGTGGCCGCGCTGGATTACGACAACGACGGCTGGATGGATCTGGCTGCTGTAGGCGAAACGGCGGACGGGCGCGGTGAAGTGCGGCTGTTTCGCAACAAGGGTGCCGAGGGATTCGAGGACGTAACTGCCGCTGTGGGTCTCGACAAAATTCATTTGGAATCGCCGCGCGGTTTGCTGACGGCTGACTACGATAACGACGGGGCAACTGATCTGCTTATCACGCAGAATCATGCTCCGGCTGTGTTGCTGCGCAACGAAGGCGGCAATAAGAATCACTGGCTGCGACTCGCGTTCCGAGGATTGAACGACAACCGCAGCGCTATTGGAACCAAGGTGGAGGTGTTCTCCGGAGCGAGTCGCCAGAAGTGGGAGATCGCGGGTTCTTCCGGCTATCTGGGGCAGAGTTCGACGGTGATTACAGCCGGGCTGGGCGCCTCAACGCAGGCTGACATCGTGCGCATGTTGTGGCCGACTGGCGTTCTGCAAGACGAAATCGAAGTGGCCGCTGATAAAGAGCAGGCCTACGTGGAGATTGACCGGCGCGGCAGCTCCTGTCCCACGCTTTTCGCATGGGATGGCCAGCGGTATCGCTTGGTCGCCGACGTATTGGGCGCGGGCGTGCTGGGCCATTGGGTGGGCGCGGGCGAGCGTAATATTCCGCGTCCAACCGAGTATGTGAAATTAGATCGTGACACGATGCAACTCCGCGACGGCAAGCTAAGTTTCCGTCTGATGGAGCCGATGGAAGAAGTCGTATATCTCGACCAAGTGCGGCTGCTGGCGGTGGATCATCCTGCCGACGCGGAGGTTTATCCGAACGAGTATTTTGCCGCCAACCCGCCGTATCCGCCGTTCAAAGTGGTGGCCAGCCGTAATGCAAAGCCTCCGGCGGGAGTGTGGGACGATCACGGGCACGATTTGCTGCCCGACCTGCTGGCGCATAAGTATGTTGGCAATTTCGATCTGCTCCCCTTCAAGGGATTCGTCAAACTGCACAGCATGGAGCTTGATTTGGGCGAGCGCTACGACGGCGCCAGCCCGCTACGACTGCTGTTGCATGGGGAGATTGAGTACTTTACGGCGACTGGCATGTACGCGGCATCACAGGCTGGAGTGCAGGCGACTTCGCCCTACGTGGAAGTGCAAAATGCTAAGGGCGAATGGGTGAAGGTGATCGACGATATGGGCTTCCCAGCGGGGCTTCCGCGCACGATGGTTGCGGATTTCACAAGGAAACTTCCGGCGGGTACGCAGCGAATTCGCATTTCCACGAATCTGCAAATTTATTGGGATTCGATATTGGTGGATCGTACTGCGCGAAACGTCCCTGTCTCCCTGCATTCGGTAAAGCTGCAACAAGCGAATCTCAACTTCCATGGCTATCCTCGCCAGATTGAAGGAACGCCAGCGGGGAACGTGCAGTACGTTTACGAAGATGTGAGCGCGACCGGCCCGTATGCTCGCCAAGCCGGCACCTACACACGCTACGGAGATGTGCGCACGCTACTTACGGGCTTCGACGACCGTTTCACCGTGTTCGGTTCCGGCGAAGAAGTTGCATTAGAGTTCGATCCTGCCTCTCTTCCTCCACTCGCCAAAGGTTGGACTCGCGACTACTTCTTCCTGGCCAACGGCTACGAAAAGGATATGGATTTCTATGCCGCGGAAGGTTCGACGGTAGAACCGCTCCCGTTCCAATCCATGAATACCTATCCCTATCCGGGAAAGTCGTATCCGCTGACCCCGGCAAATCTCGACGCCATACTGACCTACAATACGCGTCACGTTTCCGGGAAAGAGCCGCAGGGATACGCGTATAAGTACGGCACCGGAAAATAGCAAGCTGTGAAATTGAAGGAATCCCGAACACGACAATAGACTTAATTAAAACGATTCGATAGATCGAAACCACGGCCTCTTTCGAGTTGACACGGATGGGGCAACCATAGAACAATCCGCGCAGTCCTTATTGCGTTCGAAAAACTTACCCTAGCATGTCGACAACCCAAACCACCGCCTCCGCCCCCAGACTGCGCCGCACTCTTTCACTTTGGGACTTGATCCTTTACGGCATCATCGTGATTCAGCCGACCGCGCCGATGCCCGCTTATGGAGTTTTCAGCAACGCGGGTCAGGGTCACGTTGTCACCTCCATTCTGATTGCGATGATCGCCATGGTTTTTACCGCCATGAGCTATGGAAGAATGGCGCGCGTGTATCCCAGCGCGGGCTCTGCGTATACGTATGTAGGTCGCGAACTGCATCCTTCGCTCGGCTACGTTACTGGTTGGAGCATGACCATGGATTACATCCTGAATCCATTGATCTGCACCATCTGGTGCGCTAAGGCGATGGCTGATTTGCTGGCGGGAACACGGTATCAACTTCCTTATCCTGCGCTGGCCTGGCCCATCATCTTCGCAGTATTGTTTACAGTGCTCAATCTGCGCGGTGTGAAAAGTTCTGCGCGGATCAACAGCATTCTTTGCGCGGTCATGGGCGCGGTGATTCTTGCGTTTTTCTGGTACACCATTCGATACATTTTTCACCTACCGCAATATCCGGAATCTTATTTTCTGCGCCCGTTCTATAACCCGGAAACTTTTTCCATCAATGGAGTGTTTCACGGGACGTCAGTCGCGGTGCTCACTTATATAGGATTTGACGGTATTTCAACCTTGTCGGAAGAAGTGGAAAATCCGAAGCGCAATATTTTCCTGGCCACAGTGCTGGTTTGCGTTATTACGGGAGTGCTGGCTTCTGCCGAGGTCTATGGTGCGCAATTGCTGAGCAAACAGTACTTGTTTGCCGCCAACGAAGTGGAGAATGCATTCAGTCATGTCGCTGCGATTGCGGGCGGCGCGCTGATGACGAAGGCCATCAGCATCACGCTTCTAATTGCGACAATAGGTTCCGGCATGGGATCGCAACTCGGCGCTGCGCGCTTACTCTACGGTATGGGTCGCAGCAATGCGATCCCAAAGAAGTTCTTTGGCGCTATCCATCCGCGCACCCACATTCCCGCCAACAACGTGATTTTTGTGGGCGTGATCGCGCTGCTCGGAGCTTTTCTGATTAGCTACGACAACGGCGCGGAGTTGCTTAATTTCGGAGCGCTGATCGCATTCATGGGCGTGAACGCGGCGTCGCTGACCCACTATTTCATTCGCGGCGCCGATCGGACTATAGGCCAGTTGATTCCGCCCTTGCTTGGTTTCTTCATTTGCTTCTTCATCTGGATTCACTTGTCGCATCTGGCACTGATCGTGGGATCGATCTGGATGGTGGCTGGGATCGCTTACGGCGCTTGGAAGACGAGCGGTTTCCGCAGTGAGCTGGTGAACTTTGATGTGCCGGCGGAAGAGTAGATGGCGAGCTAAATTAAACAGGGTGCCGTCTCCGGCACCCTGTTTAACTTGTAAAGCGCTGCAGTGCTATTCCGCGTTCCATCCTTCGACGACAACCGCGGGCTTGGCAGTTCCGAGATTCTTTGCGCGGTAGGTTGCCGTCACCTCACGCTTTTCTCCGGGCAGCAACGAGAAATAGTTGTCCTGCCAAATTACTGGAAGCACTTCCTCTCCGCCAGTGCCTCGATTGAGCTTGAGGCGATTGAAGAATGCGATGCTCTTCGATGGATTCTCCAGCGTAACGTGAGTGACGAATTCCTCACCCGCATGCTCGGTCTTCTCGGATAGCTTCAGCTTTACCTTTGGAAGCGTGCTCAAAGCGGTGAAGTCCGCGAAGTCCGAAGTGGGCGTCATGTACCAGGTCGATTTTTCCCAGTCCAGCGTTTCCGGTTTTGTCGAAAGCCAATAAAGGTTGGAGCCAACGCGCTTGCCAGCTGAATTCTCTAGCGTCATGACCAGGAAGTACGTGGTGGATAAGCCGTCGATCTGTGGAAGTTCGAACAGCTTCTGTGTGCTGTCCGCCGCGGCATCAAGGGTGACATCTTTCGAAAACTTCTCCGCCATATCCAAATTTAGAACGCGGGCGTGCAGCTTCAGGCCCTTCGCGTCCGTGTATTGGCTGCTGACGAGCCACACCGAGTGGTCGTCATATCCGTAGACAGGATGCAGGGCTTCGCAAGCGACTTTGGTTCCGAAGTATCCGCCACCGGGCCGCAGGTAATAGTCATAGAGGTGCCAAATCACAGAGGGCCAAGCGTTGTTGAGCATCCATTGTACAACGCCGGTTGAAGTGTACTTGTTGCGGCTGAAGGCTTCGAACATCGCGCGTTCGCCTTCATAGGAAATCAGTTGTGATTTGCGCGCGAAATCCTCCACGTTGTCGGATGCGCCGTAGCGCTTGTCCACCGCAGTCTTGTAGAGCTCAATCGTTTTGAACGGTCCACCGCCCGCATGGAAATTCCAGGCTTCGTTAATGGGCCAGAGCTTGTCTTTGGGCAGCATCAACTTCAAGCTTTCAACAGGAGGCACCGCGGGTCCCATGCTCGTTTCTGTATTGAAACCCCACGCGCCGCCGATCTTGTCTTTTTCCAGAGTCCAGTAGGAAGGCGCAACGTAGTCATAAGGGCCGGTCATCTTTACGCCGGGATCTCCGGTCACTGCCGTCGGAATATCTTTGGCCGACGACGAAGTTGGATTCGGCCAGCGGCAAGACTTCAGTACATTCAAATAGTTTTGTTCCACATCCGGCGGAGGCGGACCATCGCTGCCGTAGAGCCACACAAACACGCTGGCATGGTTTCGCAGGCGTCGCGCCTGATCTCGCAGCGATTCGCCGGAAATCTTAAAGTCAGCTTCTTTCCAGTTCTGCCAGTGTTCCCAATGATCGCAGCAGCACCAGCCGGCCATCACCAGGATGCCTTCGCGGTCGGTGATATCGAAGAATTCTTCGGTCTCCAGCTTGCCTTCGAGGCGGATCGTATTCAGCCCCATATCTTTCGTGTAACGTATTTCGTCTTCCAGTCGCTGCGAGTTTTCTCGCAGCATCAGGTCCGGCGACCAGCCACCGCCGCGAATCAATATCTTCTTTCCATTCACTGAAAATACTCGCCGATGTTTCTCGTCAAATTCTGATATCACTTTGCGGATGGCAAAATGAGTCTTCAGTCGGTCGGAAACTTTGCCATCAACCACGAATTCCATTTCCAGCGGATAGAAGTTCTGCGCACCCATCTGCGCTGGCCACCAGAGTTTCGGAGTCGACATCTTCAACTGCGAATATTGCGCTGGCTCAAAGTCAACGTCTTTTGTTTCTCCGGCAGCCAGTTCCACGTCTTGTTCGAAAGTAATATTCTCAATCTTTCCACGCAGCTTGCCCTTCACCGAATGATCCGCCGCGTTTTTCAGAACCGCAGTTGCAGTCAGGGCTGCGCTGTCGTTGGCCGGTGAATTCAGTTCAGTAAGCACCGCCGGATACCGCAATGCGACCGGCCCGCTCGTGGTGACGTAAACGCTGCGCCACAGTCCCATATTCTTATCGGGAGGCGCTGGGTTCCAATCCACGAACGTGATAGCTAGATCGTCTTTTTGCGGTGCCCACACCTGCACGGCTAGTGCATTCGCGGCACCGGGTTTCGCAGCGGAGGTCACGTCGAACTCCCAGGTTCTCCAGGCACCGGCTACGTCGTCGGCTTTGGCAATCTGTTTCCCGTTGAGCCAGATGTTAGCGCGGTAGTTAATGCCGCCAAAATTCAGCCAAATCGTCTTGCCGGCATCCGAAGCGGGCAGCGTGAATTCCGTGCGGTACCACCAGGAAACCGCGAAGGGGCTATCGGTTTGCATTTCCTGATTCGAAAAATTTGTGCCTGGCGGATACGTCACTCCCGGCAGCGTGCGCAAGTTCATTCCAAAGTAGGGATCGTCGGGATAGACCTTGTGCTTCACCAACGCGGCGGTCACCGTGGTCGGAACCTGCACCGCATACCAATCTTTGGCCTTCGCTTCAAAGCCGGGCAGAGAAATTGCTGTTCCCGGCGCCTCGACCTTGGCGGAAGACTGCAACTTCCAGTCGCGCAGGGGGCGCCGTGCCTCTTGCGCGGCTGCCGCCGCAGCGGCCATTCCTAACAGAATCAATGCGATAGCGCTCTTGTTCAAGCCTGCCAGCAGGGGTCGAGTGGAAAAAATCCTCATGGAAAGCATCCTCATTTTCATGGTATTGAAACGATTCATTACTGTACTCTTTTCCCGCCAGACCGCCAAGAGGCAGCTCTTGCGTATCCCTTGCCAGGCAATCCCCGCCAAAACCCTGTTGTTGCACCTTGTCACGGAACGGGATAAGATTCCCGCCAAGGGCTGCTCGGGGCAGTGTTTTCATCGTTTTCCGTCTGGTTATATTTTCACGGGAATATTGGTCTTATGCCGGAGTCCGCTCCCATTATTATGGATGGCGATCCCGCCCGGGATTCGCTGACAGGCAAAGTCCTGGGCGAGTTTGAGATCGGCGACCGCGTCGGAAGTGGCGGCGGCGGCGAGGTCTATCGCGCCCTGGATACCAGCCTGAAGGTTGCTGTCGCCCTCAAACGCCTCCCCCCGGCGTTGCGCAATGACGCAATCTACCGGCGCCGCTTCAAGGAAGAGGCCCAGCGCGCCGTGCAACTACGTCACAGCAACCGTGTGGCCCATGTCTACCGCGTTATTGAAGAGCAGAACGAAATCTGTCTCATTATGGAGTTCGTGGAAGGCGAGACTCTGCGCCAGCGCCTGGTCCGCCCAATCCAACTCAAGGAATTCCTGCACATTGCCAGCCAGTGTGCCGAGGCGCTGGTTGCCGCCCACGGCCGCGGCATTATTCATGGCGACATCAAGCCGGAAAACATCATGCTTACGCCGGATGGGCAGGTCAAGATTCTGGATTTCGGCGTCGCCAAGCAGATGCCCTTGGCGGAAGAAGTTTCGCTCATGGATCGGGACACGATTGATCGAAAGGGCACGGTAAGCGGAACTCCGGCGTACATGGCTCCCGAAGTCCTGCGCGAAGGAGTTGACGGCCGCGCCGACATCTTTTCTTTGGGCATTGTGTTTTACGAAGCGCTCACCGGGCAGCATCCTTTTCAGAGCGAAGGATTTGAGGCCAGGAGCGGCTTCATTGTCGGCGGTAAGCCCGCGTCCGCAAGTAGCTTAAATTCAGATGTTTCCAAAGCAATCGATCAGGTGTTGGATCGCATGCTGGCCAAGCAGCCAGCCGACCGCTATCCCAGTGCGCTGGAGTTGCTGAACGATCTCGATAACCTGTGCAACGTGATTACGCCCCCGCGCGGAATCAAGCTACTTCCGCAAAAAGATCCGCAGCCCGTGCGGAAGGGGCTTTTGTGGGGAGCGTTGGCTGTAGTCTTGCTGGCCGCACTGTCGCAGGTTCCTGCCATCAAAGAGAGAATTGGGCAGTTCTGGGGAGCCGCGCCGGAATCGCCGTCGATTCATCTCGTCGTCCTGCCACTCAGTACGTCGTCCACCGACACTAGCCAGAAAGCGTTCTGCGACGGACTGACGGAATCGCTGTCGCTGTGGCTAGCCCATTTTGGCGATAAGAACCGCGTCGATGTAGTGCCACCCAGTGAGGTTCGCGCCGAGAAGGTTTTGAACGTGGAGGATGCCCGCAAGCGTTTCGGCGCGAATCGCGTGTTGGAAGGCACGGTTAACGAGTCCGGCAATCAGGCCCGCGTAATTTATAGCTTGGTCGACGCAAGTACGGGACGAAGTGTAGGCGGCGACACCATCACGGTCAGCAACACGGACCGCCTCGTGATCGAAGACCGCGTGGTGGCCAGTGTGGCCAAGCTCTTAGGTCTGGAACCCAAGCAGGAAGACAGGCTCGCACAAGGCACGAGCGAGCCAGCCGCTTATGACTACTATTTGCGCGGACGAGGCTACTTGCAGGATTACCACAAGCCGGAAAATGTGGATAGCGCGATCGAAGTGTTTAAGCACGCGCTGGAGCGGGATCCGAACTATGCGCGGGCGTATGCGGGGCTTGGGGAGAGCTACTGGCGGAAGTATGAGCAGACGCACGCCAGCAGCTGGGTTGCGTTGGCGGACACTGCTTGCAATCGCGCAGCGGATTTGGACAACGGATTGGCCATCGCTCACAACTGCCTGGGGATGGTTAGCAAAGGAATCGGGGGATATCAGCAAGCGGCGGATGAGTTCCAGCGCGCCGTTGACCGCGATCCGAATGATGACGACGCCCTGATGGGGCTAGCTTCCGCCCATGACAAGCTCGGTAAAACGGCAGAGGCCGAAAAGTCGTTCAGACAGGCGATCCAACTCCATCCGCAATACTGGAGGGGATACGCGATCTTGGGGAACTTTTTCTACAACCATGCGCGCTACGGGGAGGCGGAAGAGCAATACCACCAGCTCACTTCGTTGGTTCCTGACGGGGAATTCGGGCATACAAACTTGGGGGCCGCGTATCTTGCCGAAGGTAGGTACAACGAGGCGGTTAATGAATTCAAACGCTCCGTGGAGATTCGTCCAAGTACGGAAGGTTACTCAAATCTTGCATCTGCGTACTTTTTTCAGCACCGTTTTTCTGAAGCGGCTCACGTCTACGAATTGGCGGTCCAGCGGGACGACGCCGCTTACGGGAACTGGGGGAATTTAGCAGAGGCGTATTCGCAGATATCAACGGAATTGGCTCACGTTCGGCCAACCTATCTCAAGGCGGCAGGGCTTGTCAGCGATGTACTCCGAGTGAATCCACGGGATACTGAGGCTATCCACTATGCGAGCCTGTATCAAGCCATGCTGGGGAATCGGGAAGTTGCCCTAAGTTTGCTAGGGAGGATTCCTCCCGACTCGCCAAGGGAACCAGAGATGTGGTCCGTCGCTGCTAAAATTCGCTACCGCCTTGGCATGAATGACCTGGCTCTCGGAGAACTCGAGAAATCACTCTCTGCGGGATACCCGAAGGCTTGGGTGCGGGATGATCCGGCTTTTGCTGGTTTGGCCTCCAACTTGCAGTTTCAACGGATGGTGAAGTAGGGGTGTGTATCAGGAATGATTCTTTAGAAAGCTAATTCAACTCGGGAGGAAAAAAGTATGAGCGCGTTACCAATTGAGATGCCAGAATGCAGGAAGGAAAAGGAAAGGGTGGTCCGGGTGTGTCTGAGCGAGGACGGTTATCCACGCGTGGAACCAGATTCCATCACTATTAACCGACACGAGGGCGAAACGGTTGTGTGGCAAGCTGAACCAGGGGTCAATTTCACGATTTGTTTTGGTGATGAGACGCCCTTTGAAAGCTTCCATTTCCATCCTTGTAGCCCTTCATCCGGTAAGACCCGCGAGGGTGCGAACGGTGGAGAGTACAAATACTCCGTCGAAGTCAACGGAAAGGTAATCGATCCGAAGGTGTACGTTGTGCCGCCAAGCTAGATTAGGCAAATCCCTTCAATTCTAGGCGGAGAACAGGCTAGGTGTGGGTGCGAGGCCGTGTTTGGCCTCGCGCCCTGTCTTACCTATTTCCATTTTCACTTGACGGGGGGGAAGGGCACTTCGCTAGGATTCTGCCCAGCTTTCTTGCGGCGCGGTTGAGGAAACTGGGGCGTGGGCTCATGCTTTTCGCTTATGGAATCCTGATCGAAGGGGTCGTGTCGTGTGGAAGCATTTGTAACTAAATTCACACGAGGAAAATCTTATGAAAAAGATGTTGTTCGCGATGTTCTCCCTAGCGCTCGTCCTAACCTTCACCGCCGCCAGCAAACCGCCCAAGAGTCACGCGCTCCAAGCTAGCCCGACAAAAAACTGCCCCGATCCGCCGTGCCCGTTTAAGCCGCCTTTCCCCGGACGCTAAACGGCAGCAGGACTAAAAATTTTCACCTAATCAAACAGATAGCCGCACTCTCTTTCCAGATAGTGCCGCTTGACTTTTGGAATGACACTACGTGGTGGCATAGCCTTAGTTTTTTGGCCTTGGAAGAAACCAAGATTTTTTGCCCCAGCGTGAAAGAGCGGCTCTTTAGGGCCGCGTCCGATCCGATCAAGAAGGCCTTCAGGCTAGGTGGAAGGGTCTCCCAGGACTTAAGGAAAATGCAGAGCTCGGCAAACTGGGGCTGAAGCTTTCGTTTCGTGAGCAGCTTACGCGGCGCTGAAGCGCCGCTCTTTCACGTTAGGCCAGTCTCGATTCTGAAGAGCGAAGCTTGCTCCGCTGAGGTCTTTGTAGCGCTGCCGTCCCGGCGACTGCCGGCAGGATGCTGGCGCTGCAAAACCGTCCCATCGCTGCGCGATTCGACGGAGCCTCTACATTCTGCGGAGCAAGCTCCGCCGCCACACCGACTCCTCGTTTATAATTAAGTGCTTCTGTTTCTATCCCCTGGCACGTTGACTCGGAGTCTTAAACCGCTATGATTCGCTTTCTCCAAACTGAAGGTAAGACGAAGAAGATTGTTATCGGCACGCTGCTTACCCTCATCTGCGTTGCGATGGTGATCACCCTCATTCCCGGAGGTATTGGGAGCAGCATGGGATTGACTGGCGGACCTCTAACCAAGGGTGTGGTCGCTACCGTGGGCGGCGAGCAGGTTACCACGCAGGAGGTCTACAACACTGCTCGTGGCATGTTGCGGCAGCAGTTTCCGCGTGGCAACCCCATGGCGGAGCAGATGCTCCCGTACTTCAGTCAGCGGGCTTACGAGAACCTGGTTAGCGCCAAGGCCATGCTGGTGGCTGCCCAGAATATGGGCATCAAAGTCAGCGACGAGGAGTTGAAGGACGAATTTGAGCACGGGCAATATAGCCAGACGTTTTTTCCCGGCGGCAAGTTTATCGGACAGAAGGAATACGAAAACGTGCTGCAGCAAGCCAACCTGACGGTGGCTAAATTCGAAGAGCTGGAAAAGGATCGCCTGATGGCGACGAAGTTGCGCGCCCTCGTTTCTGGCGCAGCCGTGGTAACCAATTCCGAAATCGACAGCGAGTTCCACAAAAGGAACACGAAAGTTAAGTTCGATTACGCCATTGTCAATGCCGATGAAGTTCGCAAAGGCGTCCATCCTGGCGAAGAAGAACTGAAGGCCTATCACGAAAAGAATAAGGCCGCTTATGTCAATTCAATTCCTGAAAAACGCAAGCTGCGCTATGCCTTGGTCGATGTAGCGAAGGTACAAGCTGCGGTGCAGGTGAGCGATAGCGAGTTGAAGAGCTACTACCAGCAGCACGGCGACCAATATCGTGTGCCCGAGCAGGTGAATGTGCGGCACATTCTGATCAAAGCTCCGGTTCCTGGTGCGGACGGCAAGGTTGACCAGAAAGCTCTGGATGTGGCTCGCGCTAAGGCCGACGATGTCTCGAAGCAGATCAAAGCTGGCGGCGATTTCGGCCAGTTGGCAGCCAAGTATTCGGAAGACTCCGGCAGCTCGAACACCGCTGGCCTGTTGGGATGGATTCAGCGCGGTCGCTATGGCTCTCCCGACGTGGAAAAAGTTATTTTCTCCATGCCCAAGGGCCAGACGAGCGATGTGCTGAAAAGCAGCTATGGCTTCCATATTGTTCGCGTGGAAGATAAGCAGGACGCCCATCTGAAGCCGCTGGATGAAGTGAAGGGCGACATCGAGCCAGTTTTGAAACAGCAAGTGGCCCAGCGCCAAGCCGAAGCGCAAGCCAACACACTGCTGATGCAGTCGCGCGCGAATGGCATCGAGAAGGCTGCCGCAGGCGGTGCGGTGACCACCGATTTTGTTGCGAACACCGATACCCTGCCCGGGATAGGCGTGGCTCCGGAAATCATGAGCGTGGTTTTTGGCGCTAAGGAGAACGCTCAACCCGAGCTGATGCACACTCCGCAGGGTTATGCCGTTTATCAGGTACTGGGCATTCAGCCTCCGTCGACGCCTACTTATGGCGAAATTCGCAGCAAGCTCGAAGAACAGTTCAAGAACGAGCGCGGCAACGAATTGCTCGCGAAGAAGACGACAGAGTTGGGGGATCGCGCGAAAGCCACCCACGATTTGAAGAAAGCTGCTCGCGAGCTTGGCTTGACCGTCAAGACCAGCGATTTTGTCCTGCCGACGGCGCAGGTTCCCGATGTGGGTTCCATGGGGAACGAACAAATCGCAGGCCTGTTTACCGGCAAAGAAGGCGACATCGTCGGTCCGGCGCAGGCTGGGCAGAATGGCGCAGTCTTACAGTTGGTGAGCAAGGAAGAACCGACCGCTGCGGACTTGGCCGCCAAGAAGGACGAAATCCGCGAGGGCCTGCTGCAAAACAAGCGCGACGAACTATTTGGCATGTATGTAGCAAATCTTCGCCAGCAACTGGAGAAGTCCGGCAAGATTGTCGTCAATCAAAGCGAACTGAAAGCGCTAACCGGAGGGCGCGGTCCCCAGGGGTTCTAACGCAGTCGACCGAATCATGCCGTTCCCCCGCGCTACTGGTATCCTGCTGCATCCATCCTCCTTGCCCTCCCGCGGGGGTATCGGGGATTTTGGCCCCGAAGCCTATGGTTTCGTAAACTTCCTCGCCACGGCCCGTCAGGGGCTCTGGCAGGTACTTCCTTTGAGCCCGGTCGGGCTGGGCAACTCTCCGTATTCGTCGATTTCAGCGTTTGCAGGCAATGCCATGCTCATTAGCCTGGAGCGGCTGGCTGAGCACGGCTGGATTGCCTGGGACCGTCTGCAGGATCTAGCGGCGCCGTCGTCGGCTGTGGACTACGAGGCCGTGCAACTGCAAAAGCTTCCACTGATTGAAGAAGCAGCTCGTAATTTCGTGAAAAATGCCTCTGGCAACGCCCGGGAACGTTTTGATCGATTTCAGCAAGAAAACAAGTCCTGGCTGGACGGTTTCGTCCTTTTTCGCGCCTTGCGGGAACGCTATGACCGACAAACGTGGAACACCTGGCCGCGTGAGCTGGCTCGCCGGGAACCGGCAGCCCTGAAGAAGGCTGCCCGCGAGCTGAAAGAGTCGTTGGCTGCCGATCGCGTGATGCAGTTCTTCTTCTTTGAGCAGTGGCAGGCTCTGCGCCGCTATTCTGCCGAGCGCTCGATTCGCGTGGTTGGCGATATTGCGATCTTCCTGAACTACGACAGCGCCGATGTTTGGGAGAATCCGGGCCTGTTTCAACTTGACGAGAACCTGAATCCTTACGTCGTCAGCGGGGTTCCGCCCGACTACTTCAGTCCGACCGGCCAGCGCTGGGGCAATCCGCTGTACCGCTGGGATGTGATGAAGGAAAATGGCTACGACTGGTGGGTCAAGAGACTGCGATGGATCGCGCAGAACGTGGACTACATCCGTCTCGACCATTTTCGCGGCTTCCAGCAGCACTGGGAAATCCCTGCACACGAGCCGACGGCGGTAAACGGTCGCTGGGTGGATGGTCCAAAAGACGATTTATTTCATAGAGTTAGGGAGGCGCTGCCGGCGTTCCCGTTTTTTGCGGAAGACCTTGGCGTGATTACAGCCGACGTAAACGCGCTGCGCGAAGGGTTGGCCCTGCCACGCATGGCCGTGTTGCAGTTCGGCTTCGGAGATGCAGGATCGCATATTTACCTGCCGCATAAGTGCCTGCCGGATACCGTCATCTACACGGGTACGCACGATACCGATACGGCCGTGGGTTGGTGGCAAACTGTGAGCGACTACGAGCGCCGCAACGCGGAAGTTTATCTTGGTCGCTCCGAAGACGGGATCCACTGGCAGCTGATTCGGGCGGCGGTCAATTCCATGGCGTCGCTCTCCGTGATCCCTATGCAGGATATTTTGGGACTTGGCTCAGAAGCGCGGATGAACCGTCCCAGCGTCAGTGAAGGGAATTGGACGTGGCGGCTTTCTCCGGGAGCGACTGGCGGCGATTTAGCCGGCCGGCTGGCACATTTGGCGGAAGTGACGGATCGCTTGCCGGAAGGGATTCATTTAGGCCCCGGCGAAGAGTTCGCGGCCTAGCTATTTCCATACGTAGGTTCGATAGTTCCAACGAGCTTCGGCCCTCGCTTTACTAATTCTTCCGTACCGTGAACAATGCAAAGAGGCTGTCGCAATACTTCCGCGGGCCCCAGCAATTTTGAAAGGACTTCCAACATGCAAACGACCGGTGAACTTATTCGTCTTATGAACTATGTAGATGACATTTCCGCGACGCTGCGGCGGATTCATTCCTCCATGCCCTCCTTGACCCCGGAAGACCGCAAGCGGTTGGCGGAATATTTCCGTAAGTCCGACCCCAACGTTCTTGGCGTTCTAGAAATGCTGGATCGCGAGTAGCGGTGGCTCTGGCTGCGATCCAGACGATTGCTGTAATCGGCGCGGGTAACGTAGGGCGAGGTATTGCCCACGCGACCGCGCTGGGTGGCTATCGAACCGTTTTGGAGGACATTTTGCCGGCGAACTTGCGGAATGCGGAAATGGATATCCGCGTCCTGGTGGATGATTCCGTAGCACGCGGCGAAGTAAGTCGCAGCCAGGCCGACGCTGCTCTAGCCCGCATTGAATACGCTAGTACGATTGAAGATGCGGTTCGGCAGGCTGAATTTGTGATCGAAGCCGTGCCGGACGAGATTGAATCCAAGCTTGAGATTTTTAGTTTATTGGATCGTATAAGTCGGCCCAACACGATTCTGGCCTCCAGCACGTTTTCGCTGCGCATTACCGATATCACAGACGTTACGCACTGTGCTTCTCGTTGTGTGGGGATGCGATTTACACAGCCGGTGTATGCCATGCGTGTTCTGCAAGTCGTACGTGCTCGGGAAACCGAAGACGCAGTGCTGGCGGCTGCGATCGAAGTAGGACGTCGCTTAGGGAAACAGGTGGAAGTTGTAAAAGAGACTTAGCTCGTGTGGCAGCGGAAGCTTGCTCCGCTGAATTGAATCCGTCCGCTGGTGGCTAACCGCAGGGCATGTTCGTGCGTCTAAGCCTGCTGATGCCGGGAACCTTCTGCCCTTATCCAGCGTATCTAACCCTAGGCGATCTGGCGGGAAACGAGACCCCCGCTCGGCGTTGAGCTTCCAAGCCGCTGCGCGCGGCGGCAGGGAAGTAAACCAGAACGAACTTTATGCGAACCCTGGTCGAAATCGTCCGCCAATCCATTTCCACGTTGTGGGCGCATAAGCTGCGCTCGTTTTTGACCATGTTCGGGATCGCCTGGGGCGTGGGATCTCTGCTGCTGCTGGTGGGACTTGGCGAGGGCTTTCGCAGCGGGCAAGAGCGCAACATGGCGAATCTCGGTAAAGACATCATGTTTACCTTTACGGGGCGCATTCCTGGGGTTGAAGGCAGTTCGCTCAGCGGGCGCACCTACCACTTTACCTACGCGGACTATGTCGCCGTGCGCGACCAGGCTCACAAGTTGCGTTGCATTTCGGCGGTCATCAACCGGGAAGATATTCGCGCCGTGAGCGATTACGGTTCGACCGCTGGGCAGGTTTTTGGGGTGGCCCCGGTCTACAACGAGATTCGGAATGTTCCGGTGGATGTGGGCCGCTGGATGAACGATCGAGATAATGCCGACCGGCGCCGCGTTGCGGTCGTAGGCTGGGAGTTGGTAAAGAATATTTTCCCCGGCCGTCCCGCGGTGGGTTCGACGATTCTACTGAACGGGGTGCAGTTCGAAATTATTGGCATTCTGGCAAAGATTGGACGAGAAGGGAACAACGGATCCAACTCGCGAATCTTCATGCCGATTGAGACGATGCGCGGCCTCTTTCCCCTCAAAGGAGAGAATCAGCAGGACACAATTTCCTTCTTGAATTACCGGCCTATCAATCGAGACTTGCACCTTGAAGCCAAAGACGAATTGCATACGATCATCGCTCGCAATCATCAATTTGATCCGAAGTCGGAAGATGCATTCGAGGATTGGGATACGATCGAAGGCGCCCAACGTGTGGCCAAGATTTTTGACGCCATGGATGGTTTCCTTGGGGTAGTAGGGTTCGTTACGCTGGGGCTGGGGGCGATCGGAATCGTTAACATCATGCTTATATCGGTTTCGGAACGAACCAAAGAAATCGGCCTTCGGAAGGCGCTGGGCGCAACGCACCGCAACATCCTGACGCAGTTTTTTGTGGAAGGCGCATTCCTGACGTTGTTCAGCGGGGGCATTGGCCTGGTGCTGGTGGGAGGACTAATGGCGTTACTCGCCATGTTGCCGCCATTCCTGGAAGGGTTTGATACGCCGCGCCTGGTGCCGTCGTCGGCGGCCGGTGCGATTCTTTCGTTAGCCGTTGCGGGAGTGATTGCAGGGCTGTATCCCGCACGCAAAGCGGCATTGCTCGAACCTGTAGAAGCACTGCGGCAAGAGTAACTCGTTCGCATATGGGGAGCTTTGGATGTTCGGCGATCTGCTCAAGCAATCGTACGCGGCTTTGAAGCACAACCGTCGCCGCAGTCTGCTCACCATGTTGGGCATGGCCTGGGGTATCGCGACGGTCGTCTTGCTGTTGGCATACGGAGAAGGTTTTGAACGCGGGCTGATGGTTGCGTTCCAGAGTTTTGGCGGACAACAGATTACGATCTTTCCCGGACGTACCGAGATGCAGGCGGGCGGTACCAAAGCCGGTACGGAAATCAGGCTCACTCGGGACGATCTTGATTACGTGCGGACTGAGGTGCCACTGCTGACGCGGGTCTCGCCGGAAGCGGGAAAGCAGTCGTTGATGGCGTACGGTACCCGCAGCTCGACCTATGGCGTCACCGGCGTCTATTCGGTGTATGCGCGCATTCGGCATATGGATGTTTCCGAAGGAACGTTCTTTGGCGAGCAGGAAGACTTTTCGCATGACCGCGTGGCTGTGTTGGGCGCGGATGTAAAGAAAAAACTGTTCTCAGGGCAGAATGCAATCGGCGAGACCATAAGGGTGGATGGGGTGTCTTTTCAGGTTATCGGCATTCTGAAGAAAGTTATTCAGAACGGCGATGACAACATGAACGCGAAGGTCTATGTGCCTTTCAGCTCTATGAGCAACCTGCGCGATACGTACCACATAGATAGCATCGTGGTGGAGTACGAAGGCGCGCATGAAAAAGTCGCCGAAGCTCTTCGCGCCTCCATGGCCTTCCACCACAGTTTCGATCCGAAAGACAAGCGTGCGATTTTTGTGTTCGATTCCATCGAAGCGCTGGGTGAATTGCGAATTCTTACGCTCGCCATCAAAGGCCTTCTAGGTTTTATCGGTCTGCTAACGCTAGGGATTGGCGGGGTTGGACTGATGAACATCATGCTGGTCTCGGTGACGCAGCGCACGCGCGAGATTGGCGTTGAAAAAGCTCTGGGTGCCCGCCGGAGACATATCCTGTTTCAATTCCTTGCAGAAGCCCTAGCGATTACGTTTGTGGGCGGAGTGTTCGGGGTGGTGCTTGCTTATCTTGTTTCATGGTCAGTCGGTTCGCTCACACTGTGGAGCGCGTTCATGGAAGATGCGGCCGAGGGAGATATTCAGCTGAAGATCAACGCTGCAACCTTGATGACGTCGACGATTATCCTGATTTTTGTCGGCATCATCAGCGGAATGGTCCCCGCCATCAAAGCCTCCCGGCTGGACCCGATTGAGGCCTTGCGGTACGAGTAAATCTGCGTTAGTTCGTCTTCGCCTTCTCGAAAGGCTGCTTCAGATACTTGCGTGCTTCGTCCTGCGCACCTTCGGTATTGTCGTTGGTTTCAAGAGCGTGGCGGTATTCGTTCGTAGCGCGTTCGCGTTGCCCAGTTACATCGAAAATCTTACCGAGCTGTACGTGGGACCAAACTTCCGTCCAGCGTGGCTCTCCGTCTCCGTTGAGCGCTTCGCGGTAAGCATTGGCGGCAGCCTGATAGTTTCTCTGCTGGAAAAACACCTCAGCTACGCGATAGTGGGCTAATGAACTGTTCTTGTTGGCGTCCAACGCTTTCTGGAATTCCTTGAGTGCTTCCGTCAGGTCGCCTTGCTGCACCATCTGCTGGCCGCGCAGAATGGCGGTTCTCAGCCGCAGGTCGGGTGAATTCTTCAGCACATGATCGTCGGGATCGACCACAATACGGCGCGGGCGCCCGAAGGTTTCCACTGTGAATGGGGAATTCGTTCCCACCACTTGGACGGTGCGCTGCTCGGTCTTGCCGTCTGTTTCAATCCTGAGTTCCACCGGCATGCGGAATAGATCCAGATCCTGGTTAATCTCTCCCACCGTGCGGAAGCCTTTGTTGCTACCAAGCCTGTAGACGGTGTATTTGCTCTTAAACTCCGGAGCACCTGTGGAATCGAGCCATTGGGAGAAGAACCAGACCAGCGAAGAGCCCTGGTGAGCCTCGGCTTCCTTGCGGAAATCCTCGCCAGTTGAGGGTTGCAGCGCGCGCTTGATGGCAAATCCGCGCATAGTGTTGTCGAATTTCTCCTCGCCCATTACGTAACGCAACATATGTAGAATTGCCGCGCCTTTGTCGGTCGCCAGCGACTGGAACTCGGGCGAAAAAGGGTCGAGTTTGCCCAGACTGGATAGAGGAACAGTATCGTACGCCAACGATCCGACGGCCATGTCCTTGGCGACTTCGTCGTAGCCGGTTTGGCCGACTGCGTTTTCTACGTACCGTGCTTCCGAGAAGCGCGCAAAGCCGTCCATGAGCCACCAATCGTCGCGCGAGGCGGGGCTCACAATCGTGCCCCACCACTGGCGCGCGATGGTGTTCGCAAGCAGGCGATAGTTGGTTTTCTCCCCGATGGCCCGGCTGGATATAGCCGCTATTTCCGGAGCCCAAGCCGATGGCAGAGTGTCATCCGGCAGCTCGACCAGTTTCAAATTGGGAGACAGCGCCGCGCCGTACAAATCCGTAAAGTACAGAAATTCTTTACTCGCAGTTTCGCCGTAAGTGTTGACGAATGCCTTCTTCGCAGGCTTGAAGTAGACCTTGATGCCGGCGCCGGAATCCGTTGGCTTGCTCTCGGTAAAGATGCCCGCGATGATGGTGCCGGGGAAGCTAGGCTTATCCCAGACAAAAGTCCAAGTTTTGCGCGGCCCCGGAGCGCTCGGCGAAGGCGGAACAACAGGCGTCGCCCCCGGCTTCTTGGCGGCCTTCGCAGTCTTGTTAGCCGCAGTTGCTTGCGTAGCCGTGCCCTTTGTGGCAGTCGGAGATCGTTTCAGAGCTGGCGGCGCGGAAACTGCGTCGTTAGCAATCTTGCCCGGGGCGTCGGGAGGAGCTGCGGCACCAGTATTCGCGGAATTTGGTGACCCGCTTCCGATGACCAGCATGTGCGCCGGTACGGTAACGCGAATCGTCGCAGTGAAGCGGTTGATGCCATAGCCGCTCACCGGAAACCAGCGTCCCGCATAGAGCAGATACGAAGTATCCTCACCAACCGAGGCCAGCTTGATGCCAGGAACGGGGCTGTCGTCCGCCGAATCCAGCGTGCCCGTGTATTCGAAGTTCAGTGTTGTGGTTGCGTTCTTGGCCAGGCCAGCGGGCAGCGAAACGCGAATGGCGTTGTCCTGAGAAATTCGTTCAACCTGTAGAGTTTGGCCCGCTTCGTCGGTCACTTTCGTCGGGCGCAGCGCGTTGTGCAACTCAAAGGTGGCGGCGCTGAGATCGTCGAGCGCAGTAAAACGGACCTTCGCCTTGGCCGTCAGCGTGTGGGCACGAGGATTGAGATCGGCGTCAATTTCGTAGTTTTCTACCCGCAGGCGGGCCTTTTCCGCGGCTCGGACGGAGAACGTTGCAAAACTGGCAGCGGCAATCGCAATCAACGCGAAAAAACTGATGATGACTTGGCGGCGCGGTCGAGCCTGAAACATGCGGTGAACGTCTCCTCGGAAAATCCCTAAACAACTCTGATGAAGATTGTGGCGCAAAAGATGTGTTGAACACAAGGAAAGTGCAGAAAACATGGGGTTAAGCCTACATCGGGCGGCGACGAAGTGTGCTCGATCCAAGGCGATTCAGCGCTGGGCAGCATGGTTATCGAGCAAGGACCAAATAATCCCAGCCGCCCGCTCCGGGGCGGGGATTGCGCCTTCCTCTCCGTTTAGAAGCTTGCGGACGCGCTCCAGCCCACCTAGCATTTGCTGCCGCGAGGCACCCTCTGGAAGTATGCGCTGAAGATGTTGAGCGACGTTTTCGGCTGTAAAGTCATCCTGAACAAGCTCCGGCACGACCTTCTCTCCGGCGATCAGATTGACCATTGCAAAGAAGGGAACCTTGATCCGGGATCGTCCCAGCGCATAGGTAAGCGGCGAAACTCGATAGACCATCACGAACGGCGTGTTCATCAGTGCGGCTTCCACAGTCGCTGTCCCGCTGGCGACGATGGCGGCACGCGAATGATAAAGCGCCGGAAGCGATTCGGGCATCAGATGTAGCCCCGTCGGCCAAAAAGACTCATTCAGAGTCTCTTCGAAAAACTGATAGTCCAACGTGGGTGCGACCGGCAACAGGAACTCATATCCGGTTCCAAGCTGCGCCGCAGATTCTAGAATCACCTGCAAGTTCATCGCTACTTCTTTGCGACGACTTCCCGGCATCAACGTGATCCAAGGTTTCGCGGGATCGATTTGATACTGTTTCGCAAAATCTTCACGAGAAATCGTTGGCGGCGGAAGCCCAGCGAGCGGGTGCCCTACAAACGTCGTATCCACCCCGCGCTCGCGGAAGAACTGTTCTTCAAACGGAAATATTGCCAGCGCCTTGGTAACGTTTTCCCGCAGAAGCCGCACTCGTCCTTGCCGCCAAGCCCAAAATTGCGGGCAAACGTAATAGACGACAGGAATACCGCGCTTGCGCATGGCTTTTGCGACGCGCCAGTTGAAGGCGGGAGCGTCGATCACAATCGCGAGATCGGGATGCCGCCGGTCCGCTGCGGCAATCAGCCTGCGAAACAGGCCATAAATTTTCGGTAAGTGGCTCAAGATTTCCG
Source organism: Acidobacteriaceae bacterium (assembly GCA_025352065.1). GTDB lineage: Bacteria > Acidobacteriota > Terriglobia > Terriglobales > Acidobacteriaceae > JANXUC01. Next base: position 22,681 of record JANXUC010000148.1, on the reverse strand, counting down.
TGATACCAACAACCGCGAGGTCTTTGGCATCGACGACGGCGTCGCATCCGGCAGCGCGCATGCGATCTCCGCCAATGCCGAAAAATTCCAATGGTGAATTGGGTGACGGGTTGTGTCGGCGCAGCGCCTCCATCAATTGCGCACCATACATTTCACCGGAGGCCTCCCCGGCGGAGATAAGAATTCGCACGGGAGTATTGTAGCGGTCCGGCATGGTAACAGCGTTGGGCAGTCTACTTGTGCATCGTGCTGGGCTGCAGCACAAACTTCTTGCCGTCCCAACGGAATTTCCCGACCTCAATTTCGGCAACCGTACCGTGGTCCGACCAGCGATTGGCTTTTACGGTGAGGGCCAGGGTATCGGGATTGAAAGACGCGCCGGTTAAGTCACCCAGCCGGTTGTAACGGATCTGCTGTGTGACTACAGGGTGGCCATCGCGGACTTCGAATACCTGCAGCAGGCCGACGGAGGTCGCACTGGATGTGTTAGCTCCAACCGTGGACCAAATCATGGAAGCCAAGGAATGATTGGGCTGCTGGTTAAAGTACTCAAAATAGTGGTAGTCGGTGAAACGAATATTTGTGTAGCCACCGTCTTTCTGCCGGTCTTCAAAAACACCATTTTGGAATTTGGCCGTGGTGGCAGGTTTTCCCGAACTATCAAAAAGTGCCAGAGTGGCATTCTTGGTGTCAAACTCCAACATGGACGCGATGGTTTGCGGATAAGCATAATTCGGTGTGGTGATTTCAAATGCCGTCGCTGCTGTTGCCTTCGTTTTCTGTTTCGACTGGGCAACAATCAAGGCTGCCAACGACAGGCAGGCAAGAAAAAGAGCGCCGGCCTTTCTGATCTTTTGACGACGGATACTTGGCTGAAACATGCCCCCACATTCTATGTTCAATCGCTTGCTCCAGCGATGACTTGCGGGGTAACGCCCTCAACCGGCCCGGCTGGTAGTTCCTGATCTTTATATTGCAGTTGATAAAGTTTCCAGTACACGCCGCGCTTGGCCAGCAGTTCCTGATGTGATCCCATCTCGCGTACCTGTCCTTTGTGCATGACGATGATGGCGTCCGCGCGCTGAATCGTGGACAAACGATGCGCGATCACCAGCGACGTTCGACCTTCCACCATGCGCGTGAGTGCATCGCGCACTTTGAATTCTGTGTCGGTGTCGACCGAAGACGTAGCCTCGTCGAGTACTAGAATTTGCGGGTTGTGCGCCAGGGCGCGCGCAAAAGAAATCAGCTGCTTTTGGCCGGTAGAAAGCGTGCTGCCGCGTTCACGCACCTTTTCGTTGAAGCCGTCGGGCAGCGTACGAATGAAGTCCAGGACGTTAACCTCTCCAGCAGCTTTCTCAATCGCTGCGTCCGTAATCCACTCCGAACCGAGCCGAATGTTCTGCGCGACAGTCCCTGAAAACAAGAATGGATCCTGTAAAACGACGCCAAAACGTCGACGCAGATCGACTAAATCCATTTCGCGAATATCGACGCCGTCAATCCGAATCGCACCCTTCTGGACGTCGTAAAACCGTAGCAGCAGGGAAATGATGGTGGTCTTGCCTGCTCCCGTGTGTCCGACGAACGCGGCGGTCGTCCCCGGCTCGACCGTGAAGCTCACATCGCGCAAAACCCAATCTGGCGTTCCATCGTTTCTATAAGAGAACCACACGTGATCGAACTCAATGCGTCCCGGGCCGTCTGATTTTTGGGTGACAGCGGGTGAAGTAATCTCCGCGGGCGTATCCAACAGCTTGAACACCCGCTCAGCAGACGCCATCGCCGCTTGCAGAATGTTGTACTTCTCACTCAGATCCTGAATGGGCTTGAAGAAGCGCTGCGCATATTGCATAAACGCAACCAGCACGCCCAAGGTCGTAATGCCCTTCAAGACGCTGCTTCCGCCAAACCAAATAACCGCCGAGATCGCCACCGCCGACAAGACTTCGACAACAGGGTAATAAACCGCATGCGCCATGATCGCGTCTTTGTACGCATCCATGTGCGCGTAGTTCACGTCGGAAAATTTGTTGTAAGCCCGCTTCTCGCGATTGAACAGTTGCAGCACCACCATGCCGCTGATGTGTTCCTGCAAGTGCGAATTGATCTTGGCAATAGCGGTACGAATGCGCCGATAGGAGTCGCGCACTTTATGGCGAAAAATATTCGTCGCATATGCGATCAGCGGAAGCACAGCGAACGTGATCAGCGCCAACCGCCAGTTCATCTTGCACATGATGGCGATGATGCCGGCCAGCACAAAGACATCTTCAAAAATCGAAACCACGCCAGCCGTAAACATCTCATTCAAGGCATCGACGTCCGTCGTAACCCGCGTCACCAGGCGTCCGACGGGGTTCTTGTCGTAGAAGCCGATGTGCATAGTTTGCAAGTGGCGGAAAATCTGGCTGCGCAGATCGAACATCACCTTCTGCCCAGTCCACTGCATGAAGTAGGTCTGGCCGAATTCGAGAATAAAACTGAACGAAATCATGCCCACATACAGCGTCGCCACCTGCGCAATGCCGGTCAGAGGAATCGGACTGAGGTAGCGATCCAGCATCCCAGCCGATGCGGGCGTGCGCACCAGATATTTATCGATGGCAATTTTGGTCAGGTAAGGCCCCAGCGTGTCCGCCAGCGCCTTGAGAATGATGGCCACCAGCGCAATCGCCGTCTGCACCTTGTAAGGGCGCAGATAGGTCAGCAGCCGCCGCATCAGGCGACTGTCATACGCTTTTCCAAGAACTTCCTCTTCGGCGGCCATGGGTTGGGAGTGGGTGTTGGTGAATAGATGATTTTACAGGGGACAAGGTGCTGGATGTTCTGAACTCACTGCGCCGATAGCGTTTCGATGTCACGATTGCCGCGAAATACATGGAGGATGAGTACATCCTTGCCGTCTACTCGGTAAATGATGATGTATTCGCCGACGGGAAAGCTGCGCAAGCCGGAGCGCAGATCGTCACGGTGGCGGCCGATATGCGGGTATCGTGAAAGAAGGAAAAAGCGCTCGGTGAGGGTATCGATGAGCCGATCCGCGATGTCAAAGCTGCCGCTCTCTTGAGCGATATACCGCCAAATATCCTCAATTTCGGTTTCGGCTTCCGGCGCGAAACGGTGTGCCATTAGCGGGGAGGGACTTGCTCTGATGCGAGGCGAGCGCGGCCGCGTTGTTTCACATTCTCTGCAAGCTGGCGCATGGATTCCTCGGTTAGGATGCGCCCTTCGCCGCGTGCAAGAGACGTCTCAGCCGTGTCGATGAATGCCAGAAGCTCTTCACGCTTGCGCTCTCGCTCTTCCCACAAAGACAGGGCTTCGAGAACCGCGTCTTCCTCGTGGTGAAGGCGTCCGCTTTCTATCGCTTGGCGAACGAAGGCTTTTTGGTCGGGTGTGAGGTGGACTTCCATACTGAATCAAGGCTAGGAGAAGCAAGCGGCAGGTGTCAAGGAATTTAGATTTTTGCGGTGTCCCGCGAATGAAGCGGGTGACTCGTCCCCCGCCGGTTGCCTAGGCGATTGTCATACGCTTTTCCAAGAACTTCCTCTTCCGCGGCCATGGGTTCAGATTGGGTGCTGGTGAATAGATGTCTTTACAGGGGTGGAGGACGGCGAGGTTTTGCTTAGTGGAGATCGTCCTTCAAAAGTTTAGGAGCATCGCATGAAACGCAGTGGATACTGTATAGTGCGGGATCTATTCAGCTTGAGCGCCGACCAATCGAAACCCCAGTTTCTCAAGGGAAGCTATCCTATTTTCCACCGCCGTCCCGACAACACACTTTGCGCCGTCCTTCCTGGCAGCGTCTACCCTGCACTTGTCCAGTTTCGATGCTAATCCCAACTTTCGCGCAAGGTGGTGAACGACAAGCCGATTTATTGTTACAACCGGAGTTACAAGCCGAACCTGAGAAAATGCTGGGAAGTCAGGAGTCTCATCCTGATGGGGGTGGATGCACATCCGCGCGGCCGCAACGATTCGCTCTCCGTCGAAAACAGCCCAATGCCGCGCATGAGCATCGTGACCGTCCGTGATCAGGCCTTGTGCATGGATGTCGGAGCGCAGTTCTGTCTCTTCTTGGTTCCACACTTCATAGCGCAAGCGGAATGTGCGTGGCACGATTGTGCTGCCAGTTATCTCGCATAGCTGAAGATTGCCTCCCATGTGCATTCCGTGCTCAGAGCCTGGCGACATAAGAAAGAACTTTCTCAGAAAAAAACGAGCCAATTATAGCTTGTCGGGTGCCCCAGGTTCGCGACGTTTTTTGTCGCTAACCTGGGTGGTGCTGGGAACGTAAGTTAGCCTAATATGTTCGGCAATCTATGTCGGCCTGCGTGCGTGTACTTCCACCCATGTTAGCGTACAAAAAACGTACGCGAACATGGGGCACCGAGCACTTGTTATGTCAATCAAAAACTAATCTTTTTGAATCTCCATTTTGGGAACAAGCCCGCAGATTATGTCTCGCGGACGTCCAGTTTTTCTAACTTACTGTGCCCACGGACCTTACGGCAAAATGTTCCACGTGGAACATTTTCGCGACTCTTTCAAAAGCCTCGTCATTCGGCATCACGCAAGCTTTTTCAGCACGAGTGCCGAGTTTTTCGACCCAAATCCCACGCAGTTGCAAATCGCGTTCTCGATCTGCGCCATGCGTCCTGCCTTCGGAATGTAATCTAAATCGCAATCCGGATCTGGAACTTCCAGGTTGATGGTCGGAGGCAACTGGCCGCGCTCCATGGCAATCAGCGTAGCGGCCACGCCGGCGCTGCCGCAGGCGCCTTGAGCGTGACCGATCTGCGACTTCAGCGACGACATTGGCGTCGTGTAGGCGTGTTCGCCTAGGGCAATCTTGAGTGCGCGAGTCTCCACGCGGTCGTTCATGGGCGTCGCGGTGCCGTGCAAGTTCACATAATGAACGTCGCTGGGAGCCAGCCGCGCTTCTTCCAGCGCCAGCTTGATGGCGCGAGCCGGCTCCTGCGGGTCTTCGCTCATGCGGACCCGGTGGAAGGCCTCGCAATTCGACGCATACCCGGCGACCTCGGCATAGATGTGCGCGCCGCGTGCCTTGGCATGTTCGTATTCTTCCAGCAGAAACATCCAAGAGCCTTCCGCCAGCACAAACCCGTCGCGGTCGGCGGAGAAGGGTCGCGAGGCGCGTTGCGGTTCATCGTTCCAGGACTGGGTCAAAGCGCGCAACAGCGTGTAGCCTTTGATGATGCCAGGTGTAATCGTCGAATCCGCGCCTCCAGCCAGAAACATCGGCTGGATGCCGGCTTGAATATGCTGCAAGGCATAACCGATGGCGTCGGTGGAGGACGTGCAGCCAGTCGTGATGACGTGGCTATATCCGCGGAAGCCGAAGCGCATCTGCACTTCGCTCGACAGGGTGCCCATGGTCCCGCTGGGGATGCAGAACAGGCTCACCTGTTTAATGTTCCCCGAATGCCACAGCCGATACTGCTCCTCGGAAAATTCCTGCGCGCCGCCGCCGGAGCCGAGCACGATGCCGATCTCGCGCTTTTCCTCCATCGACATTTTGCCCGGGTCGAGGCCAGCGTCCTTGACGGCTTCCGAGCACGCCGCAATTGCCAGCGGCACCACGCGGGAGACGTGCTTGCGCTCACGCGCGTCGATCCACGCCAGTTCGTCGAACTCAGGAATCTCTCCCGCAATGTGTACGGGAAGAGAAGACGGATCGAAGCGTGTAATCTTCTTCACGCCCGACTTGCCTGACAGCACGGCTTCTGCAAAGGCCTGTTTGCCAATGCCATTCGGGCTGACGACGCCCATTCCAGTGATCACGACGCGAGGAAGCATGTGTCTCCAAAGCTGCCTGAGGATTCTAACAGTTTGGATAGTGCGACTATCCGAAAGGGGGGCCTATGTGCAGGAAATGATGGATTGAGAGACTCACCCGCAGGGCATAAAAGTCTGTATTTCCTGTGCCAGAGAAGATTTCAAGGTAAGGGCGGTGATGGCTATTCCAGTGCTTAACGAAGAAGAAGACACTTGGGGCGCGACACCCTTTTGGCTGCGCGCGGTCCAGCGTGTTTCAAATCGTTTCAACATGGAGGAGCTATGAACAGCAGATTGCCAAAGATGGGAATGCTGATGCTATTGATTGCAATGGTAGGCGTGCTCGCTGGGTTTGACGGCTGCAACCAGAACGGAACAGCCACGGTGAATTTCGAGCAGATCGGCGCCTGTAACGGATACCTGGATGGAGGGTCCCTGGTGAGTGCCGGGCCCAACGCGGCCTTCGTCCTGTTCAAGGTGCATGACCTGGATAACCGGCAAGGGAAAGTGAACTTCAACTTCGATCCGGCCCGTATGTTTGTAAACTCTTCAACACCGCGCGCGCATATGAGTTCGACCTTGTCTTTGGCCACGACCCTAGGCGTGTTCCGCTTGATTGCGACGAACGTGCCGCAAAGCCAGGATACGGGATTGGACGGATATGCCGTGACCACAGTTTCGACGGCCAATGCCAATGGCGCAGTCGAAGCGAATAACACTTCGTATTTCCTATCCTACGAAACGCAGGCGACCGATCCTGGCGTGGTTCTCAGCAAGAAAGATCCCAGCCGGACGAGTTGGCCGCTGACCGAGAACTGTCTGGCGCTGCACTAAAATCTGGCCAACCATGAACGACGGGCACATCCTCCAGGCTGTGCCCGTTCTGTTTTGAATGAAGGAGGCGATTGAAAATGGGATAATGAAAGACGGATGCCGCTGGGGATTTACATTTCGATTCCGTTTTGCAAGAGCAAGTGCAGCTACTGCAACTTTTCGACCGGAGTGGTGTCGCGAGCGATGTATTCGCGTTACGTCGACCATGTTTGCACGGACATTGCCGCAGCGGACCAGACGGCTGCTTCTATGGGAGGGCGGTTCGAGCGGCAGGTGGACTCGATTTACCTTGGTGGCGGCACACCAACGATTCTTGAGCCAGCGGACCTGGAGCGAATGTTTCGGGCGCTGAGGGACAAATTCGAGGTTGACCATGACGCCGAGATCACAGTGGAGTGCGCTCCGGGAACGTTGACTCCAGAAATGTTGACGGCTTTTCTGCGATGCGGCGTGAATCGCGTCAGCTTGGGCGTGCAGTCCTGGGTGGACACAGAGGCAGCGGCGGTCGGGCGTTTGCATACGCGGGCGAAGGTATTGGAAGACATTTCTCAGTTGCGCAAGTCTGACATTAAAAACATCAACGTGGACTTGATCGCAGGCCTACCCCACCAAACGGCGGAAAGCTGGGAATATTCCGTTTCAGAAACACTTGCTTCGGGTGTCCCCCATGTCAGCGTCTACATGCTGGAAGTGGATGGGGATTCGCGGCTGGGGCGTGAGCTAATGGCGGGTGGCCAGAAGTATCACGCTCATTTTGTCCCGGAAGACGATCTCAGCGCGGACTTTTATATAGCGGCGTGTGACCGCCTGGAGCAAGCGGGAGTCCATCAATATGAGATCTCGAACTTTGCGCGAGAAGGTTCGGAGTCTCGGCACAACCTGAAATATTGGGAACGTAAACCGTATTTCGGATTCGGCGTGGATGCGCATTCGATGTTGTTGGCGGCTCCAAATGCTTCGAGGCAAGGTGGCGATGCGGTTGCAGTGCGCTTCGCGGGCGCGGATGAACTGAATCCGTTTTTGCAGAATGCACCTCTGGTGCGAACTGCGGTGTGTCGACGCGAAGCGCTGGAAGAGAGTTTCTTTCTGGGCTTGCGATTGACGCGAGGCGTGTGTCTGCAGGAACTTGGGCAGGAATTCGGCCAATCTGGAATCGAGAACCTTACGAATGTCATCGAAGAACTTGTAGAAGATGGTTTGTTGCAGCGACACGACCAGCGCCTGTGCCTGACCATGGCAGGGCGAATGTTGTCGAACGAAGTGTTTCAGAGATTTCTAACCGTGGAGGCACAGTAAATGGACGTCGAGATCAAGCGGTGCCCACTTTGAATCGAAATTCTATTTCAGGCGGGTCGCCTGAGGAAGGCGCTGAGCAAATTGCCCGATGTGAACGCCAAGACTTCCTGGGGAAGCGGCGGGCAGATGGATATCTTTCGTGACGGGGTTGAAATCTTCTCTTATCAAAAATCCGGCAGCATGCCGAGCGTGGAAGATCTGGTCAAGATCGTAGTGAAGAAGTAGAACGCCCGGACGACGCGACCTGTTAGACCGACCGGTCAGTCATTTTGTTCAGTATTTATGCGGCCTTCAGTTACCTGCGGGTGTTCGCAGAGACGCATCCGTGTGTTGTAATAGTTGGTCATCCCCCAAAAGTTCGAGTTGTGGGTCCGCGACTGATATTTCCGCGCGGTTATTTCATTTGGAGAACGACCTTGAATTTTCAGCTCAATGACGAACAGCTGCACTTGCAGAAGACGGTGCGCGAATTTGCCGCCCACGAAATTCTTCCCAATGTAATGAAGTGGGACGAGGCCAGCGAGTTTCCGCTCAGCACGGTTAAGGAGCTTGGCAAGCTCGGGCTGCTCGGCATTATTTTCCCCGCGGAGTATGGCGGCGCCGGTATGGGCTACGTGGAATACGTAACCGCGATTGATGAGCTGTCCCGCGTGGATGGGTCGGTTGGAATCATCGTGGCGGCTCATACATCGCTGGGATCAAATCACATTTTTGTGGCAGGGAACGAGTCGCAGAAGAAGAAGTACATCCCGAAATTGGCGTCGGGCGAGTTCATTGGGGCTTGGGGATTGACCGAGCCGTCGTCCGGCTCGGATGCGGGCAGCGCTCGAGCCACCGCCGTGCGCACCACCGGCGGGCACGTCATAAATGGAACGAAAACGTTTATCACGAATGGCCGCTATGCGGATGTAATGGTGGTGATCGCCGTGACCGACCGCGCGGCGGGAACGCACGGATTGTCCGCGTTTGTGGTCGAGAAGGGAACCAAGGGATTTCGCCCCGGGAAAAAAGAAAACAAGCTTGGCCTGCGAGCCAGCGATACCTCGGAGATGATTTTTGAAGACTGCTTTGTCTCCAATGAAAATCTTTTGGGAAAAGAGGGCGACGGTTTTATCGACGCCATGAAGATTCTGGATGGCGGACGTATTTCGATTGCTGCATTATCGCTGGGAATCGGGCAGGGCGCGTATGAGTGTGCGCTCAAGTATTCCAAGGAGCGTAAGCAGTTTGGAAAAGCGATTTCGGAATTTCAGGCGATCCAATGGAAGCTCGCCGACATGGCCACCGAGCTGGATGCGGCGCGATTACTGACGATGCGTGCAGCGTCGATGAAAGATGCGGGTATGAAAACCACGCAGGAATCGTCGATGGCAAAGCTCTATGCCAGCGAAGTTGCGGTGCGCTGCGCCAACGAGAGCGTGCAGATTCATGGTGGCTATGGGTTTATCAAAGACTATCCGGCGGAAAAATTTTATCGCGACGTGAAGCTCTGCACGATTGGCGAGGGTACCAGCGAGATTCAGCGGCTGGTCATTGCGCGGCAGTTGCTGAAGGGATAGATGCAAGCAAGTTTCAAGTTTCAAGGGTTTTCCGGGCATGTAGGGTTATAGTGTAAGTACATTATGTATGTGCATAATGCACTACGGAGATAGCCTATGCCCAGAACGACGCAAAACCCCAAGGGAGAGACCCTCAACCTTCGCATCGATCCCGTCTTGAAGGCCGAGTTTCTGGCCGCTTCGGAGACGGAGAACAAGCCCGTCGCAGAAATCCTGCGGGACTTGATGCGCGCTTATGTGGAACACGCCAAGCGGCGCAAGTTCGCGGCTGAGGCGCACCGGCAATCCCAACTCCTTGCCGCCTCGTCGGATGAAACGGAAGTCTTCCGCTGGATGCAGGATGTGAGCGATACAGAGGGCTGGAAGTGAAACGCGGAGACCTGGTGACGATTGCGGTCACCGGCGACTATGGCAAACCACGACCAGCGTTGATTGTGCAGGCGGATGCTTTTGACCCTCATCCGTCGGTGACGGTGTTGCCGCTCACCAGCGAGATCCACGATACTCCGCTATTTCGCGTGACGGTTCAGCCGGGGAAAAATACTGGCCTTAGGAAAATCTCTCAGGTCATGGTGGACAAGACTACGACCGTGCTGCGGGCTAAGGTGGGACAGCGGATTGGGCGCGTGGATTCGGTGACGTTGCGAGCCGTTGATCAGGCCATGAAGGGATTTCTGGATTTATACTGAAGTCCATAGCGGCTTGAAGTCTTAATTCTCAGGTTTCTGAATTAGAATAGCGCCAAGGTCGCTACAATTATTGGCAAGAACTGGCTCCCGACGACGTTTAATTCGACGTGCTAAAACGCGGAAACGTCTGACTGTGGTAATCATGCTTTTGGTGTTCGTCCCGGTTGTCTTCGCTATGGTAGGGCTGCGAGGACATCGAAGCCGCTATCCCCTGTCACTCAAAGCGGCCATAATTTTATCGGCACTGGCTTGGCTCGGATTTTCGGTGAGCGTTCTTCGAGATGAATGGTAGCGCTTTTTTGTGAAGCACCCGTTTGAGATTTCTCCGATTCCTCCCGCTGCTTTACACTGGACTGCTTGGATAACCAACTTCAATCCTGGATAGAAGCGCTGTGCTCCGGCGACGTGCGATCTTTGGCGCGCGCGATTTCTCTGGTCGAGAATCGTGGGCAAGGCGCCTATGAGCTATTGAAAGCGGTCTTCCCGCACAGCGGCAAAGCGCGGGTAATCGGGCTGACAGGGCCTCCGGGGGCGGGGAAGAGCACGCTGGTGGATCAACTGGCGCATCACTATCGGCGGGCGCAGCGGACGGTGGGGATTGTGGCAGTCGATCCCACGAGCCCTTACACAGGCGGCGCGATTTTGGGCGACCGCATTCGGATGCAGAGCCACCACGCGGACCCCGGAATATACATTCGCAGCATGGCGACCCGGGGGGCGCTGGGTGGATTGGCGCACACGACCGCAGATGTGGCAACTGTGATGGATGCGTCGGGTCGCGATGTAATTCTGATTGAGACGGTTGGCGTCGGTCAGGATGAAGTCGACATTGTGCGATTGGCCGATGTGACGATCGTGATTTTGGTGCCCGGCATGGGGGATGACGTCCAGACGATCAAGGCTGGCATTATGGAAATCGCCGATATTTTTGTCATCAACAAGAGCGATCGCGAAGGTGCCGAGCGGGTGGAGCGAGAGATTCTTTCCATGCAGTCGTTGGCGTCGTCTTCTAGGAAGAACGGGGCCGATGCGTGGACTCCACCAATAGTGAAGACAGTTGCGAGCGAGGGGAAGGGCATTGCGGAGTTGGGTGCGGCCATCGAAAAATATGAGGCGTATCTTGCGCAGGACAATCGGCTGCTAGCGAAGACTACCCACAATTGGGAGACGCGATTGACCGAAATGCTGCGCGATGCGGTTTTGGAACGAGTGGTGAGGGCTCGACTGGGGGATGGCGAACTTGCGCGATGCGCGGCAGAAGTAGCGGAGCACAAGCAAGATCCTTATTCTCTGGTAGAGAAAATGGTCAGCGCGTACGTAAAGGCTTGATGCTCTTGTGCAGGTTGCAGTGTCATGAGGTGTCTTATGTTCAAGATTGATCATCTCGGAATTGCAGTGAAGTCGTTGGATTCTGCGAAGAGTTTTTACGAGAAGCTGGGTTTGACTGTTTCTCCGGAAGAGACAGTTGCGGCGGAAGGCGTGAAGCTTGTGATGGTGCCAGTTGGAGAGAGCCGTTTCGAATTGTTGGAGCCGATCTCGGAAGACTCGGCGATTGCGAAGTTTCTGACGAAGCGCGGCGAAGGGTTGCATCACGTGTCCCTGCGGGTGCCGGATCTGGCTGCGACCGTCGAGAAGCTGAAAAAAGATGGTGTGCGGCTGGTGTCCCAGGAGATCAGAATTGGCGCTGGCGGTCACAGGTACGTTTTTGTGCATCCTTCGAGTGCCGGTGGCGTGCTCTTGGAACTGGTCGAAGGTCCCTAGGTTCTGGATGCGTCGAGAGCGTTGAGGTTCGTAGTGGAAATTCTTTGCCGTAGATCATTCCATTTTTTGTAGATTTGGCACCCCTATGATTCTTCTTGCCATCGATACATCGGGTCCTTCAGGCAGCATCGCGCTGGCTCGTTGCGAAGCGGCGGATTGCGCGATTCTCGAAACTCACCCCCTCGAAGGTGGAAATTTTTCAGCCCAACTGGTGCCGAAAATCGCTGCCTTGCTTGCGAAGCACGGGATCAGGAAGAAAGATATTGACAGTTTCGCAGTTGCTTCCGGTCCGGGATCGTTTACGGGATTGCGGGTTGGTTTGGCCGCAGTCAAAGGATTGGCGGAAATTCTGCAGAAGCCGATTGTGGCGGTATCGCTGCTTGAAGTAGTTGCCTCTGCGGCAGGAGTGCAGGGAAGCGTGATCGCCGTTCTCGATGCGGGGCGTCGGCAAGCGTTCGCCGGAGATTACGAGATTGCGGATGACTCAGCCACTTGCAAGGAAGAATGTTTGCTTTTGTGGGAAGAGTTGAACGCCTACGCAGCGAGCCGGACCATCGTCACTCCAGACAAGAAAGTAGCTGAATTTCTCGATTCCAACCGAACCTCATTTATGGAAATCCAACGCTCTTGCGCCGATGCCATCGCCCGCGTTGGATGGCGCAAGCTGGCAGGCGGATTCGTCTCCGACATTGCTCAACTGGAAGCCAACTACATTCGGCGGACGGACGCTGAAATTCTTCTCCACGGCAAGTAATTCGAGATGAAGCCCGTCACTCACGTTCGCCCGGCTGTCCCGGGGGATATCCCACGAATCCTCGAAATTGAGCGCGAGGCGGAGGCAGCTGCGCACTTCTCAGAAGCGGATTATCAGCGAGCTTTGGCGTCCGACAATACTGAGGCCGAAGTTCGTCGCATCGTACTGGTGGCTGGCACGCCCGAGCTTGTGCAAGGATTTCTGGTTGCGCGATTTCTTCAGGAAGAATGGGAAATCGAAAACGTTGCCGTCACAAAAGGCGCGCGCAGACTGGGCTTTGGAGCGCGTCTGGTAGAAACGTTCTTGCAGTTATCTATTTGTTCCACAAAAAGAATAGAAAACAGCGGAGCTGAGGCTGCAGCGGTTTTTCTCGAAGTGCGCGAATCGAACTTAGCTGCACGCAGGTTGTACGAGAAATTTGGCTTTACTATCGCGGGAAGCCGTACCGCGTATTATCGCAATCCTGAAGAAGACGCGATCTTGTATCGCTATTCATTTCAATAAGATACGAAAGGATTTATTATTGTGCCGCGATAATCACAGGTGTGGAAATTCTGGCGTTGCTCCGGGCTTGACGGCTGTGGTACGTTTATCTGGCTTTAAGAATCCGGTTAGGAGGTTTGCTGGATGGAATCTCCGCACGAGTCGTTGATGACAAGTCACGAGGTTTTTCAAAAGCTCGCCATGGAACACACTCAGTACTCCCACAGGCTCGAACAACTTACAGAAAAGCGTTTTTTGACGGACGACGAGAAATTAGAAGAAGTCCGACTCAAGAAACTTAAACTGCGGCTCAAGGACCAGATGGAAAGCATTGAGCGGCAAGATCGTGTCCAACAAAATCAGGTAGCCTAGCGTACCGATTCGTAATCGGGCCCCGCAGCGTCCCTGTTTGAATTCGCGCATAGCAAGGCGTCGGAAGCGGCGCCTTTTTCTTTTTGGCGGGTATGGTTCCTCGGCGTATATTTCTCATTACAGCCGCGTGCGGACTCGAGCTCTGCTCTATAATTTTATTACCTCCCTATGGTTCCTGATGGCTACTATTACGGCGCGGGTTGTGGCTTAGCGGCGCTCGTGCTGCGCTGGATTGCAGGTTCGCGGTGGGCGATTCCCGCTGTCCTGTTGGCCTGTTTCTTTTTGTGGTTCTTTCGCGATCCGGAACGTGAAATTCCCGTCGCAGCGGGTGCCGTAGTTTCTCCGGGCGACGGCAAGGTAACCGATGTTTCGCAAATCCTTGTGGACGGGTCGAAGAAACTGCGTATCAGCATCTTCCTGAGCGTGTTTGATGTTCACGTGAACCGTTCGCCGATTGCCGGTACCATTCGGGACGCACGTTACCAGCGCGGAAAGTTCTTGAATGCCATGAGCGCGGAATCCGCCGCCGAGAACGAGCAAAACATTGTCACCGTGGAAGGCGAAGGTCACACGGTCGTCTTTAAACAGATTGCAGGCTTGCTCGCTCGGCGCATCGTCTTCACGAAAAAAGCGGGAGACCGCGTCGAACGAGGTGAGCGCGTTGGACTGATTAAGTTCGGCTCCCGCGTCGATGTTGTGCTGGATGCCGATGCCACCCCGCAGGTGAAGATTGGAGACCGAGTTCGTGGCGGCGCCAGCATTGTCGCCATCACGGCTGGCGCGGGGGAACTAGTTGCCGCCGGCGCTATGGCGGAAATTCGAGGGCGACCATGAAGTTTCCTCATCCCATGCGTCGTCTCGAAGATCGCGCCGAACGCCGCCTGCGCCGAGGGATGTACATCCTGCCCTCACTGTTTACATGCGCGAATATCGCGGCTGGCTACTATGCCATTGTGCAGACGACCCAAGGCAGTCCGTCGGCTCCTGAGCATTTCAACCTGGCGGCGAAAGCGATTGGCTTTGCAGTAATGTTCGACTCTTTGGATGGCGCGGTAGCGCGTGCGACGAATACCAGCAGCGATTTTGGGCGTGAGTTGGACTCGCTTGCCGACGTAATCACGTTTGGTGTCGCGCCCGCGATGCTGGCCTTTTTCTGGGGCTTCCATTTTTTACCCGCAATGGTGGTTCCCTTGATGCGGTCTCGTTTGGCCGCCATCGGCATGGTCGCCAGCTTCCTGTTCCTGATTGCAGGTGCGAGCCGGTTGGCTCGTTTCAATATCCAGATGAATCCGGAACCATCAAACCCTGGACGCCCGGGGAAGAAATACTTTGTTGGTCTGCCAATTCCTGCGGCGGCTGGGGTGCTGGCGGCTGTTGTGCATTTCACTGGAGGAGACCCCGTTCAAGTTTGGTGGAAGGCCACGATCTGGACTTCGTTGATGGTGACTTGTGCGCTTTTGATGGTAAGTACATGGCGCTTTTTCAGCACCAAGGGAATCAAGGTTCGCAGCCGGCATCCCTTCTGGGTAGTGATTGTGGTGGCGGTCATGATGGCGCTGGCGTGGGAGCTTTCACGACCCTTCTTGCTCGTCGTGGCGCTGACCTACATGTTTTCTGGAATCCTCTGGCGGCTGCAATGGATATTCCGTCGCCGCGGTGGCCCCCAATCCCCGCCCCCATATAAAGAGGCATCGCAGCCCTCATGAGTATGCAGAAAAAGACCAACACCGTCCCCCGTCCAACCGACGGCTTCTTTCGCCTCGCTCTGGTCGGCGGAGGCACCCTCAAAGGCAAAGAAGTTGCCGATGTCCTCGACGAGCGCAAGTTTCCTTCGGTTGACGTCAAGCTGCTGGACGACGATGACGATTCGCTTGGCCAGATGGAAGCGGTAGGCGATGAAATTACTTTTGTTCGAAGCGTGGGAATCGACCAGTTTGAGAATTTGGATTTTGCGCCTTTCGCGGGCGACCCTGCCACCACCCGCAAAAGCTGGGCTGCGGCGCGCGATGCCGGTGTTTCCATGCTGGATCTTTCCTGTGCGCTAGACGACGAGTCGGGAACCCGCGTTCGGTCGCCTTGGATCGAGAAACAACTAGGGCAGGATATCCAATTGGAACTTCAACCCGGTCCCGCCGTAGTTGTGGCGCATCCAGCCGCCGTTGTTCTGGCGTTACTCGTACTCAGAGGCCAGCAGGCGGGTTCGATCCGCAGCGCAGTAGCGACAGTGTTTGAGCCGGTTTCCGAGCGCGGACGCAAGAGCATCGACGAACTACAAGAGCAGTCGGTCTACCTGCTTTCATTTCAGGAACTACCTCGCGAAGTCTTCGACGCCCAGGTCGAATTCAATCTGGTTACGCGCTACGGCGGAAAACTCGTTACGTATTTGGAAAACATCGAACAGCGCGTCGCCGCCAGACACTGCTGGCGCATTGCCGGAGAGAGTGCTCCGATGTTGTCGCTGGCCTTATTGCAGGCCCCGGCATTTCATGGCCATTCCTTGTTGCTCTTTCTGGAGACGGAAGAGCCGGTCGCTCTCGGAGATATGGTGCAGGCACTGCAAGGCGAGCATGTAACGATCATGCGCACCGCCGAAGAGCCTCCCACCACGGTCGCCGCATCTGGGCAGGATGACATTCTGGTTTCCGTCGCACGAGATGCCAGCAATCCGAAAGGCGTGTGGATTTGGGCCGCTGCCGATAACTTACGGGTGTCGGCGCGGACTGCCGTAGAACTGGCCGAAATCATCGCAGCATCCCGTCCAAAACGGACGGTGCAATGAGGCGGCTCAGCAGGCGCCAAGGTTTTTACGGAGCGCTGCTGCTCGTATTTTTGAATTTGGGTCTGAGCGCTTGCGGCTACCGCACCGCTGGAAAATCCAACACTCTCCCCGACCATGTAAAGACAATTGCCATTCCGGCGTTTGTCAACGAAACTCAAACCTACAAGATCGAGCAGATGCTTACAGGAGCCGTAGTGCGTGAGTTCACAACGCGAGCCAATTACCGCATCGTTTCAAATTCCGATACCGGTGCCGACGCTACTTTGCGCGGCGTAGTGCTTTCAGCAACCACAGCGCCTTCCAACTATGATTCTACGACTGGAAAAGTTGCGACGGTCCTGGTAACTGTAAACATGAAAGTAGCTCTCACGGATCGCGACGGTAAAGTGCTGTTCGAAAACGAGGCTTACCAGTTCCGCGAGCAATACCAGATTTCACAGGAGCTTTCGAGTTTCTTTCAGGAGGATTCCCCGGCATTGGAAAGGCTTTCACGAGATTTTGCCCACACTCTAGTGTCCAATATCCTGGAGGGCTTCTAGTGCGGTCATTCGCGCAAACGGAACGCTTCGTAGCAGAAGTTGAAAAAGGGAAGCTGCGTCCCGCGTATGTATTCGTGGGTGACGAAGCCTTTTTTCGACGCCGTTGTCGCGAGGCGATTCTGCAACATCTGGTCCCCCTGGATATGCGGGACTTCAGCCTCTACGACCTCGATCTCGCCGACACCGATCTCGTCGAAGTTCTTGATCGCGCTCGCACTCCATCCCTGATGGCGCCTTTCCAGGTTTTTTTTGTTCGCAGCGTCAAAGCGCTCTTCGGACGCGGCTCCAACGAAGAAAAGTTGGCTGCAATCGAAGCCTACACAAAGAATCCGAACCCCGCCGCGGTCTTGATTTTCATCGCCGACCATATTTCCATCCCCGCCGACGTTCGAAAAATGGAAATGACCGACAAAGACCGCTACGAGCGGATCCGAGAAGCGATGGGCCCGTTCTGCGGAATCGTTGAACTCGCTCGCGTGGAAGAAAGCGAAGCGGTGCGCTGGATCGGCGAATACTGCGTCACCCGCGACGTGAAGATGGACGCCGATGCCGCCCGCGAACTGGTAGACGCCCTCGGCGGCGACCTCATGATGGTCTCCAACGAACTCGAAAAGCTGATACTTTACGTCGGCGACAAAAAGAAAATCACCCTCGGCGACGTCGAAACCATGGTTCTAGCTGCCAAACAGCGTTCGCTCTACGAACTCACGGATGCCATCTCCGCCAAGGATCGCGAGAAAGCTCTCCTGGTCTTAGACGCACTACTCAGCACGGCCGAAGGCGACGAAGCCGCTATCGGGCATCTCTACATGCTGGCCAAAACCTTCCGTCAGATGCTGGTCATCTTGGAACGCAACGTCCGCGACCAGCGTATGCTGTGGGCCGCGCTGTGGCAGGGCTTCCGCGTGCCTCCCTTTGCCGCGGAAGACATCATCAAGCAAGCGCGTCGCTACAAATCGAAACGCGAGTTGACCAAGGGAATCCGCTTGATCGCCAAAGCCGACCTAGCCCTGCGCTCCAATCCTGTAAGCCGCCGCATGGTCCTCGAAAAGCTTGTTCTGGATTTAACGGCTGCCCCGCAAGCCGAAGTTGGCTGGCAGCAGGAAGAGTTGCTGGTCTAACGGAAAACAGTCTAACGGAAAACAGTCTAACGGAAAACAGTCTAACGAAAAACAGTCTAACGAAAAACAGTCTAACGAAAAACAGTCTAACGAAAAACAGTCGAGCGGCCAGTCGAGCGCCGTTACTTACTTTTGATTTCAGTCTGCTGGCTTGCCACGCAAAGCCATTTCCCGTTGGCCGCCCTTACCCAAGTGTCGGTCCAGTGTTCGCGGCGATCAATCCTTGTGCCGTCGCCATCCGCGCCTTTGCCTTCCCAGGTTCCCGTCGCAATGGCGGTAGTTCCGTGGACGATCACTTTCACGTCACGAATTTCGTTGTGCTCCCACTTGCCACCTTTCAAATTCGAAAGTAACGTGATCTTCCCGAAAACGTTTCCATCGGTATCCGTGTTCACAAAATCTTCGGATAGCAGTGGAGTTACAGCCTTGGCGTCGCCGATTGTCTGCGCTTCCGCCCACTTGAATTCCAAGGCGGCAATGGTTTTCTGAACGTTTTCCTTTACGCCGATACCAGCCTTGGACTGGGCGGGCAGAAGGACTAGCAAGCAGGTTAAACAAACCGTTACAACAGT
The DNA here is from genome assembly GCA_025352065.1 of Acidobacteriaceae bacterium. Taxonomy (GTDB): domain Bacteria; phylum Acidobacteriota; class Terriglobia; order Terriglobales; family Acidobacteriaceae; genus JANXUC01. The sequence continues at coordinate 4,123 of JANXUC010000148.1, read as the reverse complement.
CGCCTGCAAAATACGTCTCATGAGTTATCCTCAGTTCCTCTTCAAACCTACGGCAATTTCTTCAACACCACGGCCGCCATTTCGTCTGCGCCAATCGCGCCTTCAAATTTCCGCAAGTCAGCCATGCGCTCCGGTCCGATCTGTACGTCGCGCCGCGTGTACTCGCGGGAATATCGCAGCTTTGAGCCGCTCACTTCAATCTTGCTTTGATAGCTGGCAAAACCGACATCGATTGTCGTAGGTCCTGGAATATCGTCTACCGCGTAACCCGGAGGTAGTTCTATTTCATAAACATCGGTTTCTTTCGACGTGCCATCAAATACCACCGGATATTTACGAGGCTTGCGGTGGTCGAGGTCGAAGCTCTTCTCGCCCATCACGCGCGGGCGCACCAGCATTAGAGGGCCACGAACTTGGCCATAGTCCGGGGCAGAAAACTTCAGGTTCAGCTGCAGGTCTTTCTGAATATTGTCCAACTGCTCGATCTGCGTGCTTTCCAGGGTAAAGCCCTTGAGCGAGCGCCCCAGCGTATGTTCGAACTGCTCGGTACGCTGCTTTTCGTTAGCATGGAGCAGGTAGGCGCGCTGCCAGTTTGCGTGTTCGCCGCTCAGCGTTTCGTGAAGCTCTCCTGTGAGAGTCCCATCCACGGCCAACGCAAAATGTCCGGTGCGAGTAAGCAGGTTGGTCTCCGGCGGAAGCAGCGGCGTGTGGAATATTTCTCCGCCGGAATCGGTGACCAAGAGCGCGTAACTGTCTTGCAGCTCTGAACGCAAGGTCCCAACCGGCGTGTATGTGTCTGTCGGGTCGTAAATCAGGTATTGTTTGCCGGATTTGGCGGTGATGACGCTGCGGTAGTTCCTGGCGAGCGTCGCATCCGGAAGCTCAACCGCCAGAATTACATGATTGAAAAGGCGGGAAGGTGTGGCTGGATCGACAATCCCGCGCTCCGTGTGGACGACAACGTAGTTGGAGTGAATCCCCGTCTCTTGAAGCATGCTGCTCAGCAGGGTAGCCTTGTCTTTGCAATCGCCATAGCGAAAATGGAACACGTCGCCAGCCCGATGCGGCTGCCAGCCACCGATCCCAATTTCAATCGCAACGTAGCGAATTTCAGTACGCATGAAAGCGGCCAGGGCGCGCAGCTTGCCATCGAAGTCTGTCGTCCCGGCGGTGAGTTGGCGTACTTTCTCGGCGATCTCGGGAGTCGGCGTCCTGCGACCTGCGACCAGTTCCGTTTCCCAGCGGCCCATGCCCTCCCAAGAGGCTGCGTTGATTGCGCCAGGCGGCAGAAAAGATATTGTCACGCGTGCGGAAAGCGCAAGGAACGCGGGACTTCGAGGCTCTTCCTCAATGGGGGCCAGTTCGCGTTGCGTCCATTGCCAGCGATTCTCGCCCGCCGCAATCGGCTTGACGGCAGGCGTCCCCGCCCACGAATCTTTATATTCCCAACCGCTGGGAAGCTGCACGGTTAAGGTCGTTTCGCGAACCGGAATGTCTTCCTGCAAGAACCAATGGAATTGGTTGAACCAACTGTTGCGGCGCGCTTCGTACTCGATCGCAATCACCGAGCCTGGTTCCGGAACCGGCGCTTTCGCCGAGCGCCGATGGATATCGCTGTAGAACTCTCCGGTGTAAGGAGTCGAATCGACGAAGTCCTTTTCCTTAACCTCGAATTCGCGGCCAGTCTTGTCGATGCTCCACGCGTGCAGGGATAGCAGCTTTTCCTTCTGCCCCAGATACACGCCGAGGTCGCCTTCGTTGCGGCCGTCGGGGCGCAGAATCTTCACCACGCGCCGATAGTGCTCCACATACTCTCCGGAACCGGTTACCGTATCAATCTCGTCGACGAGCAGTACGACCGCGTTGGTATCCGGCGGATAGCTGGGAATCGTCTGGCTGGCGGCCTGATGGACCCAATCTGGAACGGAGACCGCCCCCAGCGTGGAGCCGAGAAGCAGCAAAAAACACCAGCCAACCAGAACTTTAGTTGCCTTGCGCATGGGCGGGCACCTTCAGGAGTGCGGGTTGGTCGTCTCCAGCCTTGACCTTGTCGTAGAACTCTTTCACTTCCTTGTAACTCGCTACCGGGAACAGCATCCCGTTAATCGCCATGTCGCGGCGGGAGAAAATCGTGCTGGGCGATTCCATCTTCTGCGTCGTTTTGTAGATGGCGAAATCCAGCTTCACCATATCATCGTGCGGCAAATCTTCCACCGACGCGCCCGTTGGCACTATGATGTGGACTTCGTCAATTTCACGATACGGATAGGCCAAATACACAGGATTCGCCCGTTTTGCAGAAGGGAACTTGGGCTTCTCATTGACCTGAAAAAAATGGATTGGCACCATCCAGCGCTTGCCCGCGCTGGTGGCCAGCGGCCCGCTTACTTTGAATTCAGCCGTAAAGGCCGATTCCGTGTCTTCCCACTTGGGGAACTTGCTCATCGCAATTTCACTGCCTGGCGGTAGCCATTTCTTTACTTCGTCCTCCAGGTCTTTCTTGCGACCCTCGATGTCTGTTAGCCCGGCCGTGCGGCGACGGCTCAAAGCTTCCAGACCAAGCCATCCCACCGTCACTGTGCCTTCGTACTTGCCGTCTTCCGTCAGCCTGATGCGGGCAACCCGTTGCGTCATCGCGTCGTTGTAATTGGAGATGGGTGCTTCGCCAAATTCCGTGCCCTTCTCCGCGCTTTGGCGCATTCCCTGGTTTCCGGCAGAGCGCCAGTTCAACATGCCGTAAGGACAATACTTGGTTCCCGGGTCGAGAAAAACTTCCTTGCCGTTCAACTGCACAATGGCAACCTCAGCGTCGAATTGCGATGTGCTGAGATAGTGGGACTGGAAGAAGTTTTCCGAGCGGTCCGGCACCCACATCAGCCACGCCGGAATATCCGCTTCTCGCACCAGAGCTACAAAAAGACGGTTGAGATCGTCGTGGTAGCCGCTGTGTTGCTGCAAGACGTCTTCAGCATTCTTGTTCGGCTTGATCTCCAACGCGTGTTCCTCTTGCGTAGCGCGCCTTGGAATGTAGCTGCGGTTTTCGAGGCTCGCGACCAACGCGTAGATCTTGTGGACCTTTTGCTCCGGCGTGTCCCCCGGTGCGATTGTCTTGTCCAAAACTTCCTGCACCCCGCTGCGGTGGTTCACGAAGCTCTCAACATCCTTGTTCCAGAACTTCTTTTCATCCTTCCAGTAGTCTTCTTCTTTTGATCCAGACGTATAGTAAAAATTCGCCCTGTATCGCATCGCGCGCTGCGGAGGAGAATACGGCTCTTCCAGAAACGCAGGGACATCGAAGGTCGAAAGCTCAATGGAATACTGAATCGGCATTTTCACTTCCTTCGGCTGCATCTCTTTGTTCGGGACATACGACGTCCAGGAGACGCCGGTCGCAGCGCGATCATGCGAAACCGTGAGATAGTGCGACGCCGAATCAAACTGAAAAGGAATGTACTTGAAAGATGCATGTTTTTGGAAAAGATCAAGCTGGATTTCCCATTCCGGCGAGTAAAATCTGTTGTCGTCGTAACGCAGGCTGTAGCGGAACTCGATGATGCTACCAACCTGCACGTCAGGCATAGTGAAGGCCTTGGCCTGATACTTGAAGCCGCGCCCTTTCAGGATGGTCTTTTCAAATATTTTGCCTTCGAAGGGCACGATGGAACCGTCAGCGTGGATCGTGCGACCGCTGATCGAATCGATGCGGCGGGAGTAAGGCAATTCCACGTCTGAATAGCCGTCGCGCCCCGCTTCCGTCAGAATCTTGAGCCGCATGTATGTGGAGTGGAAATGGAGAAGGTCGTTGTCAATCTCCTCCCGCAACAAGACGACGCCCGGCGCGCCCGGCTGCTGCGGGACATCCTTCATCGCCAAGTCGGCGGGATCAATGGGAGGCCAGTCAACCGCCTTCGCGAATGGCGCAGTCAAGAGAAGGAGAAATAAGCCAGCCAACACTTCCAGACGAATACTGCAGGAAAACATCGAAGGCCCTCGAAATCGGAACTACGTGCTCTGGCGCTGCAGGGATTATCAGAGAAACTGCAGGATGGCGCAAGGAAATCCTGCGGGATGTTCTGGAAACAGCAGGAGCCTGTGCAATTCATTTCACCACGGAGCCACGGAG
>JANXUC010000122.1 GCA_025352065.1 Acidobacteriaceae bacterium | reverse complement strand
CACACGGAAGCGAGCAGAAGAAAGAAAACAGAGAGCGTATACCAAAGCAGGATGGCAGCAATGAACGGGCGCAGAGGCAGCGTCGTCGGCGTGAGCCGGACGATGGCCAGCTGAATTCCCAGCAGGAACGTAAGTACGATAATGCGGACGTTAACCAGCCAGACTAACCAGCGCCGTTGTTCCAGAATCTGCTCCATGCCTTGCTGTCCGTTTCGTAGGGTGCGCGCCGGGCAGTCCTCGCCCAGCGTAAAGTTTGGAAGCGAGCGACGAGCGCTCCAATCCGGAAGATATGAGGCTGCAAACCCTTTGCAAGTCCTAGCCTGCCAATTTTCCGATCATCGCGAACAGCGGCATGTAGAGCGAAATTACGATTCCGCCGACGAACACGCCGAGGAACGCGATAATCGCGGGTTCCAACATCGCCAACATGTTTTTGGTGGCCGCGTCTACTTCGTCTTCGTAGAAGTCTGCAATTTTCTGCAACATGGAATCCATGGCGCCCGTGGCTTCGCCGACGCCGATCATCTGCGTCACCATGTTCGGAAATACGCCGCTTTCCCGCAAAGGATCGACGATGGTACGGCCTTCTTCGATCGCCTTGCGAACTTTGAGCAGCGCTTCTTCCAGCACGGCATTGCCCGAGGTGCGCGCCGTAATGGTCAAGCCTTCGAGAATCGGAACGCCCGACGTAATCAGAGTGCCCAGTGTCCGGGTGAAGCGGGCGACAGCAATCTTTCTCAACAATATGCCGATGATGGGGAGCTTGAGCAACATACTGTCGAAGAAGTATCGGCCTTTGGGAGTCTTACGCATCTGCTTGACACCAAATACCAACCCAACGCCGCCGACGATGAAGAACCACCAAAACTGACCTACGAACTTACTCAATCCAATTGTGATACGGGTTGGTAACGGCAGAGCGACGCCCAGACCGATGAACAAGTTCGCAAAGATGGGGACGACGAATTTGAGCAGGGCTCCGACCACCAGAACGGCAATGCCGACGACTGCTACCGGATAGATCAAAGCCGAGGTCACTGCTGATTTCAACTTCACGGCCTTTTCCACGTAAGCCGCGATACGTTGCAGAATGATATCCAGGATACCGCCCGTTTCGCCAGCCTCAATCATGTTGGTGCTGAGATCGTCAAAGATTTTGGGATGCAGACGCATGGCATTCGCCAACGTGGAACCTCCTTCGACTGTGGTCCGCACACTGGCAAGAGTTTTCTGAAAAGTCTGGTTCTCCTGATTGGTGCCCAAGATTTCCAAACACTGCACCAGGGGAAGACCGGCGTCGATCATGACGGAAAATTGCCGGAAAAAAACGGCGATTTCTTTGCTGTTAACCGACCCGGAACCAAAGGTGGGGAGAGAAAACTCCTTACCTTTTTCCCGAATATTACCAGGGACAATGCGCTCCTTGCGCAGAGTCTGGGCCAGACTCTCCTTGCTCTGCGCTTCGCGGCTTCCCTTCACCTTCTCGCCCGATGCATTCTTTCCCGAATAGGTAAAAACTGGCATGATCTTCTTCTCCTTGGTGCCTAAATCTTTTGCTCAATGTTGTGTTCGATGTTGTGTTCGATGTTGCCTATCGCTTCGCTGTCGCCCCAGCCGCAGTACCCTGGGTTTTCAAACCAGCGCCGCGATTGATCATTTCCTGCAATTCGTCCGGCATGCTCGACCGAATCAACGCTGTTTCCAGCGTGATCTGTTTCTGGAAGTAGGCCGTGGCTAGCGCCTGATTGAAGGTCTGCATGCCGTATTTGTCCTGACCGGATTGCATGGAGGAGTAGATCTGGTGAATCTTGTCCTCTCGAATCAGGTTGCGCACGGCGGGATTCGGAACCAAAATTTCCAAGATCATGGCGCGGCCCTTGCCGTCGGCTTTCGGCAGCAAGGATTGACACATGATTCCTTCCAGAACCAGCGAAAGCTGCGCACGAATCTGCGGCTGCTGGTGCGCCGGAAAGGCGTCGATAATACGGTTGATGGTGGACGCCGCGGAGTTGGTGTGCAGCGTGCCAAAGGTCAAGTGGCCCGTTTCAGCGATGCGCAGCGCGGCTTCGATGGTCTCCAAATCGCGCATTTCTCCGATCAGAACGACGTCTGGATCTTCACGCAGAGCGGCTCGCAACGCATCGGTAAAACTCTTGGTATCCGCGTGCAGTTCGCGCTGGTTGACCAGGCAGTTCTTGTTCATGTGAACAAATTCGATCGGATCTTCGATCGTCAAGATGTGGTCGTGTCGCTCGCAGTTGATCTTGTCGATCATGGCAGCCAGCGTCGTCGACTTACCGGAACCCGTGGGCCCGGTTACCAAGACAAGGCCGCGTGGCTTATCGCACATCTTGCTCACGATCGGCGGCAGATTCAATTGTGAGAAGGACTTAATTTCAAAGGGAATGAGACGGAAAACCGCTGCAGTAGCACCACGCTGGTTGAATACATTGGCACGAAAGCGGGCCAAGCCCTTCAGTCCGAAGGAAAAGTCGAGTTCCAGCGATTCTTCAAAGCGATGCTTCTGCGCGTCCGTCATGACGCTGTAAGCCAGTTGCTTGGTCTCCGCAGGGGACATCTGCGGTAAATCCAACGGAACCAGGTGGCCGCTAACTCGGATTTGCGGTGGTGAATTGGTCGTAATGTGAAGATCGCTGCCTGCCATCTCCAACATCCTGCGCAGCAGATCGCTGAGAGTGAGTGCCATATTTTTTCTCTACCCTTCCCTTATCGGTTCCGTTGTCGTACGTGTGTCTCGTATTTAGTGAATCGTTTCGCGCGCAACTTCCTCGAGCGTGGTCATGCCAAGCGCAACTTTGATGATGCCGCTGCGCCGCAAGGTGACCATGCCTTGCTGAATTGCCTTTTTTTTCAACTCCAGCGCCGAGGCGCCCACCAGCACCAGTTCTCGAATCTCGTCATCCACTTCCATGACTTCGTACAAACCAACGCGGCCCTTGTAGCCCGTGTTATTGCAGACGCCGCACCCACGGCCCTTCATGATCTTGGCGGTCTTGGCTTCCTCAGGCGTAAAGCCTTCATCGATCAGAGTTTGTTGCGGGACTTCCATCGGCTCGGCACATTCTTTGCATACGCGCCGGATCAGACGCTGGGCGCAGATCAGATGCACCGAAGTCGCCACCAGGAATGGTTCGATACCCATGTTCATCAAACGTGTAATCGTTTCGGGAGCGCCGTTCGTATGCAGCGTGGACAGCACTAAGTGACCTGTGAGAGCGGCTTTGATGGCAATTTCCGCCGTTTCGAAATCTCGAATTTCGCCGACCAGAATGGTGTTGGGATCTTGCCGCAGGAAGGCGCGCAGCGCAGCCGCGAAATTCAGACCGATCTGCTCCTTCATCTGCACCTGGTTCACTCCGCCCAACTGAAATTCGACCGGATCTTCCGCCGTCATGATGTTCGTATCCGGCGTGTTCAATCGTGAAATCGCGGAATACAGCGTGTTGGTTTTTCCGGATCCCGTGGGCCCCGTGACCAGCACCATGCCGTAAGGCTTCAGAATGGCTTTTTCAAACTTGACCAGCGACTCCGGCTCGAAACCCAACTTCGTCATATCGAGGCGCAGGTTCTCCTTATCCAGGAGTCGCATCACGATTTTTTCGCCCCAGAGAGTGGGCAGCGTGCTGACGCGGAAGTCGAGCTGCTTTTTCTTGCCACCCAACTGCATCTTGAGCATGATGCGCCCGTCTTGCGGAAGGCGCTTTTCGCTGATATCCAGCTTGGACATGATCTTGAGACGCGACGTCATTGCGTCCTTCAACTTCAGCGGCGGCGACATGATAGCTTGCAGCACGCCGTCAATACGGAAACGCACGCGAAATTCTTTTTCGTACGGTTCCATGTGAATATCGCTGGCTCCGCGCTTTACGGCGTCGGTGAGAATCAGGTTGACCAGCTTGACGATAGGCGCTTCGTCGGCAGCGCGTTCCAAGTCTGCCGCGGCGGCTTCTTCTTCTTCAGCCTGCAGTTCAACGTCGGCAGCTTCGCTGTCGTTCATCGTCTGCATGACCGATTCAAGCTCCTCTTCGTGCTTGGCTCCGTAGGCCTTGTCGATGCCTTGCAGAATGGAGCTTTCGGACGCCACCACGGGCTCAATGTTGAACCCTGTCATGAACTTGATGTCGTCCATGGCAAACACGTTCGTGGGATCCACCATGGCAATCGTCAACGACGCGCCAACCCGGCTTAGCGGCAGGATTTGGTAGCGCTTGGCGGTCTCGTACGGAATAAGTTTGACGACAGAAGAATCGATTTCGAAGTAGGAAAGGTTGATCGCCGGAACGCCATACTGGCGCGACAGGAAGTTAGTGAAATCCTCCTCTGTCAAGAACGCGAGTTTAACGAGAGCAGCCCCCAAGCGGCAGTTGTTTTCCTTCTGCACCTTGGTCGCCTGCTGCAATTGTTCCTGGGAAATGATCTTTTCTTTGACCAGAAGATCGCCCAGCCGTTGTGACATTTGCAGACTCCTGTATGACTTGGAACTAGAATTGACGCAAACCGGACTACTCAACGGAAGCCCATGCCTGCGAGGGAGATGCAGCCACGGTTTTGGTTCCGTTGACACAAATTGTCAACCAAGATCGATTACCGCGCCTGTAACTTTGGTACTTGTACCGGCATGGCATGGGGCGCACCCGGTGCTATAGGTGCCCGCAGGTTCGTTTTTTAGGGGTTTTTTGCATTTTTCACCCTCTGTCCACACTTCTTGGGCGGCAACCTTGGTAACATCGGCGCAATGACTCAACGCCATCGAATCGTGCCCCAACGGCATAAATCGCCTTTTCGACCCCCTCCGGAGAGCGCGAAAATAGGGGATCGAGAGGCGCAGCAGCAAATTCGGCGCTTCTACCAGACTCTTGACAGTGCGTGGGGTCCGCAGAACTGGTGGCCTGCAGAGTCCCCCTTCGAAATGATTGTCGGCGCTTTCCTGACACAGAACACGGCATGGACGAACGTAGAGAAAGCGCTCCATAACCTGCGAACGGCGGATGCTTTGAGCCTTAATGCTATTCGCATGATTGCATTGCGGGATTTAGAACAGCTGATTCGTCCGGCTGGATACTTCCGCCAGAAGAGTGAGCGGTTGAAACTCTTCGTGCAGTTTCTTGACGAGCGCTATGGCAGCTCGCTCGAACGGATGTACGCAGAGCCTGGCGAGACGCTGCGAGCCGGGTTGCTTGGCCTGAAAGGGATCGGGCCGGAGACCGCCGATTCCATCCTGCTTTACGGTGGCAATCACTCAGTATTTGTGGTCGATGCTTACGCCCGGCGAATCGTGGAGCGACACAGCATCCTTGCCGCAGACGCGCATTACGAAGAGATTCGATGGCTCTTCGAGCAGGCGTTGACACCAATAGCTGGCACGGACGCTATTCCAGCTAGCATGCACGCCTCGCCACTTGAGCCACTTTGGACGCCTACGCATCCTCCATCAGCCTTGAGTTCCGCGCTTCGACCGCGCGCCGCGCAGACCTTCAACGAAATGCACGCTCTGATTGTGGAAGTAGGTAAGAACTATTGTCGCAAATCAAAGCCTCTCTGCGACCAATGCCCGTTGGGCCAGTTTCTCGAATCGCAGCTCTAAAATGTGCGATTGGAGGCGCGCTCGCTGAAGCCGCTATAATCAAGTCGCGTTCGGAGGGCCCTCCAAGACTCGCGCTTTGCCCGCACAAATTCCAAATCGCGCCGAACCGCCGCGCCGCCGTTGGGCCTTGCTGTGGCTGGCCATCGGCACGTTTCTACTGTTCGCGGTATCGATCTCGCAGACAGCCTTCAACCTGAAATTCATTCAACCGGGCAGCAACGAGCTAGGATATGCGGCCCTTTCCCTGCTCATTTTTCTCCTCCTGCTGGCCATCACGTTTGTGTTGGGGCGAAATCTGCTCAAGATTTACGGAGATCGCCAGCTTGGCGTGTTGGGCTCGAAGTTCCGCGCCCGGATGGTGCTGATGGCCCTGCTGCTTTCGCTGCTCCCGGTGATTGCGCAGTTCAGCTTTGCTTATCTCTTGCTCAATCGTTCCATTGATAAATGGTTTTCGAGCCCCATTGAGGAAGTTCGTCAGGACACGCAGCGTGTAGCTTCGCTGCTCTCCACCTATGCCGTCCAAAACGCGCGTTCGGAGGCTTTGTCGATCGCTGCCTCCGCGCAGGTACAGCGTTCGTTCGCAACCGGTGATTTTTCCGCTGCTCTCGAAGAACTTCGCCGACACGAGACCACTCTTCAAGGCGGCTTCGCGGTGGCCGTCAGCAAAGGAACACTCCGGACAAGCTTGAATCTTCCGGTTTCATGGCCGTTTCAGAACATTCAGATTCCTCTCCCTGCTGATCCGGCTGCGCCTCCGCCTCATCTTCATCTGGGCGAGGCGGACTACATTCTGGCAAACGCAGCCGTGGGCGATCAGGGGCTCATCCTAGTTGGCATGCCCCTTCCGGCAGATTTTTCTCGCACCGTGCAGCAAATCGACGAGAGCCAGCAGCGCTACCTCGAACTCAGTCGCCAACGTAAATTGGTTCGGCGAACCTACATGGGGCTCCTTTTACTCATCACCATGCTCGTCCTCTTTGCTTCGATCTGGCTGGCCATGTTTGTCGCTAAGCTCGTAACCCGCCCAGTGGAGGCACTGGGAGAGGCCATGCAAGCTGTGTCGCGAGGACAGCTCGACTATCGAGTTGACGTTACGGCCGCCGACGAATTGGGAGACCTGGTACGCTCGTTTAACCGCATGGCCACGGAACTCGAAAGCAGTCGGTTCCAGATCGAAACATCAAGCCGGGAGCTGGCCGACGCCAACTCCGCTCTCGAACGCCGGCGCCGCTACATTGAAACGATCGTCGAAAGTATTCCCACGGGACTAGTTTCGTTGGACGCCCAACGCATAATTCGGCAAGTCAACCACGCCTTTGCTCGCATGATGCGTTCCGAGAGCGCCGAGGCTCCGTCCGTCTCCCTCTTCCAAGGCACCACACTTGGCACAATACTTCCCAGCGACGCGATGGAGGAAATTAATCCTCTCATTCGGCGTGCGGAACGCATGGGAACGGCCACCATGCAACTGGAGTTTGTCACGAACCGCAGGCCACTCAACCTGGCTGTGACGGTAGCAACACTCGACTATCAAGGTCAGAGGCTCGGCTATGTGCTGGTTTTTGAAGATTTGTCCGACTTGCTGCAAGCGCAGAAACAAGCCGCATGGCGCGAAGTGGCACGCCGCGTCGCGCACGAAATCAAGAATCCACTCACCCCGATCGCTCTTTCCGCCGAGCGTATTCGCCGTCACTTGGAGCGCGGCAGCCCTCCTGACGAAGCCTCACTGGCAGCGATCCGCGGCAGCTCGGAAACTATTTCTAGCGCTGTGGACACCGTGCGGACACTTGTCGACGAGTTTGCCACGCTGGCGCGCTTTCCTACTGCGCAACCCCAACTCGCAGACGCCAATCAGATTGTTGCCAGCGCGCTCGCCATGTTTGATGGCCGACTGCAGGGCATACGCGTCCACTGGGATTTGCCGGTGGATCTGCCCAAGGTGCTAGCCGATCCGGAAGCCTTGAAGCGTGCGCTGGCAAATTTGATCGACAACGCCGCCGAAGCAATGGAGAACTCTCATCTGCGAGAGATTCGCATTGCGACCGCCGTTGTTCCCAGCCGAGACGTGGTCGAAATCACGATTTCGGACACCGGACATGGCGTTTCTAGCGATGCAAAGGAGAAACTCTTCCTACCTTACTTTTCTACAAAACAGCGAGGGACCGGCCTCGGCCTCTCAATTGTCAGCAGAATTATTGAAGATCACCACGGATCAATTCGTGTAGAAGAAAACAGTCCGGTGGGTGCAAGGTTTATCATCGAATTGCCCGTTGCTCCCGAAGTTGTGAGCCCACCGGCACCACCTCAACATGTCTAACATCCTGATTGTCGACGATGAAGCCAGCATCCGGCAGACGCTGCTGGAGGTGTTGGGCGAGGAAGGCTATGTAGCCTCGGCCGTGGAATCTGGCGAGGCCTGCCTTGACGCCATCCGGAAGGAAGCCTTCGATGTTGTCCTCCTGGATATTTGGCTGCCCGGCGCAGATGGTCTAGATACCTTGCAGAAAATTCGCGAACTGGAAAATGCGCCTGAAGTAGTAATGATCTCAGGCCACGGCACCATCGAGACGGCGGTTCGAGCCACGAAACTCGGGGCCTTCGACTTCCTCGAGAAGCCTCTTTCGCTGGATAAAACTCTCATCGTCATCAAGAACGCCGTGGACGCCCGACGCCTGCGTGAAGAAAATCGTGAGTTCCGCAAGCAGGCCGTAACGCGCAGCGTCGTGGTCGGAGAAAGCATTCCGACGAAAGCGTTGCGTCAGCAAATCGCTTTGATGGCACCTACCAACGGGCGCGTCTTAATTTATGGCGAGTCCGGCACGGGCAAAGAACTCGTGGCACATGCCATCCACGCGCAGAGCCTCCGCAAGGAGGGTCCGTTCGTCGAATTGAATTGCGCTGCCATTCCTGAAGAACTGATCGAAAGCGAACTCTTCGGTCACCGCAAAGGCTCATTCTCAGGCGCTCCGTTCGATAAAGAAGGAAAATTTCAGAGAGCCCATGGCGGCACTCTTTTCCTCGACGAAGTGGGCGACATGAGCTTGACCACTCAATCGAAAGTCTTGCGGACTTTGGATGAGGGACGTTTTTCGCCGGTGGGCAGCGAGACTGCCGTCGTGGTAGATGTCCGCGTTGTCGCCGCCACCAATAAGGACCTGGAGGAAGAAATCGCGCGCGGGAATTTTCGCGAAGATTTGTTCTACCGTCTCAACGTGATTCCCTTCTTTGTGCCGCCCCTGCGAGAACGCCGCGAGGACATCCCGTTGCTCGTGCGGCATTTTATGAAGGAATTTTCTTCCGCCTACAGCCGCCGCTCTCGCGAGATCACCGACGACGCCATTGACGTGCTTCTGCGCTATTCCTGGCCCGGCAACATTCGCGAGCTACGCAACGTCATTGAACGCATCGTCATCATGAACCCGGCTGTGACGAAGTTCGAACGCAAACACCTGCCGCCGCTCGTCTACCGCGAAAACGTTCGGCGCAGCGCCAGCGGAGACTTCACAACGCTCCACGATGCTCGCGCCGCCTATGAGCATGACTTTATCCTGAAAAAGCTCGATGAAAACCACGGCAACGTTACTCGCGCAGCCGAACTTCTCGGACTAGAGCGCAGCCACCTTTACCGCAAAATGAAGAGTCTGGGAATTGCTGTGAAGGAATAGGCCTGCAGATGTCTAGTGCTTGATCATATGTATCTCAGTTCCATTCTTGTGGAACTGCACTTCATCCATCAGTTGGTTGATGAGATAAATCCCACGCCCATGGTCGGAATAGATATTTTCCTCCGCCGTCGGAGGAGGCACCACGGCAGGATCAAAACCTGGCCCGGGGTCACGCACAACAATGACTAGTCCGCGCTTGTCGTCGCCCACCAAACAGCACTCGACCGTCTTCGAAGGGTCACACTTGCATCCATGCACAACCGCATTGGCAAGCGCCTCGGACAGCGCTAATTCGATATCGTCTTCTTTGCCGGAACCGCAGTGCGTCTTGCGCACTTCCGCCATAATTTGCTGTACAACGGGGTCTACGGCATCGCGCTGCGCTGGCAAAGTCACGTCCAGCTTCAGCGTGAAGTGCTTTCCGTTGCCGTTGCCGTTTTTACCCGTTGGCAATTTCTTAGCCATGAGACCTCGAAATAGATCGAACCAAAACTCTAGGTCCTGAGCGTAATTGGATGCACAAATCCACTTCTAGATTCTAGACATCCGTTACCCATACGGCAAATTACCCACGACCACTAGTCTTGGTTACCTGCCGCCGACGGGCTTTCTTGGCTGGCACTCTAGCCTCCGTTGGGGTGGGTTCCTTCGCAACTCCTGTCAATCCTTCAAGTTGCCGTCGCCAGTCCAGTCCATCGACAAATCGGTCGGAATCTCGCCAGTTGGCCTGCACTTTCACAAACAACGCCAAAAATACCTTGGTCTCCACCAGTTTCTCGATCTCCAGGCGCGCCTTGGTTCCGATCAGTTTGAGCATTTGGCCGCCCTTGCCAACCAGAATCGCCTTCTGCCCTTCGCGCTCGCAGAAAATTGCAGCCGAAATTCTCGTCAGGCGCTTACCTTCCTCAAACTGTTCAATCACTACGGCGGTTGAGTGCGGAACTTCCTCTTTCGTCGCCATCAATACCTGCTCACGAATAGCTTCGGCGGCCATGAAGCGCACCGGCAAGTCGGTGACTTCATCCTCGGGAAAGTAACGCGGCCCTTCCGGCAATATCTCCACGGTCGCCTCCCGTAGGCGATCAATACCATCTTTCCGAAGTGCCGAAATTGGGATGATTTCATTGAAGCTGTGCAACTCGCTAAACCGTTCGATAACGGGCAGCAACTTCTGCTTGTCCAACAGATCCACTTTATTCAGTAGCAAAAACACTGCCGTTCTGGATTTTTTCGCCATCTCCAGAATCGCTTGATCCCCCTCCTCAAGCTTCTTCGTTGCGTCGCAAATCCAATAAATCAGATCGCAACCTTCCAGCGCCCCATGCACTTCCCGCATCATTTGCTTGCCCAGCGATGATGCTGCCTTGTGGACACCTGGCGTATCGATAAAGATGACCTGCGCTCCCGCCTGCCCTTTCTTTTTGGGAATATTCAGGATGCCCTGCACGCGATTACGCGTCGTCTGCGGCTTGGGAGTGACAATAGCCAATTTCTCACCCACCAGTGCATTCAGGAGAGTAGATTTCCCAGCATTCGGTTTTCCGAGGATACAAACAAAACCAGACCTAAATGACATAAAGAATTAAACTGTTCTTTCTTTGCAACGTCTAAGCAGTATCACTCGCTACCCGCCTGCTCTAAGCTCAAATGCATATCCGGCGGCTGAATCGAACTGATACGCACCCGCTCCACCCGGCGGTCAGTGGCTTCCAGAATTTCGAACCTCAACCCCGCGTCTTTTATTACTTCGCCCCGTTGCGGAATATGTCCGGCGAGTTCGCTCACCAATCCGGCAACCGTAGCAGCTTCCTTGCCTTCGGGCCGCTCACCAAACAATTCCGTCAGCCGGTCCACATCCGTATTTCCCAGCACCACGTAGGAAGAATCGCTTTCGCGCTCCACGTCAGTGTGCGCATCATGATCGTCGTGAATCTCGCCTACAATTTCTTCTACCAAGTCTTCGATGGTTACCAGGCCCGCCACGCTCCCGTACTCGTCCACAACGATGGCGATGCGGATATTGTTCTTTTGCATTTCCCGCAGCAGCTCGTTGCTGCGTCGCGTTTCGGGCACAAAATGGACATCCGTCCGCATGATCGTGTCCACCGTCCGCGTCGAGGCTTCGCTATCCGAAACTTGCAGCACATCCTGCGCACTCAGAATCCCTTTAATGTTGTGAATCGACCCCTCATACACGGGCACCCGTGAAAATGGCTTGGCTTTCAGCAAATCCACAAACTGCTCGACGGTCGTGGTCACTGGAACCGCCATCATCTCAGGACGCGGCTTCATAACATCCCGCACCGTCTTCTCGCCGAACTCCACCACAGACTGGATCAGGTGCCGATCTTCTTCCTGCAGAATGCCCTCTTCCTGACCAGCTTCAATCAGCGCGTCCACGGCTTGCGCTTGGGTTTCCGGCTGCTCATCCGCATGCGCCTTGGTCAAGGCTGTAACCGACTGCGCAAACCCCAGCACCAGCGTGACCGGCAAACTCAAATAAATCAGAAATCGCAGCAGTAGTCCGCACCGCTTGAGCCACCGACCCTCCGTTCGCGCAAAAAGAACAAACGGCAGCAATCGATTAAAGATCACGACAATTAGAACAATCAAAACGGCGGCTTCGGCGATCTCGTGCGAGCTCCAGGAGTTTTCTCCGAATAACGTATAGCCCACAATCAAAGAAATTGTCGCCGTGATCAGCTGCACCCACACCGCCACCGCCAGACGCGCTCGGTCTCGACTGATTCCCAGACGCGGTTCCACCAGCTGTTCGAACGAATCAATATTGTTCTGGAATTCGCGAGAAAGAAATTTGCCAATCTCCGCGTACAACCGGTCTACATAGGAGACCAGCGTCAGCAAGAACAGCAACATCACGAAAACTAGAATGAGCACAATGCTCATCGCTTGCGCCCTCCCGGCTCTTCGCCCGTTCGGTCTATCAGTGTCATCGGCAGACCCAACTCTGCCCGCAAGCGCCGCTCTTTACGTGCCATCTGCCCGCTATCCCGCTCATGGTCGTATCCCGCCAGATGCAGCACTCCATGCAAAATAAGAATCTTAATTTCCTCCACTACTTCATGCCCAAAGTCCTTGGCGTTGCCGCTCGCGATATTCGCTGAGATGGCCAGATCCCCTGCTAGCTTCCCGGGCAATCCAGGCGCCGCAGGAAAGGAAAGCACATCCGTCGTCACATCTTCACTGCGATACCGCTTATTCAGTATCTGCATCTCGCGGTCGTTTGTAATTAGAACATCTACCGCGCCTGCCAGCTTCACAGCACGGCAAGCCCGCCGCACAAAGCGCTCCAATATCGCTTCTTCGATTCCAGGGACGCGCTTCTTCACAGTCACCATGCAAATCTTTGATCGCCCAATCTCAAGCAACAGGCCGTACAAGAAAACAGGAGGGCCAAAGCCCTCCCGCAAAGCTTACTAGCTTTTACTCTCGAACGGGCGGGTCAGACCCGGCAGCGGGAGTCGCAACGACTTCGCCGTTTGATTTCACCGCTGCACCTGGCTTCGCCGCAGTTCCCGGCTTCGCCTGAAACCCCAGCGACAGCTGCTCGTTCTGTTGCAACTTGTATGAATCGTAAGCCCGCACAATCCTCTGCACCAAATGATGCCGAACCACGTCAGTCTCATCCAAATAAACAAACGTCAGTCCTTCGACAGACTTCAACGCCTCCGCCGCTTCCAACAGCCCGCTGCGCTTAGCGTTCGGCAAATCAATCTGCGTGATGTCCCCGGTAATCACGGCCTTGGACCCAAATCCCAGACGCGTCACAAACATCTTCATCTGCTCAGTCGTCGTATTCTGGGCTTCATCGAGGATCACAAATGAATCATTCAACGTGCGTCCGCGCATAAACGCAATTGGAGCAATCTCAATCACATTCTTTTCCAAATACCGCTCAATCTTCTCCGCGTCCAGCATGTCGTAAAGCGCGTCATACAAAGGACGCAAATAGGGATCAATCTTGTCCTGCAACGTCCCCGGCAGGAATCCCAAACGCTCCCCAGCTTCCACCGCCGGACGCGCCAGAATAATGCGACTCACCTTCTTCGCCAGCAGCGCGGAGATCGCCATCGCCACCGCCAAATACGTCTTCCCCGTGCCAGCCGGACCGATGCCAAACACCATGTCATGCTGCTCGATGGCATCCAGATATTTCCGCTGATTCGGAGTCTTCGGCTGCACCATCCTACGGCCGAGAGAGCGTTGCTTCCCGGTTTCCACGAGCCCCCGCAACGTTGCCGACGGATCCGCCACCAGCATCCGCAGCATGCTGCCCAAGTCTCCGTTGTTTAATTGGATCCCCGAACGTTGCAAATGATCGTAGTCGGTAAATACCTGCTCGACGCGTGCGATATCCTTCCCTGCGCCCTCCAGCTCAACGCCGTTGGCCCGCAGGTGAATGGTGACGTTCAGTCCATCTTCCAACACATGCAAGTTTTCATCTCGCGTGCCAAACAAAGTCTCGATATTCGAACCAATCTCAATATTTCGCTTCATGAATTCTCGTGTAAGGGTCTTAGTCTCGGTTGAGTAGCCGTTGGATGTATCGAACGAGCACCCCTACTCGCCCAAGCGCGCAGCGCAAACAAAATACACTCTCTTGAGACGGAACACGACGGGGCGGTGGTCACCGCAGTGGAAGCACCAACCATTGAGATTAAGCCTACGCTGGCAGCTTTTCTGAGTCAATCGGGGAGATTGTGTAGCAAGGCTTGGCAGGACGAGATTTCTACTCGCCATTCCCTCAGTGCGCCTCTCTCTCCTGCGATATGGGGTCCCCGTAGTCAAAGAAATTGCTATGCTCATCGCATGAACACCTTAATTTTCGGAGCCACCGGCTTGGTCGGACAAGGCGTCCTCCGCGAATGCCTCCGCGACCCCGAGGCACAGCAAGTCCTGACCATCGGCCGCAGCGCGGGCCAAAATAGAACCGGCATTGACAGCCCCAAACTCCACGAACTCGTGCACCCTAATCTGTGGGATTACTCGACCATTGAGACCAGTCTTTCGAACATCCACGCCTGGTTCTTCTGTCTAGGAGTAACCTCCACCGGAATGACCGAACCCGAATACGAGCGCGTGACTTGCGGAATCCCCGTCGCCGCTGCGGAAACACTAGCTCGCCTCAATCCGAAAATGACTCTCATCTTCGTCTCCGCCGTTGGCGCCGATCGCTCTGAAAAGGGCAGAGTTATGTGGGCACGCACCAAAGGCAAGGCAGAAAATGCCATCTTGCGCCTGCCATTCCGAGGCTATGTCTTTCGCCCGGCAACCATCGAACCCTCGCACGGCGAGCAATCCAGAACCACGTCCTACCGAATCCTTTACACCCTGACCAAACTCATACTCCCGCTCCTGCGCAAAATGTTCCCAGGCCTCGTCACCAACACTGAACAAATTGGCTGCGCCATGCTTTCCATTGCGAAACGTCGAATCTCAAAGCGGATTCTGGAAAGCAAAGACATCAACAAAGTGATCTAGCCGTCGCTCCATCCGTGGAGGCGCCCTCTACTTACCCTGGGGCATCCGCTATGCCAGAGTCTGGCCCATGCGTCGCAAGATCGCTTTCTTCCAGGTGCCAATAACTCGGATTCAATAACTGCTCGTCATTGAGAGCCAAGGAATGAGCTGCCTCTAACGCTTCCTCCGGCAAAGCACCCGCAGCTTCCGCCGCCAGGGAATCTCGCAGTTCCGATTCCCGGTTTACGCCCACCAGTACTGTTTGTATCGCCGGCAGCGACAAGCAAAAACGCAACGCTACCGCAGGCAATTCTTGCCAAGTCGTCTCCAGTCTTTTCACCGCGGATGCGCTCGCTTCTGCCACGGGCCGCAGATTTTCAGGAAGCCATAGCGCCCGCCGAGTCAGTGCCCCTTTCAGCAACGCTGAACGCGTCAGAATCCCCATTCCCTGCCTCGTCGCTTCCGGCAACACTCGCCCGCACATCCTCTGGTCGAGCAAGTTCACCGCCAGCTGCAATACCTGAATTCTTCCCGTCCCAATCGCCGCCAAAGCGGCCTCCGGCCCATAAACGGATGCCCCAATCCACTGCAGTTTGCCCGCCGCTCGTGCCACTTCGAGGCAGTCCAGCAACTTCCCTTCCCGCAGCATGGGAATGGTGGCGTTGTGAATTTGAACGATATCCAGCACGTCCCTGCGCAGCGCCCGCCGGCTCGCATCCAGCGCACCGTTGACGATTCGCTCAAGTTCTTTATATGGAACATACGCGATGCCTTCAGGGATAGGCACCTTCGTGGCAATGATGCAGTCCTTGTGGGAGGCCAGCCCTTGCCCCAGCAAGTCTTCGCTACGTCCGTATCCAGGAGCCGTATCGAAAAGATTGATCCCAGCCTCTGCCGCCATGCGAAGGATCTTGATTGCGCTGACCGTATCCACAGGTTCTTCGCCCGGAATCGGAATACCATACCGCTCCAAACCAAACGAAGCCGTCCCCAATCCAATCTTGGAAACCTTTGACCCAGTTGCCCCGAGCATCAAATACTGCATTTGCACAAATTATAGAGCAACCACGCGATTGCCTTCCGGGTTTGAGGCTGCTAACCTCCTTTTCGCCTTCTCTCGAAAACAGGGTGGAACAGGACAAGTTAGCGCAGGAAGGCACTCAGCGCTGTGACGCTGGTCACGTGAGGGTGGCCTTCCGTGCGGGTCCTGTCGGTCCCTTCCTGCTAAACTCAGCACGCTGGAGGGTGGGGTGGATGTTGCTTGCTTTGTTTAGGAGGAGAGTTGTCTGGTGGCCGAACTGGTCCCCATGGGTTGCATCCCTTGGCGTGGCCTTAGTTGTGTGTTTCGGCTGCGGCGCAGCGGCGTCCGCACAGTGGATGGGGAAACAAACTGGGTGCTATGCCGATTCTATGGCGGCGAATCCGAATCGGCCTACCGTCGCGAATCCGGCGGATATTTCGCAATACGGCGTTTTAGAGTTGGAATACGGCTTTGACCGGTTCTGGCCGGACAATGGGGCGCGGCAAACGTCGGTCGGCGGATTGCTTAAGTTTGGAATGCTCTGCGACGTTGAGCTGCGCTGGAATACGACGTCATTTATTTCGCAGACTGATGCTAGCGGCACGCATCGCGGTATCGGCGATAACTGGCTGGGTCCGCAGGTTCGGGTCTATAAGCAAACGAAGCTGGTGCCGACTGTCGCGTTTGGTTATGCCGTAAAGATTCCTTCGGCCAGCTTCGCGGACGGGTTGGGATCGGGGAGAGTGGATCACTCTTTTACTTTGCTGGTGAGTAAAGATATTGCGAAGATTCATTTCGACTTCAACGCGACCGAGTTTTTGATTGGGCGTCCTGGCGGATCGGGCTTTGACAGGAATCAGCAACTCAACCTGGCATTTTCGCGTGCGCTTCGCGGAAAGCTGCAGTTTACGGGCGAGTTTTATGGCGATACTCAGCTGAATGCATCCACACCCAAGTTCGTTTCTTCGCTGTGGGCGCTGACATACGCCGTGACTCCGCGACTTGTGGTGGACGGAGGGTTTGAAACTGGAATAACCTCGGGTGGGCCGCATAGGCACGCGTTTTTTGGAGCGACGTATTCGATCACGAACTTATATCCTGGATGGAGCAGAAAACGTGCGGGCAGTTCGGGACAAACGGATTGAAGAGTCTTTCCCTTTCCTTTCCTTTCCAACTCCAGAAACCTAGACTCGGACCTCAGGGGCTAAGCCCACGTTCTCGGCCAGTCTAATGGCACGACTGAAATCATGCCCTACCTAAAAACACAATTTCTGAAGTTCTTTTCTAGCCAGAGAAAGAGCCGGAGCATGCGCACTGCTCCGGCCCGAACGCCTAGCCTAGGCTTTAGGCTACAAGCGCCGAAACGAAGTGCTCGCACAGCGTGGTCTCCACGTTGTAGTGTTTGAAGGTGACGGGAGTGGTTGCATAAGGTTTCAGAATCTCTTCTACTTTCGGGAAGATTTCGCGCTCATAGCGCTCGGCATTCGTTTTCTCGCTCCAGAACGTAATGGTAACCAGCTTTTCGGTCTTGGTCTCTGGGAACAGGGGAATGATTTCCAGGAATCCCGGCTGTTTTCTGAGGATCGGCAGAATTTCGTTGCGGACTACCTTGACGAGCTCTTCTTTCTTTTCCATTTTGGGGATAAATTCAACAAATCGAGCAAACATGACAATTCTCCTTTTTGTGAATTTTGTGTGACCCGCAAAGCTGGGGTCCCAGGAGACGATTCGCGAGTTACACGGTTGAGCATCCTCACGATAGGCTTATCGGGGTGAACAATCAGTGACTCCGATACCGCAGGGCTGTGATCGCGGACACGCCCCTCGGCAGGATTCACGACCACACTATTGGCAAAGATGGACTCTCTAAAAGACCGCACAAGTTTTGACGAAAACATGACATCTCGCTGACACTCCCAACCTTCTGTCTGCCTAGAATTATGCCAAGGTTAGAGCCAACCTTGAGGATGGCTTCTAGGCCATGCTCCTCGGAGAATTT
>JANXUC010000101.1 GCA_025352065.1 Acidobacteriaceae bacterium | reverse complement strand
CGCCACAAAGCACTAAGCCCTGTGCTTCCTCCGTGGAGCCTGTGCCCCCAGGGGTCAATGAGGTCAAGCTCTTGTTTCATTTGCAAAAAACTAAAGGGACGCTTTCGCGTCCCTCAGTTTAGTTCGTTACCACAAAGCACTGTTGCCTAGTGCTTTTTCTTTGTTGCCTTTTTCTTTGCAGCTTTCTTTTTGGTTGCCATTTGAACGTTCTCCCTTCCATGTGTCATGGAAAAATGTGCAACGGTCTTTTGTTGCAACTACTTGATGTATAGTTTCACGCAAAAACGAAGTCAAGAAGAAAATGACGTATCCGCGCACATCTTACCAAGTACCAAAGTCACATGTAGGCCCCTCTCTTAAACATCAGTTGCAAAAACGCGCAACTAAATCACGCAAGAGCCAAGAACGGCGCGGATTTCACGCAGTCAATGTTTTCTCAGCACCACAACTCGCCCCCCATCGCGCCAGGAATCGCTTTTCCCCCCGTACTCAAAATATAATTACCCTGCACTCATAAAAGGAGTCCTAACATGCCAAATGAAGATGCCGTAATCCTCTCCGCCGTCCGTACAGCGGTCGGAAAGTTCCAAGGATCGCTCTCGGAAATTACCGCCACGCAGCTCGGAGCGATAGTCGTTCGCGAAGCCGTGAAGCGCGCTAATCTAAAACCAGAACAGATCGACGAATGTATCATGGGCAACGTCCTCCCCGCCGGTCTCGGCCAAAATCCTGCCCGCCAGGCCGCCCTCTTTGGAGGCCTCGCCAACGCAGTTGCCGCCATGACCATCAATAAAGTCTGCGGCAGCGGCCTGAAAGCGGTCGCCCTCGCAGCGCAAGCCGTCCAAACCGGCAACGCCAGCATCGTAGTCGCCGGAGGCATGGAGTCCATGACCAACGCCCCCTACCTTCTCCCCAACGCCCGCAAAGGCTACCGCCTCGGCAACGGCCAGCTCATCGATTCCATGATCAACGACGGCCTCTGGGACATTTACAACAACTACCACATGGGCATCACCGGAGAGAACGTAGCCGAAAAGCACAGCATCACCCGCGAACAGCAGGATGAATACGCCGTGAACTCGCACAAAAAAGCCATAGCGGCCATCAAAGAAGGCCGTTTCGATTCCCAAATCGTCGGAGTAGAAATCCCCGGCAAAAAGAAGACCGATCCACCTATTCTGTTCTCAAAAGACGAGTCCCCGAGAGAAGACACAAGCATCGAGAGCCTCCGCGCCCTCAAGCCCGCCTTCAAGAAGGATGGCACAGTAACCGCAGGCAACGCCCCGGGGGTCAACGACGGAGCCGCCGCCGTAGTAGTAACGAGTGCCGCCCGCGCCAAAGAACTAGGTGCCCACCCGATGGCCCGCATCGTAGCCCAAGCCACCAGCGGCGTAGAACCCAAGTGGGTCATGCTAGCCCCGGTCACCGCAGTCCAAAAGCTTTGGCAAAAGACAGGCTGGAAAAACGAAGACGTCGACCTCTACGAACTCAACGAAGCCTTCTCGGCCCAGGCGCTAGGCGTGATGAAAGAGCTAGGTCTCGACCCCAGCAAAGTCAACGTTAACGGAGGCGCAGTCGCCATAGGGCACCCCATAGGAGCCAGCGGTGCCCGAGTCCTAACAACGCTCCTCTACGAAATGATCCGCCGGGACGCTAAACGAGGCATAGCTGCGCTGTGTCTAGGCGGAGGGAATGCGGTGGCAATGGCGGTGGAACGGGTGCTTTGAAGGGTACTCGCTCGTCAGGAACAGGCAGCATCGATTCCCCAGCCTTCAAAAAAACGAAGGCCGGGACACCCGGCTCCTAGCCTGGAACCAGGGAACGACCGTTTGCGCGAATTTCCCCGGTGAGTCTAGCGAAGCTGACATCGGACTTCCTCTCGGGCCTGACAAAAGAGATCGACCTTCCACTTTTTTGGCGCGTGAAACTCTTTCGTCGCGGAGGCATCTAAGGACACCCTGCAGATGCGCGTGTATGGATAGTCCTTGTTGAGAATGCCGGATGGATCGAAGTCCGTGCGTTCCGAACAGTACATCTCAACCTTGACCTTAGCGCCGCCTTCGATTGGTGGATTGCCTGTGAGGATGGAGCAGGATTGCGCGCGGTTAGGTTGGAACGGCACGGTGGAGTGGATAACCAGAGACTTGATGTCTGCTGCAAGAGCGGAGCCTGGCAGTAAGAGCAAAGTGAACGCAAATCTCATGGCCGCCTCCCCTCATAGTCTACCGGGCGGTTAGGAAAACCGGATAGCTTTTTGTTAGGGCGAAGGTGTTACGACGGTCGCAAAAAAGGTATCATCTCTCAGGTAACTCTCGCGGATCAAGAGGGTTGATTATGTCCTTAAAGGCAAGTTGAGTCATGGGCAAGGACGTTTTAGGCGGGACTGCTAGTGCGCTTGTGTGCGGAATCCCGGGTTCCGGAAAGACAACGTATTCCAGGTGGCTCACGCAGGAAAAAGGGTTTCATCATCTCGATTTTGACGAGTTGCTTTCAGGGCGAGGTACTCCAGCGCAACTTGACTTGATCGAATTGCTCAAGACAAGTCCGGAGGATTTTGTTCGCAAGCTTTCTAAAAAGAGGCCCACAGTAATCGACTGGGGCTTTCCGCCCAGCAGTATTTCTCTCATCCGTTTGTTGCAGAGCCGAGGAATCGCAGTCTGGTGGTTCGACGGAGATCGAGAAGCTGCGCGCCAGAGTTTCACTGCCCGGGACACTGTGTCTCTAGATGATTTCCGGACTCAAATGGAAGCTATCGAAATGGCTTGGAATTCGATCAAAGAGGTTGTTGCAGACGGTGTTATCAACACGATTGCAGCCGGACCAACTTACCTAGCACCGGAGAGAATCTTTGTCGAGATGTTCGGATCGAGCGATTGAACGAATCATTTGTCGCGGTTTCTTGGGGACAGAAAACCTAGGAACAGCCCGTTAGTTCTACAAGTTTCTCATAACTGCACCGACCGGTGTCTTTTCGCGATTTCCTCTCCCGCTTCTATTTCCGAACCCCATCCTTCTTCCCCACCCGCCCCAGCGCCGACCGCACCATATACGCCGACCGCGTCATCCCCGCCTCCCGCGCTTTCCGGTCAATGGCGTCAATCTGACTCTCCCGCGCCGTAATGTTCACTCGCACCGTCCGCTCCAGATCCGCCGTCACCAGAAACGCCACCGCCCCCTTCATCGCAGGATCGTTCGCCACATCGTCAACCGTGGACGGCTCTGGAATTGCCTCGCCATCTTCCGCAATGCCCGCGATGTGCAGCGCCAAAGCCTCCCCCGCCAAACGTCGTGCCTCGTCTAGCGTCCTGCCCGCCGTAACGCACCCCGGAAAATCCGGAAAGCTTACGCCAAAATCGGATTTCCCGTCCTTGTGCAAATATGCGATGTATTCCATATCGCTCTCCAGTTTCTCAGCCCGATCAACGCAATTTGATCTGCGCCTGCTTCTCAATGCTCTTCAGTGTTCCAATCGGCATATCTCTTCGAGGGTGGGGAACGGTCACGCGCCCCTTCTTCGACGGATGCTTAAACTGGACATGGCTGCCGATTTGGTTGACTTCGTACCAGCCGTCCCGTTTCAAAGCCTTAATGATGTCCCGGCTATCCATACGAAAACTGCCTCATGCCGTGGTTTTATGATACACACTTTATACACACCATATCAAGAGCGTTTTGCGGGCTACCTACGAAAGTACCCTCACGCCCAGCCCCACCCCCTGCTACGCTCTCCATGTCTCCACCCGAGCCCAGCCAGGGGTGCGCCTTTTGCTCTACAAAACTCTGAGCGCTGCCGTTTACGGCATCGACGCCAGTATCATTGAAGTTGAAGTTGACGTTTCCGGTATCAAGACTAACGAAGACCATTTCCACACCGTCGGCCTGCCCGACGCCGCCGTGCGCGAGAGCCGCGACCGGGTCCGTTCCGCGCTCAAAAACTGCGGCTACGATATCCCGCCCACCCACATCACCATCAACCTTGCCCCCGCCGACATCAAGAAGGAGGGCTCCGGCTTCGATCTTCCCATGGCCCTCGGCATTCTCGGAGCCTATGGCGGGCTCAAACCCAAAGCCATCGACGACTGCCTCTTCGTAGGAGAGCTGTCTCTCGACGGCGGCATCCGAGGCATTCGCGGCACCCTGCCCATCGCCATCGAAGCCCGCGGGCGCAAAATTCGCCGCATGGTTGTCCCGCAAATCAACGCCCGCGAAGCCGCCATGGTCGGAGGCGTTGACGTCTATCCCGTCAACTCCCTGGTCGACGTAATCGCGTTCCTGAACACGAACTCGGACCGCGCTCCGCTCAAGCTCGAGCCCGACACCCTACTCCGCGACGCCCAAAAATTTACGGTAGATTTCAAAGATGTTCGCGGCCAACGCACCGCCAAGCGTGCCATCGAAGTCGCCTGCGCCGGAGGCCACAACATCCTAATGATCGGCCCTCCAGGCTCCGGCAAAACGATGTTAGCCAAGCGCATGCCCACCATCATGCCGCCGCTCACGTTTGAAGAAGCCCTCGAAACCACCAAGATTCACAGCGTAGCCGGAGTCCTCGACCACGGCGCAGGCTTGGTCGGCGTGCGCCCCTTCCGCGCCCCGCACCACACCATCTCCGATGCCGGACTAATAGGAGGCGGCGCAGTCCCCAGACCCGGCGAAGTCTCCCTAGCCCACAACGGCATGCTGTTCTTAGACGAACTCCCCGAATTTCCGCGCAGCGTTCTAGAAGTCATGCGCCAGCCGTTGGAAGACGGCACTGTCTGCATCGCCCGAGCCGCCATGTCGCTCACATTCCCCGCTAGATTCATGCTGGCCGCCGCCATGAACCCCTGCCCCTGCGGCTTCCACAATGACCGTTCGCGCGAATGCCGCTGCACGCCGCCGCTGATTCAACGCTACATCTCGAAAATTTCCGGCCCGCTCCTCGACCGCATCGATATCCACATCGACGTCCCCGCCGTAAACTACAAAGAAATG
Organism: Acidobacteriaceae bacterium; assembly: GCA_025352065.1. Lineage (GTDB taxonomy): Bacteria > Acidobacteriota > Terriglobia > Terriglobales > Acidobacteriaceae > JANXUC01. The sequence continues at coordinate 4,860 of JANXUC010000101.1, read as the reverse complement.
CGCAGCGGCGTCGAACCAGAATCCTCCGAACAAATCCGCGACCGCGTAATCTGTGCCAGACATATCCAGCAACAACGCTTCGTCAAAGATGGAATCTTCAACAACGCCCAAATGGCTCCCCGCCAAATGCGCGTGTACTGCGAACTCTCCCCCGAATGCGAAAATCTCTTAGAACGCGCCATGAGCCAGCAAGGGCTAAGCGCCCGAGCCCACGACCGCATCCTAAAAGTCGCCAGAACCATCGCCGACCTGGAAGCCGTTCCCAACCTGGAAACCAAACACATCGCCGAAGCCATCCAATACCGCACGCTTGATCGCACTTACTGGGCGTGAGAACCGGGAATCATCCGCACACGTGTAGGGGCGCGCATTCCTGCTCGCCCACTTTTGCCTCTCGATTGCTATTTTCTGTTCCACGAAGTTCGGCACCCTCAAATTTGTCATTCCGAAGCAAAGCGAGGAATCTGCTCTTCGCTGGCTAGCACCGAAAATCCATCCGCCAGCAAAACTCCCGCACAAAACAAAAACGGCAGCCGAGGCCGCCGTCATGATTCTGCAATTCCCCAGTGAGACTCTGTGCCCCTCTGTGGTTAAAAGGCCTACTTAATCAATCGACTGCAATTCTTTCCCCGGCTTAAACCGCACTGCCTTCCCCGGAGGAATTGACACCTCAGCCCCGGTCCGCGGATTGCGTCCAATCCCCGTCTTCCGTGGACGGACCGTGAACACGCCAAAACCCCGTAGCTCAATCCGATCACCCTGCGCCAACGCTCTCTTCATGCCGTCAAACACGGTTTCCACGGCCGCTTCGGCCTTGGTCTTGGTTATGCCGGTTTTTGTTACTACTTCGTTAATGATATCCAGCTTAATCACGGGTTTTCTCCAGCGCGACCGCAGGGGAAGGCGGCCACGATTCCAGCACAAGGCCCATCAAGTACTTGATGCTAAGGGAGATAGCGGCGATTGTCAATGTTACCCGCAGTCCCGTAATATAGGGAGACACCCTCGAACTCCCAGCCAGAAAGAGCGTTTCCCAACTAAGGAAGAGGCCGTACGGAGCTTCACCGCGCAAGAACTGGGAATGGATCAGGTAGTGCGGCGCTTCAGCGCCGCAAAGAGCTGTCAACATATCAGGGCTTTAGGCCCAGAGGTTCGCGACTAAAAACACCAAGGAGATACATGTCGATTAAGTCTGACCGCTGGATTCGCAAAACCGCCCTCGAACATGACATGATCAACCCGTTTTCCGAAAAGCAGGTCAGCCAGGGCGTGATCTCCTACGGCGTCTCCTCCTACGGATACGATCTCCGCGTAGCCGACGAATTCAAAATCTTCACTAACGTCAACTGCACAGTCGTCGATCCCAAACATTTCGACGAGCGCTCCTTCGTGACCATCCAGTCCGATGTCTGCATCGTCCCGCCAAACTCTTTCGCGCTGGCCCGCTCGGTCGAGTATTTCAAAATTCCGCGCGACATCTTGACCATCTGCGTTGGCAAGTCCACCTATGCCCGCTGCGGCATTATCGTAAACGTAACGCCCTTCGAACCCGAGTGGGAAGGCTTCGTAACGCTGGAGATTTCCAATACCACGCCGCTGCCAGCGAAGATTTACGCCAACGAAGGCCTTTGCCAAATCCTCTTCTTCCAATCCGACGAAGTCTGCGAAGTCAGCTACGCCGACAGGAAAGGGAAGTACCAATCCCAACAGGGAATCGTCCTGCCAAAAATGAAAGAGTAGTAGGCTGACTTGGAGCGGACACGTTGGCCTGCCAAGGGATGGCAAGAATGTCCGCGTCGCTCGTTTGGTCGTCTCAATTACGGTTGAATTCGAAACACCGTGCCGCCGTACTGGTATGCTCCGCCCGAGGCAGTTGTGCCGTAGATGCTACCGTGCGCATCCATAACCAGATCGCCATACGGGGCGGACCCGTCGCTGCAGCTAAAGCTATAGAGTATCCTTTCGCGACCAGCGCCAGTTATCTCGAAGACCGTGCCGCACCCAGCACCGCCAGCCCTGCCTCCCAGAATCGTTGTGCCGTACAGATTTCCTTGCCTATCCATCACAAGTCCGCCATTGGGTCCCCATCCGTCCGGCACTCCGTGAAATCTGTGCAGCGTCTCCTCTGTTCCGTCGGCGGCGATCTCGAATACCGTGCCACAGTCCCAGCAGTTATAGCTAAATCCGTTCTCCATCGTCGTTCCGTAAAGATTGCCTCGCGCATCGCGAAGTAACCTCGCGAAGGGTGCCCAGCCATCCTTTTCCCCAGTGAAGCTGTACAGCACCCTTTCTCTGCCATCGGAAGTGAACTCAAACACTGTGCCGCAACCTTGCCAACATTTGCCGACCGGCGTACCTCCTCCGGAGGTTGTGCCGTAGAAATTGCCCTTTGCATCTCGGATCAACCCCGCTGTCGGCCATCCTCCATCTGTTCCCCCAGAAAAGTTGTACAGCACTTTCTCCTTACCGAACGCGGTGATTTCGAATATCGTTCCACGTCCGAAAGAGCCGCCAGCCGAGGTAGTACCGAAGAGATTGCCGTCGCCGTCGGCGATTAGATTCGAGTAAGGGCTTGACCCGTCGGTGGTCGCTCCACGGAATCGGTGGACTACTCTTTTGTGTCCCCCAGAAGTTACTTCAAACACTGTCCCGCATCCTGTCGGGCAAGTCCCCAAGCCGTCTCCGAAGAAGCTCGTCCCAAACAAATTGCCCTGAGCGTCCCGCCATAAAGCGCCAACCGGGGACGCTCCATCCGTTCCCCCTCTGAAATTGTGGAGTACGATTTCTTTGCCAGCCGCAGTTATTTCAAACAGCGTTCCACACCCACCTGTACAATTCGCTGAAGTTCCGCCCGCATACGTTGTGCCGTAAATATTGCCTTGCGCATCTAAAACCACTCCGCTGTAGGGAAGCGATCCCGGTTGGAAGCTATATACGACAGTTTCTGTTTGCGCTATCGCCAGCGAAGCTGACCCCAGCAATACAGCGACAAGAACAGGTAGGAAGGGAACAAGCCGGAAACCAACCTGTATTCCATTCTCTATACCACTCAAGAATCCGGAAACACTTAGATGACCTTTCACAATCGCCTCCTGGGTCGCTCTTGATCTCATGCTTTGGTCGGCCATTCGAATACTGCCGCTTGCAAGCCCGAGAAGTATCAGTTCAGGAACGTACCCGTCACAAAACTTATCATTAGGATATTACAGCAAAATGAATGTTCCACAAATGCGAAACGTCCCGAGCGCGGAACGCTGCGGGTGACCGGTCTCTACCGCTTTGGCGTGAAAGCGGCGCGCTTTCTGCTTAGCGTTACAAGGAATGACTTGATGGATTTCAGGCCCTGTAGGAGAGCTTCAAGAACGGCAGCTGAGTTCTAAGGGCTCAGGAGGTTCGCCTGGCAGCTAGTAAAGGGGCAAGCCCCTAGGACCCTTCGCCTTCTTTATACATGTACTTGATCGAAGGCTTATAGATCATCAGATTCGGACCATCCGTCCGATTTAGCTTCATGCAGCTACGGTCGTACCACTCGATGACGCCGTGGACTTCCTCGCCGTCCCGCAGCACCACCACCATCGAAGTCTTCGACTGCATCTGCTTCTGAAAGTAAAAATTCTCCGCGTGCGTCGTCTCCGCCGGAGGCGATTTCTTCCCACCCGCCGCTCCAGGACGTATACCACCATGATTCGGTCCGTGGCTCGCTGCGTGGTTCGGAGTCAGATTCGACACGTGATTCGTCCCATGGTTAGCATTGTGCTTTGGACCGTGATTCAGTCCCGCCCCCCGGTTTCCCGAGCCGTTCGGGCCTTGGTGCCCAGACTGATGTTGGCCAGATTGATTTCCAGGCGTGTGTTGCCCGTGCTCCACTCGATTCAGCACAGGGCGGATGAGTTTACGGTTGGCAAAGCCTTCGCGCTCAGCAGGCTGTTCCGCCGACCGTTCCATCGCGTCCGTCTCGACCGCTTCGACCGTTTCTTTCATTAGGGGCCACCGCTAGAATTCGCAATTACCTGGTCTCACACTGTGGGCTTATTGGCTACAAATTCGACAGCGCAGACTGTTGGGATTGCGAATTCGGAAGTAAAAACTTGCAGCAAACCTATCACAGCCCCCACTCAGAGGCAATCCCCCGAATTGGCCACTCCACCCGAATGTGTAATTTTGTATTTGTGAATTTGGTAATGTAACTGGACTGCACCCTTCGGCTGAGACAGAGAAACTAGGGACAGGTATTTTACTGGGACGATTGTAAACGGGGGAGTGGGGTGTGGGGCGAGGGGGCGGTTAGCCCTCTTGCCCCACACCTCGATGTAGAAGCCCCCGTGGAAGATGACACGGCTAGATGCTGTTCGAAGGCGGCTGGGGTTTGGTAGCCGAGCGCGGAATGCAGTCGCTCGTGGTTGTAGGTGATTTGGAAGAACGTGGTCAGGTCGGCGCGCAGAGTGTCCAGGTCCCGCCAGTCGTGACCCTGCACTTGTTCCTGTTTGAGTGTTTTCATGAAAGCCTCTGCTTTAGCGTTGTCGTAGGGATTGCCCACCCGGCTCATGCTCGGGTGCACACCCGAGTCAGTCAGCAGCGTGAGATAGTCGGCGCAAGCGTACTGGATGCCGCGGTCGGAGTGATGAATCAAACCCGGTGCCGGTTGCCGCTCGCTCAGTGCCATGCGCAAAGCCTCCACGGCCAGACTCGCCCCCAGATGCCGAGCCAGCGCCCAGCCGATCACGCGGCGCGAGTGCGCATCCAGGACCACGGCGACATAGACAAACTCCTCCTGCAGTCGTACGTAGGTGATGTCGGCCACCCAGAGTTGATTGATGTTTTGCGTCTCCAGCCCGCGCGCCAGATTGGGCCAAATCCGCC
>JANXUC010000048.1 GCA_025352065.1 Acidobacteriaceae bacterium | reverse complement strand
ATTCTTCGTGTGTACAGCCGCCCAGGTTAGCGTTCAAAAAACGAACGCGAACCTGGGGCGCCAAGTTTGCTTCAGAAATACGACACCTCGGCGGCTGAAGCCGGAAGTTTGGCGGCTTTTTGCGGCGCTAAGCGCCGCACTACCTAAGGGGCGCGGTGAGAATGCCTCTCGGCGGTGGAAATCGGATCGGGGGTGTAGGGATTCTTCGCTACGCTCAGAATGACAGTTTTATTTTGTTCGGGAGTCTAAAATTTGCAGTAGGCCCAGCACGAGCAGATTCCTCACGATAAAACTGTTTCGGAATGACAAACTTGTAGAGTTTTTCAAAGACTCGGCAGGGCGGAAGGGCGCCCCAGGTTCACGTACGTTTTTTGAATGTTAGCCTGGGTAGTAGTGGAACGCCTGTAGCGAGAAAATCGAAAGAGTAGTTTAGCGAGGCGAGATCCGCTTCTCCATCGGTAGAGAGGTTGACTTGCGGTGCAAGCAGCGCCCAGGTTAACGTCAAAGAACGACGTGAACCTGGGGCACCTGGTCGGTGGCCCACGGGGATTCTTCCGCTTCACTGCGTTCAGCGTCAGAATGACAAAGTCCGCGGTGACTTCTTGAGCCTAAATTTGCGCTAAGTTTCGCAAAGAGCAGATTCCTCACGATGAAACTGTTTCGGAATGACAAATTTTTAGAGTTTTTCAAAAACTCGGCAGAGTGGAATGGGCCGCCCAGCGAACGCGAACCTGGTGCCTCATGCGGTTTAGTTCACGCTGTGGTCGACTACGACTCGCCCGTCTTTCATTACCCAGCGCACCTTTGCAATCGCAACGTTGATGTCACTGAGGGGATCGCCTTCTACTGCGACCAGGTCGGCGAAGTATCCGGGGGCGATGGCCCCAAGTTTGTCGGACATGCCCAGGAGAGCTGCGGCGTTCGTCGTGGCGGTTTGAAGGGCTTCGGCGGGAGTCATGCCTGCTTTTACAAACCACGCTAGTTCCCGCGTGTTCTGGCCGAACATGGTGAACACGGCGTCGGAACCCATAGCGATCTTTACTCCTGCTTTATGCGCGCGCCGTGTAGTTTCCAGATTTTTTTCGATATAGCCGTTCAGCCGCACGGCGGCCTTCTCATCGTATCCGTACTCATTACGGAACTCGACGTAGTACCGGTTGTGATCGATGGTGGGGACGTAGAACGTTCCGCGAGTCGCCATGTCGGCTAACACGGAATCATCAAGGTCGATTGCGTGTTCAACGGAATCGGTTCCAGCTCGCACCGCGTCGCGCGCTCCATCCGGACCATACGAATGAATGGCGATGCGCTTCCCATACTTGTGCGCCGCGTCAACGGCGGCTTTCATTTCGTCGTACGAGTAGGTCTGGAACCCGGTCACGTCCTGATCGCTTCCGGTGGAGCCGTACATCTTGATGACGTCGGCTCCAGCGGCAACCTGTTCGCGGACCGCACGCAAGACTTCCGGCACACCATCCGCTTGCCCGCACTGCGGTGTCATGCCGGCGTGAAAAGCTTCGCTGGTCACCGACAGCCCACATCCAGCGACAAACATTCGCGGACCTACCATAGCGCCTCGGTTGATCAGATCACGCATTACAACGTCGTCATAATCGCCGGAGCCAAGATCGCGAACCGTGGTCACGCCTGTTTCCAGCGTTTTGCGAGCGTTCTCTTGCGCCATGTAGACCAGGAAGGCTGGACGCTGCAGCCCGAGCTGCGCCCATGGACGTGTCCCGGTCGTGCTGTCCCACCAGTAGGTCATGTGGGTATGCACATCGATCATTCCGGGTATTCCCGTGTATTGGCTAAGATCGATCAGTGTCGTACCCGGCGGGATCACCTCGTCAGCGGACGCAACCTTCTCGATTTTGCCGTTCCGTACGAATACGACAGCCCTTGCCCAAACTTTGCCCTTGCCATCGATAAGGCGTCCAAAGCGGGTCGCACTTACTACGTCTGACGCCAAAAGGTGGCAGCAAAATAGAAGTAAAACCACCAACGTACCAAGCTTTGTCCGCACTGAGACCTCTAGCTGTAAAATCGGAGCCAACGCAACAATCTACCATGAGTGCAGAACGTGGGGCGGTTCAAGAAAAAGCCGCCCAGACATCGGGCGGCCCGGAGCTCGAGTTCACCTTCTGCTGCCTAGCTCACTGCTCATAGGCTCCGATGTTGATCTGCCCGCTGCCATTGACGCGCGGATTGCCAGCATAGTCCAGAACACCGACGGTGCTGCTCCCGAGATTGGTGCCCGCATTGACTGCTGGCGACGTCGACAGAACATCCAGATTGTAGGGCGCAGTCGTGATGTTGACGTACTGCGGAGCCGCAAACTGGGAGTGCGCGTCCTGGGCTGAAGCAGTCTTATACGCGGAAAAGCCTGTAATGGCCTTGCCTTGCCAGTCCCAGTGGCTGCTGGCGGCTCCTACCGTTGAGTAGTAGAGGTTGTAGTCGAGCGCAGCCGGCTGCGGCGAACTCGAAGTGAAGTCGTACAGGAGATATCCCGTCGTGGTGGCATAGGCGATGTTGTTCTCGATGGTGTTGTTGGTGGCATAGTACTGGATTTGGATTTCACCCAGCCCAGAGCTTCCGAAGGTGCCGTCATTCCACATCGTGTTGTTTACGATCACGCAGTGGTCGGTTCCTCCAACCTTGCTCGCGTAACCGCCGATGGAGAGTCCGACATAGAGCGAACGGTAGATGACGTTGTTGCGAAACATCACATAGCTGGACGTATGCCCCGAATGCTCGCTGGCCATCTCGCTGAGATCGGAATCGTGGATCAGGTTGCGCTCGACGATGATCCGTGTGCAGCCATCGCAGTAGTAGGCGTCGGCGCCTACCGAGTTGTGGTAGACGGGGTTCGTGGTGGACGAGATGTTGTAGATGGTGTTCTGGAAAACCCAGCCGTCGCGCGCCTGGTCATAGCTAACGTTGGGTGAAACGCCCTCAAAGCCAATGTTGTCTAGGCCAATGTTATCCCCATCATGAACCAGGTTATTGGCCATGACAAAGTACTGCACATTGCCGTCGAAGGAAACGTTCTCGCTGCAACCCGTCGTGTTGTGGTCAATTTCGTTGCCACTGAGCGTGACATTGTTGATGGAAGCAGGAGCCTGGTTGCCGTAGAGCGCGATAGCCAGCGCATTGGCGGCGCTGCATGAGCCGAGGGTCTGCACGATATTGTGGACGTGGTTGTTCAGAATTTCGATGTTGCTTCCCGCACCCTCGAAATCGATGCCGACCGGAACCTTACCCCTGGTTGAACTGGAAAAGTTCCGAATCTCGAATCCTTGAATAATGATGTAGTTGAAAGTCCCGACCATGCTGAACAGGCCAGTCTGCCCTCCGACGCTCAGCCCAGTTCCGTCAACGATGGGAGTCTGGCCGGGATAGTTGGTGAAGGTGATGTAGCCCTGCGTCGCGTTGCCGGAGGTCTTCATGGTGACGATCTCGTTGTAAGTCCCCCCTTCCACCTGCACGGTGTCACCGGCATGCACGGTGTTCGCTGCGTGCTGGATCGTGCGCCAGGGCGCGCTCAAGGTGCCGGTGTTGGTATCGATGCCGCTGGGGGCGACGTAGTAGGTCACGCCGGACCGTGAGGGCAGATGGATGGTAACGGTGGCGGTCGCCGACTTCGTTGGATCCGCCTGGGAAATTGCGGTCACCGAGACGGAGGCAGGACTGGGCACAGCCGAGGGACCCAGATAGAGGGCCTCGTTGGCCGTTCCAAGGACGGTCGTCGAAAGGAGGCCGTTAGTCGAATTTCCTCCCGTTACGCCGTTGACCTGCCAGGTGACCGCCGTGTTGCTCGATCCGGTTACGGTTGCGGTGAACGACTGGGTAGCCATCGTCGCCATCGTGACCAGACTGGGCGAGATGGTAACGCTCACCTGCGCTGCAAGCGGTGCGGAAAGCCCAGCTGCGAGCAAAGCCAGAACAGTAACCCGCGTCACAAACGTCATCTGCGCAAAGCCCAATTTCACAAAGTACACAAAATCTCTGCTTTTCATGTGTCCTCCTAGTTGGACAACGTCCGTCGTACGCCAGTTTCTTAATCTTTCGTTTTAGATCGAAACCAGAGTGTCGAAACGTTGCGAATTGATTCTAATCATTTCAGAAGAAAATACAAGCCCAAAGCCGCAGTAAGAAAAAAGCCTCCCTTTTTAGGAGGCGTGGAATAACGGGATATTGCGCCACCAGGCGAGTGCGAGGGCCCGTAGGGACAATCCGGGCCAGCACCTACGGTGGTCGTAGGCTGCAAGCTTCGAATCGCGACGCGGCTGAAACTCAGCGCGATCAGTGGGTTCGCGCCGTAAGCTTCTCCCATTCGCCCGGAGCAAGAGCCTTCTTGACCTCGTCTGCGGTGTGGAAACCATCGCTGATGATCGTCCCCCCCGAGGTTCTTCTGGTCCACGGAGATTGCTTGGAGGAGGATTCGGGGGGACCGTATACGTCCCGTTGGAGATCTTGTCCGACGTGTCAGGTTTGCCGACACGCGCGATGAGAACGTTCGCACCCGCATCGAGCAACTGATTGGCCTGCTGAAGCTGAAGATCGTCATTGCCCTCCGCATCCTTGACGGTGATCTTAACGCCCAGATCATGGGCCCGTGCCTGAACCAATTTGGAATCGCGTTGCCAACGCTCGTGCTTCAGGTTGTCCAAAAGGAAACCGATGTGGACGGGCTTATCCTGAGCGGGCGCCACTAGGATCAAGAAGAAGAGGATGACTAGAACAACTGCTCTTACGAGCGTTGCTCTATTGGGGAGAGATGCTTGAACCGAGATTTACATTTTGGGCTCCAAGCCGACCGGCAGTATAGAACTGCCTAAAAAATACATGCTCCGGGCAGGTTTTTAATCGATGTGGCTGCACCGACCTCCGCCTTTCTACTACACCAATCCTGCGGAGTAAAGGAACAGTCCTTCCCCAGCCTGCTTTGACACTCCTTTTGCAAACACCAGATAATCCGTAAGTGACCGATCCCATCCGACCCGCTGCGTTTCCTCGATCCTTTCGCAAGATGCTTCCTCAAGCTGTACGCGGGGAAGGCGTCTACCTGTGGGACGCCGAGGGGAAACGCTATCTGGATTTTTCCGGGCAGGCTGCGGTGAATTTTATCGGGCATGGTGTGCCGGAGATTTCAGCGGCGGTGGCGGAGCAGGCGTCACAACTGGAATTTGTGCATAGCAGCCAGTTCTCCACGCCCATAGCGGAAGAGTATGCGAAAGAGTTGCTGGAATTTGCGGGTGAGCATTTTCGCGGAGGCTGCGTTTACTTCACGTGCGGCGGGTCGGAGGCGGTTGAAACGTCGCTGAAGCTGGCGCGGCAATATCAGGTGGAAGTTGGTCAGGCGCAGCGCTACCACATGCTGAGCCGCACGCAGAGTTATCACGGATCGACGCTGGGGGCGCTGGCTGTTTCCGGCAATGCGCGGCGGCGGGAGATGTATCTGCCGTTGGTGCGCGAATTTACGCATGTGGGGATTCCGTATTGCTATCGGTGCGTTTACAACTGCATTGATGGTTGCGCGCAGTGCGGGGAGAAATATGCAGGCGAGCTGGAAAAAGCGATTGAGCTTTCCGAAGGCGAGGCGGCGGCGTTCATTCTGGAGCCGGTGAGCGGTGCGACGCTCGGTGCAGCAGTGCCTACCGCCCGCTACATGCAGGCAGTGGCGGAAATCTGCCAACGCAACGGCGTGTTGCTAATTGCCGACGAGGTGATGACTGGCATGGGGCGGACAGGTCGTAACTTTGCGGTCGACCATTGGGGCGTTGCACCCGATATTCTTGTGGCCGCGAAAGGGCTCTCCAGCGGCTATGCTCCGCTGGGCGCGGTGATCGCGAACAAGAAAGTTGTCGATGCGATTGCGAATGGCACCGGCACGTTCCTGCACGGATTTACCTACAACGCGCATCCGTTGTCAGTGGCTGCGGGTAAGGCGGTGCTGCGATATCTGAAAACGCACGACCTGGTGCATGCGGCAGATTCAAACCATCCGGGGACCGCGGGCCAAAACATGGAGACGGCGTTGGCGCGATTGCTGGATTTGTCCGTGGTTGGAGATGTTCGCGGGATTGGCTTGTTGTGGGGCGTGGAATTTGTGGCGGAGAAGACGACAAAGACTCCGTTTTTTGCGGATTTGAATTTCGCTGGGCGCGTAGGCGCAGCCGCGAGGAATCGGGGGTTACTCGTTTATCCCATGCAAGGGTCGGTAAACGGGCATTCGGGCGATCATCTTCTGTTGGCGCCTCCGGCGGTAATTACAACCAAACAGATTGATACGGCGGTTGCGACGCTGCGGGAAGCAATTGAAGAAGTGCGTTAAGGAATGTAGAGGTAGATCGAGTCACGGTTTTTCTGCTTTCTGCAAGCGAAACAAAAGCGTTCCCCAAGTCATCTTTGCCCGCATCTGGACAGGAGTATGCCTAGGGTCTTCCGTATACCAAATCCAAAGGCCGTCCTTTCCCTTGAGCGGGCCAGACACCGCTTCCACGCGGACTCGAATCGTGGAATAGCTGCCCGCTGGAGTCTTAACCTGTTCTTTGCCCTCCACTTCCGCGCGGACTTCCGTCGATTTGTTTCCGTCATTCATGGGGAATAGATACACGCCACCGTCTGTGAGCGGCAGGGATCCGACGTAGTAGAAGCCGGTCAGAACATCCGTCACACATCCTGGAATATCGTTTTCGACCTTCTTGGTTTCGCCGGTCTTTAAATTCTTCTCTTCCAGAATGCTTTTGCGTTGCGCGGTGTCGAAGCGAATTTCCGTCTGCCGTTTGTGGGAGCCTTCTTCTGAATGCTTCGAGAGACTGCGCGAGCAAAACGTTTTCGGATCGAATGAGGAGGTGAACTGATCGTGCACTGTGTAGAGCATGTTCACGACGCTGGCGGCATCGGCTGTTGCTACTACATGTTTTTCCGCGCCAGCATTTTCCATGTGAATGGTGGCGATTCCAGCGGTGAAAAAATGCCACTCCACAACGTATGTGTATCGAATGTTGCCAGGAAACTGATGGTCGGGAGGCGGCGAAATGATCTGCGCAACGGGCGCAGAAGATGGGTTTGGCGCAACCACGGTGGACGCGGGTTTTGCCTGTGCATGAGCGCTGGCAACGGACGCCAACAAGAGCACAATCGCACCCGGGATGAACCGGGTCCAAGATGAGAAGCGGATGAGGCGTGCGATCAAACGACTTCCTGGGTGAAAAGATTGAACGAAACTTTTTCTAACGCGACAACCACCACAATTTGGCGGCAAGAACAAAGACCATCGCTAAAGTTCCCGCTAGAGCATTGTACTCGCGATGCTGGCGGTAGAGGTGCCAGGAAAAAGAGCCGCCCACACCCGCTGAATTAGTAAGCCGAGGCACTAGGCGGGGCACGCGGCGTTCGTATTCCGCAAAGTCCGGAAAGCGCTGGCGCAAGAACTCTTCTTCTCCGCGAATTACCGGGAGATAGACTGCTAAGAACATCAACAGCAAGATTGCGGCGATGATCCAGCTTCGCGCCGCCCAGCTTCGTGCCGCCAACGCAAAGCCGGCTGCGATGATGATTGATCCGAGATAGAGAGGATTGCGCGTGTAAGCGTAGGGGCCGGTCGTGGCCAGTTCTTCATTTTTGCGAACATAGCCAGACGCGTAAGCGCGGATGCCCAGGCCAGCCGCGGATACGATAAGGCCTGTAAAAATCGACCAGAGCATTGGCCGCGCCAGCCATAGGTAAACCACCGCCAATAGGAAGCCGAGTGGGACGCGAATGCGACGAGCAATGCGGTTCCATTTCATGTCGCCTCTCCACCCAGTAAGCTGTGCGCAGCGGCGAGAACTTGATCTTGTGTGATATGGAACATTCCCGGTTCCGTCTCCGCGTGACGTTTATGAGAAGTCGCGCTACCTGGGTTGCGTAAAACAACACTTTGCGTCCGAAACGGCCCGTTGCGAGCGGGATCCGTAGGGCCAAAAATCGCAACGACAGGAATTTTCAGGGACGCGGCCAGGTGCAAAGGGCCGGTATCGCCTGCTATGAACAACGCAGCGCGACGCGTAAGTGCGATAAGTTCTCCTAGTGAACACTGCACAGAGCAGGTCGCTCCGTCGCTGTAGGAAGCTACCGACTGAGCTAGAGGCTCCTCCCCGGGGCCGTAGTTCACCAGGACCGAATACCCGTCGCCTGCAAGCTCGCGTGCCAACTGACCGTACCTTTCAGCTGGCCACTGCTTTGCTCCCCATCCTGCCCCAGGATTCATCAGCACCAACTTCCCAATATGTTGCTCTGCGCAGTACCGATGGCACCATGCCTCTGCTGCTGGGTCGCGGGGAAGAACTGCATCGGGCACTGGGGCGTTCTGCCCAGTCCATGCTTGGACGAGATTGACGTTTTGCTCAATTACGTGCATTCCCGAAGGTCTTATTTTCTGTCTGTAGAACAGCCGAGCCAGCCCTTCTCGCGGTTCTGCTGAGCCAACTACTTCTTTCGTGCCCGACCATCGCGCAATGATCGCGGAGCGGATCGACCCCTGCAAGTCCAGCGCCGTGTCGTATTGAATCTTGCGCATTTCGTCGAGGCTGCCTTGCAAATCTTTCCAAATGGCAGACCACTTTGACGGTGCGGACAAGTCCCGCCGCCACTCCTTGGTGCGCACATGATGTACCCGTGATGCGAGCGGGCGCTGTTCCGTCACTGGACCTTCGAGCGGATATCCTTTTGCGCACAACAATTCCGACCAGCGCTCTTCAATCACCCAACCAATTTCTGCGTTAGGCAGCGCCTGCCGCAATGCACTCACCGCCGGCAAAGCGTGGATGACGTCTCCCATTGCGCTCAGGCGAACTACAAGCAGCTTGTCCATTCAGGTTCGGCCGTCACGTGTGAGACGAGTACGGATGATTTCACTCGTCGAGTGGTCTTTCGCATCGCCCACAATCTCAACGCGACCGCCGCCTTCACGAACAGCATCCGCTTCTGGAACAGATTCCGCCGTGTAGTCAGTACCCTTGGCCTGCACATCAGGCCGGATTTCGCGAATCAGGGCTCGCACATCCGGCTCCGGAAAGATGACTACAGCATCCACGTCGGCGAGCGCCGCAAGAATCTCGGCGCGCTCGTGATCGGGCATCAACGGACGGCCCTCGCCTTTCAGCGCGCGCACCGTCTCGTCGGCATTGATGGCAACAACAAGCTTCCCTCCCAAAGCCTTCGCGGAGCGCAGGTAGCGAATGTGCCCGACATGCAAAAGATCGAAACAGCCGTTCGCCAGAGTCACGGATTCGCCGGCTTGCCGCCAATCCTCAACTCGGCGACGCAATTCGCCTCGTGTCACGACTTTGTTCAACTTTTCATCCATGGGGGTCTGCACTAGTGCGCTCGCGTGACGGGTGGCGATTGATCAAGCGCGTGCAGCAACTCTTGCCGGGAAACCGTCGCCGTACCGCGCTTCATCACCACGATTCCACCCGCATAGTTGGCGAGCAGCGCCGCTTCCTCCGCACTAGCTCCAGCGGCAAGCGCGGCCGTAAACGTTGCGATCACGGTATCGCCAGCTCCTGTGACATCGGTGACTTCATCGTTGCCAAAACTGGGGATATCGATGGGCTTGCCACGGCCTGCGAACGCGGCCATGCCGTCGCGCCCACGAGTGATCACGAGAGACTCCAACTTCATACGGCGCACGACTTCAGAACCCGCCTTTACAAGCGTGTTCCAATTCTGCTCGACACGTGTTTGCAAAGCCGCCTCGACTTCCGCTTCGTTCGGCGTGGCCGCCGTAATTCCAGAAAACTCCAGCATTCGATAGCGGGAATCAAGCGTGACCGCAACGCCTTTGAGTGAGTTCCTAGCTTGTAAGTCTTTAAGAACATTCGGCGACGCCGCTCCATAGCCATAGTCGGAGACGAGCAGCGCATCCGAATCGCGCGCGCGCTGCCTAGCCGCGGCCACTAACCTATCCGCCAGACGACGGCCTATGCCCTCTGCGGGTTCTCGGTCAATCCGCACCACCTGTTGCGGCCACGCGTGCTGCATACCGGCCAATATGCGTGTTTTGGTGACGGTTGCGTAATTTTTCTCGATTGAGATGCCCGTCAGAGGGATACGCTTTTTCTTAAATTGCTGCAGCAGTAAATGGCCGACTTCGTCGTCGCCAACGACACCGACGGGCAACACCTTCACGCCGAGTTCCGCCAGATTGTAGATAGCGTTTGCGCCGCCGCCAGGAACGACGGTCCGCTCTCGATGCTTCAAGATAAGAACAGGGGCTTCGCGCGATACGCGGGATATCTCTCCAAACACAAATTCATCCGCGACTAAATCACCGAGAACAGTCACTGTCACCTGCGGAAACGTCTCGACAATTTTCTTCAACTTCGCGGTCTCAGTCTTCTGTGGCGTCATCGGCAGTTTCTTGCATGGATCAAAACAACTCTGGCATATCGATCCATCGAGATTTTCTCACAGTGCAGCCGGACGTGTTTGAATCTTATCCAGCAGATGCTCCATCGCAGGTACAGGCCGGATCAGTTCCATGGTCACGGTGGTTGTAAACAAGGGTCGCAGAAGGCCAGCGTGATCTTGCAAGTTGATGGCATCCTTTTCTGTCGTCACGAAACCGCCGCAGTTCTTTTCTTCCTGGACGCCGAGCAGATGTCGAACATCCTTCTCCGTATAGACGTGGTGATCGTCATAAGCGACTTCCACGGCGGCCGCCACGCCAGCCTCGCGAAGTTCTGCAAAAAACCTCTCCGGTCGCGCCACACCACAAAATGCCGCCACCCGAACCGGTAGCGCAGGAATCTTCACTCCACGGCGAATTCGCCACATTGTCTTATGACCTGTCCACGACGGCAGATATTTTGCATTGTCTTCCATCACAATCACGTCAGCCCGTTTAAGCGCAGCCAGCGACTCCCGCAATCGCCCCTTCGGCAGCAACTGATCCTGAAAATCCGACTGGTTGACCAGAACAATATCCAAGTCTCTCGCCAGAGCGCGATGTTGAAAGCCATCGTCCAAAATGTGGAGCTGCGGACCAAATCGCGCTTCGGCAAATTTTCCGGCTTCGTAACGCTTTTCACCCACCACCACAGGCACACCCAATCGGCGCGCGATCAGCAAAGGTTCGTCGCCAAACTCCTGCGGAGATCCTTGCGGGTCCACCAGCAGCACTCCCGTAGTGGACCGCCCGTAGCCGCGCGACAACACATCAAATTGAATACCTCGCGCCTTTAGCAATTCGCCCAACAGAATGACGAAGGGAGTCTTGCCGGAGCCTCCAACCGCAATATTTCCCACACTGACGACCGGTCCCTGCAAGCGACGGGCGCGCAACGCGCCGCGATCATGCAGCGCGTTCTTGGTTCGGACTACAGCACCGTAAATGCGAGCCAGCATGGTCATATTGCGCTTACTTTATAGAACGTGGAAAAATCCCGGCGAGCGCCTGCATTGTTCGGTCCGTCGCGCCCGCTTCCTGTCGAAGTGTTCGCAATGCCTTTTGTCCGAGTGCCTTTCGCACTTCGGGCGCATCCACCAGCTCCATAAAGACTAGTGGCAGCTCAGCCGCTCCCACAATCCGCACCGCTTGATTTTTCTCGAAGAGTTGCACAATGTCACGAAAATTCTGATAAGAAATGCCAATCACAATCGCTACGCCGAACTGTGCTGGCTCCAAAATATTGTGCCCACCGTGAGAAACCAGACTGCCTCCAACAAAGGCAACATCCGCCAACGAATACGCGGATGCGAGCTCGCCGATGGAATCCAGCAGCAACACCCCGCCTGAAACAGCCTCGCCACGCCACAGCGAGCGCCTCCAATATTTGGTGTGCAATCGATCCAGCAAGGCCGCCACGTTGTCGAAGCGTTCTGGATGTCTCGGTGCCAGCACCATCATAGCGTTGGGGTGACTTGCCAACACATTCTCAAAGCCGCGCAACAACAACGGCTCTTCCCCTTCCATCGTGCTGCCGCATACGAAGATCGGCCCGGAACCAGAACGTGCTAACACTTCTCGCAAGCGCGTGACCAACTCAGTATCCGCCGCTGCCGGTAGATCGAACTTCAAGTTGCCCGCAACGTGCACGCGCTCCGCCACGGCACCGATTTTTATCAGCCGATTTTGATCCTCCGGAGTCTGCGCCAACAGCAAATCCACATTCCCGAGAACGTGGCGCAGCCATCGTCGAACGCGTGTATACCCCGGCAGAGATCGATCGGAGATTCGCGCATTGACCACGGCAACCTTGGCGCCACCGTTCTTGGCAAGACGTAGGAAGTTCGGCCAAAACTCTGTCTCTGCCAGCACGACCAGTGCCGGACGCAGCGCCTCCAAATATGGACGCGCGCAAAATGCAAAATCCAGCGGGAAATAGAAAACGTTCTCTTCGCCGAACCGCGTTCGCGCCAGTTTTTGTCCCGAGGCAGTCGTAGTGGAGACCACTACGCGGTACTGCGGATAGGCCTCCCGCAGCTTCGCAACCAATCCCGCCACGGCCAATACCTCGCCCACAGAAACAGCATGAACCCAGATTGAGGGTGTGCCCGGCGCTGCAAGAATGCGCTGCGGCACCCGTCCCAAGCGTTCAGTCAGCCCCGCCCGATACTTGCCGTGGCGAAGCATCTGGAACAGCCAGAACGGCAATCCGAAGACGAGCAAAGCCCCAAGTAGCGCGCTGTAGAACAAATACATACCCAACGCCATTCTAACTGCATCTTCTACTGAACTTTCTCTGGAACCGGGAAAACTCCGCCGCGTGTGCAAGCATCGATATAATTAAGACGGGAACCTGAGTGAATCGCAGATCTTCCATTTCGCGCGCCACCATGGTGTGCCTCTGCCTAATCGCGTTGGGCGGCATCAGCCACGCTGCGAAGGAATTTGTATTGCCGTCACCGCAGCCCGCCAGCACCTACCCTGCGCACGACGAGCATTCCGATGAAATGGTCACGGTCGCTGTCGACCCTTACGATATGGCCGACAAGACCAACATCTTCACGATTGCTTATGCCGATGTCGACATGCTGCCAGTCTTTGTGGTCATCACGAATGACGGCGATCAGCCAGTCGCACTCACCGGAATGAAGGTGGAGCTTATTACGTCAAAGCGCGCGAAGTTGGCGCCCGCAACGCAAGACGATCTTTACCGGCGCCTCTCGCATACGCACAAGCCCGGGGTGAGTCCTCTTCCTTTCCCGCTTCCGGGACGTTCGAAGAGCGCGGTCAGCAACAAAGCTTTGGACGAAATTCAGCGCGCGCAATTCTCCGCTCGCGCTGTCGAACCTCATTCCACACAAGCGGGCTTCTTCTTTTTCGATATTGACGGCATCAGCACTCCCTTACCCGGCGCTCACCTCTATCTGACGGGAGTGCGCAACTCCAAGGGCGACGAATTGATGTATTTCGAAATTGCGCTGGAGAAATATCTGAGCGCGCCACAACCGGCCAAACCTGCAACTCCAACTCTGCCAGCAAAGTAGGCTGTGAAGTAGTTCGTGTGGCCAGGGAGCTTGCTCCGTCGGTGTTTTGCCCTCAGCCATCGCCAGGAACGCTATAATTCTCACCATGGCGACCGCCTCCGACACTCTTGCTGCAATAGCAAAATACGAGCCCGTGATCGGGCTGGAAGTCCATGTTCAGTTACTCACCAACACGAAGATCTTTTGTTCGTGCTCAACGAAATTTGGCAACCAGCCCAACTCCAACGTCTGCCCTGTGTGCCTTGGGATGCCCGGAGCCCTGCCGGTGCTCAACAGCAAGACTGTCGAATACGCCGTGCTGGCGGCCCTGGCGCTGAACTGCCAGATTCGCGAGACATCGATCTTTGCGCGTAAGAACTATTTCTATCCCGACCTGCCCAAGGGCTACCAGATTTCGCAGTTCGATAAGCCAATTGCCGAGCACGGCTTCATCGAAATCAAAACTGCGAACGGCCTGAAGAAGATCGGCATCACACGACTGCACATGGAAGAAGATGCGGGCAAGAGCCTGCATGACGGATTCCCCGACGCCGCCAACAAAACGGCCGTCGATCTGAATCGCAGCGGCGTGCCGTTGATAGAAATTGTGAGTGAACCCGATATCGCGTCGGCAGAAGAGGCCTACGAATATCTCAGGCGACTCAAGGAGATCATCCTTTACACCGGGGTCAGCGACTGCAACATGGAGGAAGGCTCGCTCCGCTGCGACGCCAATGTTTCCGTGCGACTCAGAGGCCAAAAAGAATTCGGCACCAAAGCCGAAGTGAAGAATGTGAATTCCTTCCGCTTTATTAAACAGGCTATCGAGTACGAAATCGAGCGCCAGGTGGAACTGATTGAGTCCGGCGGCAAAGTCGTGCAGGAATCGCGCCTCTACAACTCCCAGGAAGGCCGCACCTACAGCATGCGCTCGAAAGAACAGGCGCACGACTATCGCTATTTTCCCGAGCCGGACTTGCTGCCGCTCGTAGTCGATGCCAGGTGGCAGGCTGAAATCCACAAACAGCTTCCAGAACTACCCGAAGGCCGCCGCCACCGTATGGTTGCGGAGTACGGCATCACCGAGCAGGACGCTGGCGTGCTGACCGTCACCAAGAATTTTGCTGACCAGTTCGAAGAGGCTGCTCGTGTCTCCAAAAGTCCCAAGCGCGTCGCTAACCTCGTGCAGGGAGAGCTCCAGGCCCGGCTTAAAGCTTACAATCTGGATATAGAACACTCGCCAATCTCAATGAAAGGTATTGCGATGTCCGCTGATCTAGCCGAAGCGGGCACCATCTCCAGCAAGATTCTCAAAGACCTCTACGATCTTTGCTTCGAACGCAAGGAGGATTTCCCCGCCATCTACGAAAAAGAGAAACCCGAGCAGATCACGGACACCGGAGCCATCGAGAAAATCATCGACGAAGTCATGGCTGCGAATCCGAAACAGCTTGAACAGTACCGCGCCGGCAAGAAGACCGTGAAGGCTTTCTTCGTTGGTCAGGTGATGAAGGAGACCAAGGGGCAGGCCAGTCCGGGGTTGGTGAACGAGCTGTTAGAGAAGAAGCTGGAAGGATAGGCTCGTGTGGAAGCGGAGCTTGCCCCGCTTAGGCCGCGAAGCGGCCATCGTCAGTCCAGCACCTTCCGTCACCTGAAACCAAACCTATTCCCAGCTACCATCCCAGTAGCGGTGTGTCGGAATCAACGCCACCGGGAGACCCATGAAACTCAATCGCATCATCAGCTTAGCTTCGCTGGCCGTCTCCCTCTGCGTTCTATTTTTGTTATTCAAGAAACCGCAGCCTGTAGCGCCGCCCGTTACGCCCGCCGTCGCCGCCGCCAATGCGGAATCGTTCCAACAAAAGATACAGCAGTTGGAACAGCCGAAGCCTTCCGCAGAAATCGCTCCTGCGGAGATTCATTTGAACTCTGCCGAGATCAGCGCCGCCTTCGCGCAAGCCGCAGGGGCGCTACCGCTGAACGCCGCCCCCGCGCAAGGCGGCCTACCGGCCTCCGCCAACGGATCGTCCGTAACCACGCCGGTCGATTCCGCGAGCCAGCCCGACATCAAGGACTACAATGTAAATTTTGAAGGCGACGTCGCGCACGGCCAGTTCTTAACCAAGATTGCCGGCAAGGACGTCTGGGTAACGGTTTCCGGCCATCTCGGCTCCAAAGATGGCTACGCGACTTTCGAGCCCACCGAATTCAAGGTTGGCGACCTCAGCATTCCAGCGTCTTTGGTGAACGACGCGCTACAGAAAAAACTCGCCGAACAGCATGACCGCCTCAAGCTGCCCGATTCCGTCGGTGGCCTCAAAGTGGAAAACAGCGAACTCATCATCACCCAGAAATAGCTACGCGATCACTCCATTTGCCGCCACTCCTGCATACCACCGCCCCGACGCTTTCACGATCCGCTGTTGCGTTTTGAAGTCCACCCACACCAGACCAAAGCGCGCGCTGTAACCTTCCGCCCACTCAAAATTATCGAGCAGACTCCAGGCATGATAGCCGCGCACGTCCGCGCCATCGGCAATCGCCTTCGCCACCGCCGCAAGGTAGCCCCGGTAATACTCAACCCGCTGCGTGTCATCCACCACGCCCTGAGCGTCGGGCCCGTCGCTGTAGGCGCATCCGTTCTCAGTAATTTCAATCACCGGGCGGTGATAGTCTTTCGTGATTCGCATCAACATGTCGTAAATCGACTGCGGCCACACTTCCCAATCCATATCGGTTCTCGGGCCTTGTTTCCCAAACTCGCGATTCACGGGAAAGAGCCACATCTTCGGATCGGTTACCCGCGACCACGCTCCGACCGATGCCGCAATCGTGCGGTAGTAAAGATTAATTCCAAGAAAATCCAGCGGCACCCGCGCCTGTTCCATATCGCCGGACTTGATCCCCATCACCGTTTCCGGCAGAAACGTAAACGCCTCTGGATAGCGCCCGTTCAACGCCGGCTCCAAAAACCAAAGATTCATAATGGCGTGCGTTCGCTCCGCGGCAAGACGATCTTCGGGAGAATTCGTAGCTGGCTCGCACGACGACATATTCAGTGCCGTACCAACCCGAGCCTTTGGGGCAGCAGCCTTCAATGCCCGGAAACCCCCGCCCTGCGCCAGATTCACCACATGCGTGGCACGGAGGAAATCCACAATGCTCTTCCGTCCGGGAGCGTTGATTCCATCCAAATACCCATAGCTCGTAAAAGTTGTTGGCTCGTTAAACAACACCCAATCCGAAACGCGATCACCCAAAGCGCGTGCGACAACATCAACATATTCGGCAAAACGCGCAGCGGTATCGCGATTTGGCCAGCCACCCCGATCTTCCAGCGCCTGCGGAAGATCCCAGTGATACAACGTTGGCAACGGACGAATTCCAGCGGCCAGCAACTCATCCACAAGCCTCTTATAGAAATCCAGACCCTTCAGATTGGCCTTCCCAACACCTTCGGGCTGAATGCGCGGCCACGCAATTGAGAAGCGATAGCTGTTCATGTGCAGCGACTTCATCAACGCCACATCTTCGCGGTAGCGATGGTAGTGGTCGCACGCAACGTCGCCCGTATCGCCGTGTTTTACCTTGCCCGGAGTGTGCGAGAAACGATCCCAGATGGATTCGCCGCGCCCGTCTTCGCGCACTGCGCCTTCCACTTGGTACGCAGCGGTGGCGGTGCCCCAGTAGAAGTTCTTAGGAAACGTGATCGGACTCTTCGGCGCAATCGCACCTAGGGCTGGTAGCGGCTTCCACGCCGAACTCGATATCGCAGAGGCTAGAAGACACAAGCTTCCGGATACAAACTGGCGGCGATTCATGCGGAATGATTCATCGGTCCCGTTCCGTCAATGCTCCGCAGGTGAAAACTAATTGTGATGAACAAACTTCGCGTCCTTGTTCCCTGTGAGCGAGTTGTACAAAGTCTCAATAAAAGCATCCGTCGAAATAAAATCCCCGTTGTACTTCTTCCAAGGTTCCAGAATCTTCTCCTGCTTCATCTGATCCATCGTCTTGTGCTTCTTGATCGCCTTTTCGATAACTTCGCGAGTTTCTTTTAGCATCTTCACGTAAGCGCGAACATCATCCAAATTTGAAACAGGCCCGTGTCCAGGAATTACTCTCACGTCCGCTGGAAGTTGCGCAATCGCTTTTTCGACGCCATCAATCATCCCGTCAATGCTGCCGCCACTGGCCACATCGATAAAAGGAAATCCGTAGGTCACAAAATCATCGCCCATGTGTACGACATTCGATTGCGGAAAATAGATCACCGAATCTCCATCCGTGTGCCCGGCTGGAAAGTGCAGAGCTCGAATATCTTCGCCATTCAAATGCACAGTTACGTCGTGCTCAAACGTAATAATCGGCAGCGCACCTTTTTCAGCTGGCTTGTTCTCAAAACCAACCGAACCGCCATTGCCCGCCTTACCGCCCTTTTCCAGCCGCTTGCGAACGTTGTCTTGCGCGATGACCGGAGCCTCTTTCTGGAAAATCGCATTCCCGCCTGTGTGGTCTCCGTGGTAGTGCGTGTTGATGACGAAGCGCACGGGCTTGTCGGTTACGTTCTTCAGCGCAGCTCGAATCTTATCCGCCAGTGGCGCAAACTGGTCGTCCACAATCACGATCCCGTCTTCACCCACGGAAGCGCCAATGTTGCCGCCAGCGTCGCCTTTCGCCGCATCCAGCATGTACACACTGCCAGCCACTTTCGTAACCCGCAACTCAACCTTGCTGAAGTCTTCGTCCTGCGCGAACGCGCGATGGAGGGGATGGATAGCCAAGCAGCTTGCGAGAAACAGAAACATTTTCGTGCGCATAGTTCTTCTCCAGGGCAAATTCTCAACGCCGAATTGTATCCGGTTTGCCGGAATCAAGTTTCCACAAAGACGGCTGTTGGTCAGTAGTTTCGCAGACTATCAAAAACCGGCCATACCCGGTCCATTCCCGCTCGATACACAACAAACCCTTGCCCGCCGTCGGAACCTTCGCGAAACACCAGCTCACCATTGGCATCGCCATCCGCATCGATCGCATCCAGAAATTCGAGACGCGGGTAAATGTCCATGTGGTGATCATCCGTCGCTTCAGCCAGCAGCTTCCGCAACTCTCCGTAGATATCGACTCGAGCGATCACCGTGACCGTGAGCTTGCCAGCTGTTGCCGCAATTTTCTCGGAAGGATCAACCATCGCCGTAAACACGATCACGGGATCGTTGCTATTGGTGAGGTCGAGCACCTGCATCTGAGGATTTATGAATCTCAGAATGCGCGGAGCAGACTTCTCACCATGAGGCACGGGCGTCGTTTGCCTCGCCCCTGCCGGATATAACTTCGCGACGACCCCTGAAGCTATCTCCATGATTTTCTTGTTGTAAGCGAGAATTTCATCCGGCTTCAGATCCATGCGGTAAGGCCGCGCCTCGGGCCCAGCCGCATCGGACACGGCAAGAATTCGTTCTTTGACTGGAGTCTCGGCAGAAAAATCTTTGTCTTCAAATTTCTGCGGAGCATCACCCGGCTTGCTCCGCCGCAGCAAGGGTCGATCCAGTTTAGAAGGCGGAGCTTGAGCCTGTGCCATAGCCGAAGCAGCTTTGTCATTCGATCCTGAGGCAGAATCCTTCGCTGGCACCTTAGCCGCGTCGCCAGGCTTCTCTGGCGAACTTTTCTGAGCAGACTTCGCATCGACAGGCCCTGCATCCGCAGGCTTCGAGTCTGCAGGCTTGGAATCGCTCGCTTTAGGCTCGGAAGCTTTCGGTTTTTCGCTCCCCGGACGCCGCAGAATCGGCGGAGCATCGTCATCCACGGGCTTCGTCACGGTTGGAATAATCTTGCGAGGCTCGCTTCCACCCGCGACCCAGCGCCCTTCCGCAAACCAACTCCCGCCTACCTTGCGGGCATCGGTTACTGTGAATAGACCCTGTGAAATTCCGGTCCGCATCCCCTCGTACACCGTTTCCACTCCCAACGACATCGGCACCGGCGTAGCTTTATACGTACCGGCATCGTAAAGCTTGCCATCGACCATAATGCAAATCGCCTGCAGCCGAGTTTTGCCGTTAACCAAATGTTCCACCAAGCCCAGCGCACGGGGACCGATGGATTTCGGTGTCTTCTTGGCAATCTGGGCAATTCCAGCGCCGCAAACGGCGAGGCAGATGACGATCCACAGCAGCGTGCGGTATAACTGGGTCGAGGAAGGTGTGCGCATGAAGGTTAATGATAAAGCCCCAGCGTTTAGTTTGCTCGATCAGGATGGCAACAAAGTCTCGCTGAAGGATTTTGCGGGCAAGACGGTCGTCTTATTTTTTTATCCCAAGGCGGATACTCCGGGCTGCACGGTGGAGGCCTGCGGCTTCCGCGACACTTACAAGAAACTACAAGCCACGGGTGCCGTGATCCTGGGCATCTCCGCCGATACCCGCGAGAAACAGAAGAAATTCGAAACAAAGTTTAGCTTGCCCTATCCGCTGCTGGCCGACGTCGACAAGAAAGTCTGCGAAGCCTTTGGCGTAATTCAGGAAAAAAGCATGTATGGCAAAAAGTATATGGGCATCGCTCGTATGACGTTTATCATCGGACCCACGGGCAAGATTCAGCACATTTACGAAAAGGTAAAACCGGACGGTCACGCGGAAGAGGTGCTGGCATACCTAAAGTCTGCGACCTAAAGTGCCGAATTCGGTGTGCGGGGTTGGCTTTTTATCCTACCAGCCTCAGTAGAATGGAAAGCAATGGCTGAGCTGAGATTTACTCTGTCGACAACCACTGACGACAACGATTACCAGATCGAGCAGGCCGTGGCAGCGCGCCAAGCGGCACAGCGTTCGGGTGTGGACCTGGAAATTCTCCACGCCCACAACGATGCCATCGAACAAAGCCAGCAGGTCCTGAAAGCCATCCAATTGCCCTCCGAGCGTCGTCCGCACGCCATCATTCTGGAGCCCGTAGGGACACCCTTGCCGCAAGCAGCGCACGCTGCCATTGCAGCCGGAATCGGATGGGTCGTTCTGAACCGCGAAGCCAGCTATATTGCGGATCTTCGTTCACGAACGAAGGCTCCTGTTTTCGTTCTGAGCTCCGACCATCATGAAGTTGGGCGCATGCAAGGGCGTCAAATTGCCGCATTGCTTCCCAAGGGTGGTTCCGTTCTCTGTGTGCTCGGCGCTTCCGGAGACGCTTCTGCCAACCGCACTGCGGGCATGATGGAAACCAAACCTGCCAACGTCCAAGTTAAAACTCTGCGCGGAAACTGGACCGAGGAGAGCGCTCACAAGTCTGTAACTTCGTGGCTTCAGCTCTCTACCTCGCGGAAGGACGCGATTGATTTGATCGCTGCCCAGGACGATTCCATGGCCATGGGCGCTCGGCGCGCGATTGAGGCCAAATTTGCTGGCGCGGAGAAAGAGAAGTGGGCAGCTCTGCCTTTTATCGGCTGCGATGGCCTTCCAAGAACCGGCCAGACCTGGGTCAAAACAGGTTTGCTGGCAGCCACGATTGTGATTCCGCCCAACGCGGGCCAGGCCCTTGAAATGCTCGTACAGGCGATGCGAACTGGCGTTCAGCCGCAGGAGCTCGTATTTACGCCCCCTACGTCCATGCCAACGATAGAGGCTTTGCGGGCCAGAAACAAGAAGTAGCGTGCTCCTACCTGTTGAGCAACCTACTCCATAATAGTTTTGAACTATTGTCTCCGGTCTGTTTGCCATCTAGTCTTTCCCGAGCAATATGCCCATCTCTTTACCCAAGCCAAATCCGCGCGTCCGCAAGATTCTGGCTCGCGTTTTTGTGGTCGTCCTCGTCGCTTACCTCGCTTTTGCAGGCCTGGTCCTGTGGGCCATGCGGCAGCCTCCGGAAACGTTTGGCAGGGTGATGGCCAAGATACCGGGCCCGGTGCCATTCCTGCTGTTTCCATTTGAAACAGTTTGGACGCGCGCCCGCGCGGGAACGCTTCGAGTCGGCGATACAGCTCCTGACTTCTCCCTCATGAAGCTGGACAAAACTGCCCGCGTGCAACTCTCCGAACTGAATAAGACGCAGCCGGTTGTTCTGGTTTTTGGCAGCTACACTTGACCGCCCTTTCGGCGGGAGGTTCCCGCTCTCAACAAGCTCTACGAGCAGTATCGAGGCCGCGTCGCATTCCTCGTTGTCTACATCACCGAGGCGCATCCCAGCGATGTCTGGCAGATGCAAAGCAACGTGAAAGACAGCGTCGTCTTTGCCAGCCCCAAAAATGAAGAGGAGCGCGCTTACATCGCAGGCGCCTGCGTCCGCAAGCTGGGCATCAAGTTCCCGGCCGTGCTGGATGAGTTTGGTAACTCAACGGAACGCGCCTATACAGGTTGGCCAGACCGCATTTATTTGATCGACCAGCAAGGCCGCGTGGCTCTCAAGACCGCACCGGGGCCTTTTGGTTTCAAGCCGGATCTGCTGGGCACGGCGCTAGCGCGAGTGGTGGGCGCGAAATAGCAAAATGTTCCACGTGGAACATTTTGAAATAAAGCCAGCCCTATCAATTAGTTAGTAAAAATTCGCGCGAATCCACTCCTGACATGACCCGCAGTTTTCCCAAAATGGGAACTCTCAAGTGACAGTATTTCGGCACGTGGCGAGACACTCTTGGCTGACGAAAAGGTCGGTTGAGAAGTGCTTGGGCGCGGCCCGCCAGCCATTCCGCAGAATCTCGCGGGTGACCGTGGAAGGAGCCCGCCTAAGACCAGCGGCGATCACGGCGGGCCTCATGCCCAAGACCAACTGCGTCTCAATCAGGGCCCGTTCCTGCATCTCGAGGTGT
>JANXUC010000032.1 GCA_025352065.1 Acidobacteriaceae bacterium | reverse complement strand
CTTCCATCACTCCGCTCACTTTCCAAGGCATGCTCTCTTCTACAAGCCTCAGTCCCTCGATCCAAGTGTTACCTATGTCCCCGGTCTGTTTTGTTACCCATGTCCCCGGTCCGTACCCCAAGGAACGGTCACAGCTCTGCCCGCTTTGAGGTCGTCGATTCGGCGTGCGACTTCCTGGCCCAAGCCTCCTGCGCGGTGTCGAGACTGTCGAGCAGCGTGTTGGCCAAGGCAGCCCGCTCGTCCACCGGAGAGCGAGCGCCTTCTTTAGAAGCTCGGAAACTTCTGGACTCCTAGCCCGATTCTGCTCCCTGCTAGCAAGTCAATGTTCTGGTGGCAAATGTAGGGCGAGCATTGGGTGCAATTCTTGCCACACGGACGTAAATGCTAGGCCTTGATCGCACGCCGTAGAGCCTCAAGATAACTGTAACCCCACAAAGTATCGGGTAAGAGAACGGAATCCTCCGTCCATTCATTCCACGCTCCAATGTAAATCAGCTTATTCTCTGATTGCGTAGCAACAAAGTGCCTGGCAGCCCTAACCACTCTTTCGAATTGATCGGGGGATCGATTGATTGCAACGGCGGCGCGTTCCCCATAACGTGAACTATCGTCCCAGCCAACCGAACACGTGGGATAGAACGGCACGTCTACTTGAGCTCGGTGGTCTGTCCACAAAGAGAAAGCTTTGCAAGCATTGACGCCATAGGGTTGCCGTGCACCGGCCAGCTTACGGTCGTACGACCAACCAAAAGTCCCATACAGGGTCGCACTGTCAAACCCAAAATCCTTCAATTCGCCTTCCAGTCCGCCGTATCCATTGCTCACTTGCAAATGCAAACCAGGGAAGCCTAGCTTTGCACATCTCTCGCGAAAAAGAACCAGACCGCGTTTCGCACCATCTTTCCCAAGCTGATCTATGAGCTTGCCGGCATCGAAGATTGCGAACACCGGCCTATGATCAATTGTGAGATAGTTCGATTGACTGAAGTAATGTTCACAGCAGTAGTTCGCCACGGCCTGAAGGTCCGCAAATGTGTGAACTTGAGGAAGCAGCATCGCGGCAGTCTCTGGCGAGTACGCGGGATATAAGTTTTTCCAATCGTGATTGGCCCACATGACAGCGAACTTCAGCTTCTTATTGTTTTCAGCTTTGAGAAACCCTTTTTCTAGCTGTTCATGATAAAACTGTGTGCCTTCGTGCCAGTACCAGTCAATCATCCAGGCCTCCACCCCGTACGTCACAGCCAGATCAATCTCGCGTGCCGCCCAGACCGGATCTGACTCGTCATAGTAGCCCCACAGCGGATAATGAGGCATGGAGTGTCCTAAAAACAGCTTCCGGGTGTTCTTCATAATGTCGTACTCTGTCCAACCCTTACCAAAATACTTCTCCATGTAAGGGGAGGTGTGCCAACTGGGAAAGTTGTAAGCGACTACCTGTATGTCGGTTGGAGTTTTGAGTTGTGTTGTTCCAATCGCCTCAAAGAGTCGTTGCTCTGAAAAATAGTTTGCGGTCGCTTCTTCTCCCATGCCAACGGCATCGGCCGTCGTAAGAATAGCGTCTGGATCCGTGCTTGCCCGCGCGGCTGATGGGCCAATCATGCTTGCGGCCAAACCTGTTTGTGCGGCAGAACGCATAAAGGTACGTCGGTTCATCATCTCTCCCTGATTGTCAAGCTTTACAGAAATTGTGATTGCCGGATGTCCGGCCCCACCTTTTCGCTCTTGATCTTCCTTGCCCAGTAAACACATGGGGTGCACATGCTTCGTGCTCTTTGCGAGCGTGGGAGTTCAGAATCTCAATCCATGCTCTCTTCACGGTGTTTGTTCCGTAAAAGTTTCAGGAAGCCGCCTCCACCGTAAGCCGCAACCCAATCGCCTTGGTCACGGCGAACAGCGTGGACAGGCGCGGATTGCCGCGCCCCGACAACGCCCGATACAGACTCTCGCGTTCAATTCCCGCCGCCTTGGCGACTTTCGCGCTACCCTTCGCTTGGGCAAGCTGCCGTAAAGCAATCAGCAGAACTTGCGCCCCGTCTTGCTCTTCGTCGCCTTCTTCCAGCGCTGCTCGCATGTACTCCACAGCGAACTCCTTCCCTTTTTTTTATGCCTTGCGGAAAGTTGAACGTGTACGCGGGCTGTTGGGTGCCCATCGCGTTCTTTGTCGAAAAACAATAAGCCAAGATTTATAGTTGAAATGAACCCAAATTCTCTCGCGGGTCGCTGCCCCGTGCAAGCCAATTCAACCACTGACTCATGAGCTATGGCGCGGACCAGACAGTTTTTCCGTCCGGCCCAAACATTGTCAGGGAAGCGGCGGAGGTCCTGTGTGCTTCGCCGGTGCGTATGGTCTTTGTAGCTGTTGTCCCCAGATGCGACTCGAAGCCCTGTAGGTCGATCAATTCCACCGCTGGTCCGTCATTGTCTACCGAGACATAGAGTTTGTCCTTGTCAATTTTTCCAAGAAGGCCTAGGTACGCACCGTCTGCGTCCGAATGAAGAGTTAGACTTGGGTCGCTCTTTCCCCGACTCATGAACAGTCCTGCGCTGTTTGCGTTCGCGTGAAGGGATATCGTTTGATCATTTTTCCCCTGCAGGATCAGACTTGCGCTTCCCGACTCAGCCGTAAGAGAGATGATTTGATCGTTCCCAAAAATCCTAATTTTACCACTCTCTAGCTCAACTGTAGGGGTGCCAGACGCATCATAAAGAACGAAGTGGGCACCATCGCGATCCGAATAAAGGTGCGCTACCATATTTCCCTTAGAATCATGCATCATGAACTCGTTCGCGTCTATCGTTCGACTAGCAGCCTGCTTTGCACCCAACAAGACAAAAATAACGACGCAAAGGAGGAGAATAGTACCCCAAATCTTAATGCGGCGATTGCTACCCTCAAGGCGGCTCAGTTGCTCTTTTAGCGATTGAATCTCGGAGTCCATTTCTAGAACCCTCCAGTGTTACCAACTCGCAACTATATCGCATTTGGGTCTGTGCCAGTATGCGCCGGGCGCCCGAGATCAAAATCGAGGTTTGCTCCCCCTAAGGTTCGACCTTGCTGCGGGCTGCGGAACGGGCTATGTTCATCATGGTCGTCACCACGGTGTCCCTTTTTTCGATTTTTCGTAAAGCCTTCTCCAATTTCTTCATCTGGTGTAATTGGAACTCGGGCTTGAATACATGAATAAAGATAGTTTCGGCTATTTCAATTTTTTCGTAGTCGTTCAGGAAAAGACCATCCGCTCTAACTATTTTCGCGATGTCTACCGATGGCACTAGGGATACTTGAATATGCGGAGGCACGGGGAGTTTAGCAAGCATTGGATAGATGTGTTTTCCAGCGGATGCGGTTTCTTGAAACTCACTTCTTAGCCTTCTCCCGAAAGACATATTCGGGCTGTTCGTCTTGCCCACATACACGATCTGCCCATTGTGATGTATGACGTAAATGCCTTGGAGCTTTGCGGCCTTCCCGAGACACTTTTCGGTCCATCTGTCACCTTTAGAGGCTAGGCCAACTTGGCACGCCTTTCCCAGTAACTGCTCCTTCGAGGGAATCTCAATCTCTATTTTCATTGATGGGTGGTCCTTTAGCAATGACGCTGACACTACATTTGGCTGGGCCAGCTACCCCGCCTTTTTGCTCTTGATTTCCCCAACCCCATGAACACAAGGGGTGCCCCATGCTTCGCGTACTTTGCGAAGCTTGGGAGTCTTGAATCTGAATCCATGTTTCTTTCCCGCAGCTTGTTCCGTAAATGGCTCACGAAACCTCTTCCACCGTAAGTCTCAACCCAATCGCCTTAGTCACGGCAAACAACGTGGACAAGCGCGGATTGCCGCGCCCCGACAACGCCCGGTATAGACTCTCGCGTTCAATTCCCGCCGCCTTGGCGACTTTCGCGATATCCTGCGCCTGTGCAAGTTGTCGTAAAGCAATCAGCAGAACTTGCGCCCCGTCTTCCTCTTCGTCGCCTTCTTCCAGCGCTGCTCGCATGTACTCGACCGCGAACTCCGAGCCCTTCCGCAACCGTCGGATGATCGCTTCGTCGTGGGAGACACTAGGTTTTCTTTTCATATGATTCGGATCCTTGCCTTGTCATCTCTCAGATAGGTCCCTCAACCACCGCCCCTCTTCGGTTTCGGCGGCAACAGCATTTCTATGAAGTCAAAGCTCCCCTGCGCTGCCGAGCTTGTTTTAGCTGCAATCTGCACCTCGTAACGACGAACAATCGGCCAGATGTTCGACCCGAGCACAACCAGCGCGAGTCTTCGCCCAACGAGGTTTTGCTGGTATCGAATGTTCTGATCAGATGTGACCATTACGTCGAAGCCCGCAGCTTCGGCGGCTTGCAGCAGATCGCCGTTATTCAATTCTGGATGCCATCGGGTCTCAACGAAGGTACAAACTTCGTGGCTCGGGAGAAAGCGCCGTACCCCAATCGGAACATTCTTGTCCAATAGAACGCACATTAGACAGGATGCGCAACACGGTGGCTCTTCGCGTAAGCCAGAACCGCTCGGACGCAGTCCTCAGGCAGTTCAAATTGTTCCGAGATTTCGGCGGGACTTACGCCATAGTCGAAGTTGTCGACAATTGCGTTGACCGGCATTCGAGTGCCGCGCAGTACCGGAGAGCCGCTCTGAAGGCCGGACTTGACCTCAACCAACGGGCATTCCGACCAGTCGACTGTTTCCTGGGCAGGCATTGGGAACCTCATGGAACCATCATTCCACGCGTTCGCTCAAAAAGCCAGCCGGAACGGGGAACCGTCTCTACCCTGCCGCGCGAGCTATTTCTTCTTCTTGGCCGCTGGCTTGGACTTCGGTTTCAAAGCAGCCTTTGGTTTCGGCTTAGACGCAGGTTTAGCTTTAGTTTTCACGACAGGCTTCGTTTTCGCCTTCTCCGGCTTCTTAGGCGCAACCGCAGGCTTGACGGCGGGCTTGGCCACAATCTTGGCAACCGGTTTTTCAACAACAACCGGCTTGGCTGGAACCGCCTTCTTGCCGGCAGCATCTTTCGCCGGAGCCACCTTACTTGCAACTGGCACAGGCAACGCAGCGGGTACGGGGGCGGCGACCACGACAGCCCCCTTCTTGCCCTTCTTCCCAACAGGCGCAACCACCACAGCAGCCGGAGCCACAGCTCCCGGCACAACCTTCGGCGCTCTACCACGCCGCGGCGGCGGCGGCGGAGGAGGAGGAGGAGGAGCCAGCGGCTTCAGGTACTTCATGATTTCAGTCTGCGAACGCAGTCTTCCATCCAGCAGCAACAGGAAAACGTCATTCGCAATCTTTGGATACTGCGGCATGGCGGGAGTAATCAGCAGCTCCGTCATTTCCACAAGAGGAACGCGCTTCTGCACCTCACGCCACTTGGTCAGGAAATTTCTGATCTTGCCCGACACCGTCTGTTGCTTCGAGGTCACAGCCAGAAACAGAATCGCTTCCGTCCGCGCCGAGCTCAGCAAGGTCCAGGTTCTCGACGGAGTCGACGCTTCCTTCCCCGTCAAACGCTTCGCCAAATCTTTCGATGCGCGCTCGAGTTCGCGCCAGCCTTCCACCAGACCCTTGCGCGGAATTGCTTTCTCGATCTCGTGACGATCTTTTTCGTTCAGCTTCGATGTGAGGAAATGCAGTACGGCCGGAGACGGATCGGTCCAATAGCCCAGCTCGGTCATCTGCTGGCGAACCTTCATCATCGCCGACAAATTCACCGTATCCACCTTGGCCGACGACCAATGCGGATGCAGAACACTGAGCCAACCTTCCTTCTCCAAAACCTTAATCACATGCAGCGGGTCGTCTTCGTAAGCCAACTGCTCGGCCTCATACCCAAGCGCCTTGTGGCTCACGTGCTCAATGTACTTAGCCTCTTTGGCGGCCTCGAAGCGCGCCAGCGTCCGCTCTTCCAGCGGCCATCCAAAACGCGTCGCAAAACGCGTCGCCCGAATCAAACGCGAAGGGTCTTCCAGAAACGCGTAGTTATGAATAATCCGCAGCAGCTTGGCTTCAAGGTCTGCCATGCCGTTGAACGGATCCTGCAGCAGCCCGCGCGACCCCTCATTCAGCGACAGAGCCATCGCATTGACGGTGAAATCGCGTCGACGCAGATCCTCAATAATTGTGGCAGGCGCCACAACCGGCGGTTTCCCTGTCTTTTCATGGACTTCCGTACGAGCCATGCTGATTTCCGCACGCACATTCCCCGGCAGGTTCAGATAGAGCGTGTGCGTAGGCTCGTCAACACCGTGGATAACGGCGCCAGCCCGTTCTAAGTCCTTCTGCAGCTTCAGCGGATTGCCCTGCACGGTGAAATCCAGGTCGCGGATGGGGAATCCGGTCAAAATATCGCGAACAGCGCCCCCGGTCAGGTAGATATTCAGCTCGGCCGAGCGAGCGATGTCCTGAACCAGTGTTACCCCGCGCATCTGCTCGGGGGTAAGGCGCGTTTCCAGCGTGTAGATGTAATCGGCCATTCTTAAGCGGCAACCGCCAAAACCCTCTCCAGCCAGCCGTTTGCCCGTAAGTGTCTCTACGCAAGAGGCTTAGGGCTACCTTGAAGCGGGTAACAAACTACTGAAGTTAACACAACG
This sequence comes from Acidobacteriaceae bacterium, assembly GCA_025352065.1. Lineage (GTDB taxonomy): Bacteria > Acidobacteriota > Terriglobia > Terriglobales > Acidobacteriaceae > JANXUC01. The sequence goes on along the minus strand of JANXUC010000032.1, from coordinate 16,029 downwards.
TTGACGGTTTGGCTACAGGGAACGCGAAAAACATTCGGTTGCACCCTGAAAAGTGCGAAAATCAGCTTGGCAACCCGGTTTCAATCGCGGTTGTGGAATGGCTCCAAAGTCTCTGAAAACAAATGTCTTCGACGCATAAAAAGATCATCGTACAGAAGCAGGATCGCGACTCCATGAACGGATACGTCTCCTCTGCCAGCTTCATCGTCGACGGCAAGCTGGAGATGCTGAACACAGCCGGACAGGTGGTAGGCATTGATTTGAAAGACATTAGGTGCGTTTACTTCGTCCGAGAGTTCGGCGAAACCGACCTTCTGGCCAGAAAAACCTTCACCACCCGCCCCAGAGCCGCAGGCCTATGGGTGCGGCTGCGCTTTAAAGACAATGAACTCCTCGAAGGCACCATGCCCTCCGACCTCACGCAATCGCCCGCAGAGGGCTTCCTGATCAATCCTCCCGACCTAAGGTCAACTACGCAGCGAATTTTCGTCCCACGCACAGCGCTGGCCGCTGTAGCCGTCCTAGCCGTGATTGGGGCACAGAAGCGCAAGCGGCGGGACGTGGCCGCCGATATACAGGAAACGCTGTTTGAAGAGCAGTAGAACCCGACCCTCCTAGGTCCCGAATTGGACCGCGATTCCTACGTAAGAAGCACTCCGACAAACCCTTCCCCGGTGAATCCGCTGTGCTGGCGTCGGTCTGCGGTGATGTATTCGATCATGCCAGCTCCGAGATGCGCCTGCACTTCGGCACACGACGCGATGTGCAAGGCATCAAGCGTTCGCAATCCAATTCCGGAGCGGTGACGGCGAACTAAAGTACGGGCCTGCATCAGCACTGCCGAAGTGATCTGAATCGTCTGTACGCGGCCAAGCACTGCGTTCAGCGCCTGCTCTGCCGAAGGCAAACCGCTGGCAGCCGCCGAGAATTGGGAGGAGAGTCCGGCTTGGCATTCGACGGCGGAAAGTTCGCTGGTGCAGGAATCGCGCGAGCCAAGAATGACCAGCGCCTGCGCGCCGCGCCGGTCGCCGAGAGCGATAGAGACCAGGACGGAGGAGTCGAGATAGACGAGAGCCATTAGTTCCCTTCGCGCGGGATTTCTGGCGCATCAGAAGTTTCGTCTCGATCCTGCAAAATGGCGCGAACTGCGGGCGACGCATCAACCGGCAGCCGCTCAAGTTTCAGGGTGGAAAGAGGGCGTGGCTTCGGGCCAGAGCGGATCAGACCCGCAGCCACAAGCTGTTCGTGCGGATCCGCAGGGATTGGCATAATTCTGGCGACCTCGCGGCTATTCTTCGTGATCGATATGGCGCGACCCGTCCGCTCAACTGTAGAGACGATTTCCGAGGCCCGGTCTTTGAGTTCCTTGATGCCCACGGAGATGCCCACGGAATTTTGCCCGCTTTTCTTATTATGGCTACTCATGGCTATAATATATAGCTACTATGGCTACTTGTCAAACTGAAGTCTTCGACGAGAGGCTTTCAAGAACCGCACGGCACGCAGTCGCCATCTCCCGAACGACTTTCGGCTCGAAAACCTCGCCGCCGTGTGTAGCTCCATTGCGGTGTTTTACTGCGGTTTTCAATGCCTGAGTGCTCTTCGTTAGTTGCGGTGCGTAACTTTGCAAGAAGGTCGCAAAATCAACGTCAGTCTGAACGCGAGACGTCTGCGGTTGTTCCATCGCGGACAGGAAATACGGGGACGGAAATACGGGGACAGACGGGTGAACTGCACCCGTCTGTCCCCGTATTACCCAGGCGTCGTAGCTGTACTAATATCCCCAACAAGTGGAACCCGTGGTGGCCGTCGTGCCGGCGGAGGTGATGCGATTTAATTGGTCGTACGTGAAAGTCTGGCTACGGCCAGCGGTCAGATTGTTTGTGATGGAGTAGGGAGAGATTCATATGATCCGTCCCGGCGGCGTTGAATTCCGGAGATATGTCTCTCTGCCGTGTACCCAATCCTTCAGCAACGCCTCTCCTCTAATGTCCCGCTTATTTCGCTGCAACAGTTCGATCATATAGTGCAGACCTTTTTCGATCTCTCCCGCGAGCAATTCTTTGTAGTTGCCGCCCGTTTTCCACCAGTTTGCGGGCACACCAATTTCGACCTCGACCCAATCCTTCTTGCGCTTTGCTTTTTGCGCTCCAACAATATTCCATTTTTGGGTGTAGGTATCAATTTCGCCATCAACTCTGAGAATGAACGCAAACTCTTTAATATCGCTGGAATAATCACCGGTCCAGTCATTTATCAAATCCCTTAGCTGCTGCTCGTCTCCCTGTGTGGCTTCAGCTGCATCGGTTCCACCAACTTGAGAACCAAGGCTAAAGGTGTTGTTGCTTTTAAGAATAGTCGTCATTTTATTGCTGCGCCCCCGCCCACGGTTCATGGTTCTCGGGGCCCGGATCGCGTCAACTGCTCTTCTTTCATTCTGCAACATCCGGGACCTCGGACCACGAATTATTCTCGAGTCCCAATCATTGGTATCTCACTGATGACTCTTCTATCCCGATGTTCCCTTTCTCAACCTCCTCGTCCAGGAACGAAAGTACTTCCGCAGTCGGCGCATTCTCTGGCACGTTCACAGCAAGTAGCGACAACTTGTCCATTAGCTCTACACCGCATCCCATGTTAGCCAGCTTTTGTTGTATTCGCTCCGCCACACCTCGCATTTTCAAAAGGACTCGAAAAGTCGAATTTCTTGATTGCTTGATCAGGCTGGAAAAGTGAAGGACTTTGCCAATCTTCTCTGCCGAAATTTCGTCGCCTACGCTGATATCGCGAACAAAAAAAGGAATATTGTCCACGACATAGGTTCCGCGTTCCGTCGGAGCGCACCATAAAAATTCGGAGTCCGTCGGAGGGTACTCGGACTCGTCCTGCGCCAGCCGAAAATGAACCTTTACTATTCGTCCACTCATTTTGAATCAGCACCTTCAGGCGGGTGGCCCAGCCTTGGACTTTCTTCCCATATCGGAACATCGGGTGCCCCGTCGTTGCGTTTTTTGCCAGGGCGGGAGTCAACCCTGTCGATGCTACGTTGTTTCCGTTCCACCCCAGTCGTCTGTTCCAATATATTAACGTTCCTCAATTCCGCCCTTTGCAAAAACCGCAAAGGACGGCGCGCCCACTTTCTCGCTCGCGCCAGCGAGATCAAACCTGCGCCACCCGCCTTCTTGCCCCCAGTTTTAACATATCTGCTATTTCTATGCCGAATTGCCAGCCGCATGCGCCTTGCCGTTCCTGTCCATCCTCTGGCGGATTTCGCTAACTTTTCGCGCCAACTGTTCCGCCGAAAACGGCTTGTTGAGAAAGCTCGCCTCGCTCGTCATCGAAGCATTCTCGACGGCAATCGGGTCCACGTGCCCGGATATGAAAATCACCCCAAATCCATCCCGTTTCTGTCTTAGCTTTTCCACCAGTTCCGGGCCCCCCATGCGGGGCATCACGACATCAGTCACCAGTATTTCGATCCGGCCCGAGTATTGTTCCGCCGCTAATAGCGCTTCGACGCCGTTCCCGGCTGATAGAACCGAATAACCCAGCTTCTTCAGTGCTCCTGCGGTTAGAGAACACAGCGCAGGCTCGTCTTCCACCACGAGAATTGTTCCCTCTCCTTGTAGAGGCGCGCTTGCTTGCGGCAACGTTGCGACTGAAACATTCTGGTCCACACAAGGAAGGTAAACCTTAAATGACGTACCCCGTCCTATCTCGCTGTCCACCGAGATGTGCCCGTGGCTTTGCTTGATGATCCCATATACCGTGGCCAGACCTAATCCTGTTCCTTTGCCGTCCGCCTTGGTAGTAAAAAACGGTTCGAAGATATGCTCGGATGTTTCCTTGCTCATTCCACAACCCGTATCTGTAATCATGAGCATCGCAAAAGACCCTGGCGTCACTTCGCCGTGAGTCCTGGCGTACTGCTCGTCGAGATCGCAAGGCTGCGTTTCGATGATCAGCTTTCCTCCTTTGGGCATGGCGTCGCGCGCATTTACGACCAGATTCATCACCACTTGCTCAAGTTGCCCCGGATCGACTTGCACCCGCCCGATCTGCTCCGAAAAATTGGTCCTCAGCTCTATATCTTCTCCGATTAGAACGCGTAGCATCTTGACCATGTTGCGAACGGTCTGGTTCGGGTCCAGCACCTGCGGTTCCAGTACCTGTTGGCGACTAAAGGCTAGCAGTTGGCGGGTTAGCGAGGTAGCCCGGTCACCCGCATTCTTGATTTGCTCAAGGTGTCCTCTGGCCTCGGGCGTCGCCGAGTCAAGCAGTAGATCGCTATATCCCTTTATGATCATTACGAGGTTATTGAAGTCATGCGCCACGCCTCCAGCAAGCTGGCCCACTGCTTCCAACCGCGCCGAGCGCAGCAGACTTTCACGCGACCGCTGCAAACTGTTCCGCATTTCATCGAATGCCCGCGTTAATTCAGCGACCTCATCTGATCCCTCAACTGCAAACTGAAAATCAAAGTCTCCCTGTTTCAATCGCTGAGTGCCCAATGCCAGTTGCTCGAGAGGACGGGTAATGTGCCGCGAGGCTACAAACGCGAGCAGCGCGCCCGCAAGGACGGCAAACCCTCCTATGATCGCCAATGCCCAATTCAACGAGCCCAGAAAGCGAGTCGCTTGATCGAAAGACTCCAAACAGTACAAATGCACCGGGTGATCGCCCGGCAGTTCCACAAGATTTGCCAGATACCGTTCCCCACCCAGCTCGACGTCCCGGATTGAGTCTGGTGTCCAGGTTTCTCCGGCCAGCGATGCTTCAAAGTCGCGCGCGGCGTTCGGGTTTAGTGAACTTAGCCAAATCGTCCCGTGTCGCTCAATGACATACGCCGAGCCCGCAAATGCCTCCGTATGCAATACGGATTGCCGCGAAACGTCACGCCCGAGCGCTATTCGTCCCAGCAGATGTTGCTCGGTCCCCGAACCTCCCACGATTGGAGCGAAACTCACCTCGTAGAGGTGTCCCCTAACGAACCACCAATCCTGCATACCCGGCGAGACTTGTAAAAGGCCCTCAGCCGCCCCGTCACCTGTGCTATCTGCCCGGGAATGGGATGCCAGAATCTCGCCGCTCGCGCCTTCGAGAATCAAGAGATCAGCGCCACTGGATTCCAGAATCGATTCCGATCCGTCCTGTACTGGCGATGGGCTATTGGTTAACATCAACGCCTTCAGGCTCGGCTGATCCGCAATCATCACCGCGCTCTGGTGTGTCTGCTCCCGTCGCAAGCGGACAAAATCTGTGTACACCGCCGATTCCGCGCGTAGCGTCGAAACCAGATCCTCACGAATGTGTTCCCTCACTCTTGCCCGCACCACGACCAGTACGGCCGCCGTCAACAGAAAGACGACCGCCAATATCGATACGGTTAGCTGGGTCCGGAGATGACGGAATGAGGACTTAAACACGGCGTTTTAAGCCTACGAGAGCCTCTTCGCATTCACTAGGCACGTAAGTAACCACTCGGGGGACTCTGTCGTCACGGTCTTTGCGCTCCGCGCCGCGAAAAGCGAAAACCTCTTCCCAACCACTTGGCCAATTAAGGGCGGGAAGAGGCAATGAGATTCCACTTTCAGGTCGCGATTCGGATTTCACCGATTCAGTGTTCATGGCTTGCTTAATAGAGTTGGGGAAATTGGTGAGCGAGGCGACCACCCTCCCGCAATAAGAAAGGACCCGGACGAACCCGGCCCCCGGGGATAGGATATCTGGGACGCGACTAGCCAGGTACGTGGAATATCCCAGGGAGTTCACCTTATGTCTGTTGAAGAAAACCTAACGCTGATGCGACGTTGGTTCAAAGAGGTGTGGAATGAGGGCAAGATGCAGACGGTTCGTGAACTACTTGCCCACGATGCGGTAGGGATTGGTGGAGTCGAAGATGGTATTCCAGTTCGAGGTCCAGCAGAGTTAATTCCGTTTACAGAACGACATCGAGGAGCTTTCATGTTTGAGAATCCGCCAGCCACGTCTAAAATCACGGCCGCCTGTGAATTCTAACAAGCCACCCTCATAGACCGCCCCCACCCCCCTGGTCTAGAATGATCTGTTTCCAGCATCTATCGCAAAGCATTCTTCTTCTCACGAGGTTCTTATGTCTTCCAATGCCGTAGCTTATGCCCGTCAGAATCAAGCCCGCTTCGTCAACGAACTCAAAGATCTTCTTCGCATCCCCAGCATCAGCACTCTCACAGAACACAAAGCCGACGTTCAGCGCGCCGCCGAATTCGTTGCCGCCGACATGAAGCGCATTGGACTGGAAAACATCGAGATCATTCCCACCAGCGGCCACCCTCTTCTTTATGCCGACTGGCTCCACGCTCCCGGCAAGCCCACCGTTCTCTGCTACGCCCACTACGACGTCCAACCGCCCGATCCGCTCGACGAATGGATCTCGCCGCCCTTCGAACCGACCGAGCGCAATAACAATATCTATGCGCGCGGTGCCGTCGACGACAAGGGCCAGCTCTGGATGCAGATGAAGGCCTTCGAATCCCTCATGCAGGCTCACGGCGGCAAGCTCCCGCTCAATCTCAAAGTCATCATGGAAGGCGAAGAAGAAGTAGGAGGCGAATCCATCGCTGCCTACATTCGCAAAGAAGGCAAAAAGCTCAAAGCGGATTTCGCCCTGGTCAGCGATACCGAACTCTTCGCGCCCAATCTCCCTACGCTCTGCGTCGGCCTGCGCGGTTTGGTCTATACGGAAATCGAATGCACTGGCGCCAAAACCGATCTTCACTCCGGTATGTACGGCGGAGCCGCTCCCAACCCGCTCTTCGCGCTGATTGAAATCATCAGCAAGCTGAAGGATTCCAAAGGAAAAATCACCATCCCCGGCTTTTACCAGCACGTAAAAGCTCCCACCAAAGCAGAACTCGCCGCCTGGAAGAAACTCCCATTCAAAGAGGAGCATTTCCGCAAAACCGAAGTCGGTTCCAAAGTGTTAACAGGCGAGCCGGGCTACTCCGTCCTCTACCGCACCTGGGCTCGTCCCACGTTGGAAGTCCACGGCATGCCCGGAGGCTTCACCGCTCCCGGCGCAAAAACCGTCATCCCCGCCAAAGCTTCCGCCAAAGTCTCCATGCGCATGGTCCCCAACATGGACCCCGACGACATCATCCGTAAATACACCAAGTACATTAAGAAGATCACGCCCAAAGGTGTCGACGTCAAAGTCAAGATTCTCAGCAAAGGCGAAGCCTGCGTCGTCGGCACCGACAACCACTACGTCAAAGCCGCCACCGAGGCCATGCACGAGATCTTCAAGAAAGATACCGTCTTCATCCGTTCTGGCGGGTCGATTCCGATCGTCGGAGACTTCCAGAACGTGCTGAAAATTCCGACTTTAATGATGGGCTTCGGCTTACCCGACGACAACCTCCACGCTCCCAACGAAAAGTTCCATATCCCGAACTTCCACCGCGGCATCGAATCCATCGCGCGGCTGTTTGAAATCGTCGCGGAACAATGACAGGAAGCAGCATCCCGAGCGGCCGTTGTATAAACGCGCCGCCCGGCTGTATGCTGATTGGTTCATGTCATTTCCGACTGCAAAGCCAACACTCATGGCGGGGCCAGACCCACTCCAAAACTCACCAACTTTCATGCCGTTCGTCGAAATGAAAGCGAATTGAACAATCGGCCAAAACCCGAAGGGGAATTTCAGAATGCGTTCCTACAAAGCTTCCACTTTCAGTAAGTCGTTAGCAGTCCTCTCTTGCCTGCTCTTGCTCTGCGCCTATGGAGCTGCACAGTCCAACAATGGCCGCATTCTCGGCTCGGTAACCGACCAAACCGGAGCCATCGTCCCCAACGCCAAAGTTACCATCACCGACACCGAGCGCAACATTTCCCGCACTCTCACCACCAACGCGTCCGGCGAATACGTCGCTCCCAACCTGCAGCCCGGTCTTTACAAGATCACCGCGGAAGCTCCCAGCTTTAAAAAGGTTGAGCGCCCGGCCATCCGTCTCGAAGTCGCCAAAGATATTCGTATCGATCTGCAACTCACCGCTGGCGCCAGCTCCGACACCATCACCGTCACCGACGAAGCTCCTCTGGTCGACAGTACCAGTGACACTCTCGGCGGCACCTTCACCAACAAAGCCATCAACGACCTCCCACTCAACGGTCGCGACTTCCAGAATCTGGTTACCCTCCGCCCAGGCATCAGCCGCTACCCCGGCGGCGGATTTCTTTCCATCAGCTCCAACGGCAATCGCCCCGAAGATAACAATTTCATCATCGACGGCACCGACGACAACGATCCCTATTACGGCACAACCGTGATCAATGCGGAAGGCGTGCAAGGCACCCCCGCAACCCATTTGCCTATCGACGCTATTCAGGAATTCAACGCCCTCGAAAATCCTTCCGCCGAATATGGTTGGAAGCCCGGCGCAGTCGTAAACCTCGGCTTGAAGTCCGGCACCAACGCAGTTCATGGCACCGCCTACTACTTCCGCCGCGATAAGAATTTTGACGCTCGCAACTGGTTCAACAAGAAACCTGATCCGCAAAAGCCGCTGCGCCTGAATCAGTTCGGCGGCAGCGTCGGCGGCCCTATCGTTAAGGACAAGCTGTTCTATTTCATGACTTACGAGGGCGCGCGGCATCTGGTGGGCAACTCGGAAAATATTCCCAGTCCGGTTACTGTTCCGTTGGCCACGCCGAATCCTTCCCTCAGCATTCCTGACGCCATCTCTGACCTGACGAATCACGGAATTGCAATCAGCCCTTTGAGCAGTTCTCTCATCCCGCTCTTCCCCACCAATAATGGCACCAATGTCAACGGCCCTTCTTCTCTAAGCGTGGGGTTTCCTAACCGGAATCGAGAAGATGATGGCCTTGGCAAGATTGACTACCACCTCTCGGAACATCACGTTTTTACTGGCCGATACTTTGTGGGAGACAGCTTGCAGGTCGAACGTGATATTTCGGTGCTCCGCCCAGAGTGGCAGTCCCAGGCGGCAACCCGTGCCCAAGCAGCCGGGGCTAACTGGACTTGGACCATCAGCAACAATTGGGTTAACGAAGCCAAGTTCGGCTTCAATCGTTTCTGGCAAACCATTCTTACGGTGGATGCCAGCCAGGACCCCAATAATTACAAACTCGGTGGCAATGTCTACCACATCAACACGGGCGTAACGGCGCCAGTCAATTTTGGATTGCCGGAAATTGCTATCTCCGGGTTTACCTCTTTAGGTGGGAACCACGGCTGGCCCTTGTTGACCACGCCGAACCAAACCTACCAATTCGCCGATAACCTCTCCTGGACCCATGGCAAGCACACCATTCGCTTCGGAGGTGAGTACCGCCACGGCAGCACGTTTAACGTTCGCGACCGCTATGGCAAGAGCCGCATTCGCTTCAAGGGAGGCAAGAACCCCTTGTTCCCGAATGGTAGCCCTCTGGAAGATTTTCTCGCCGGTACGCCCGCAGTGGGACGCATCTTCGTCGGCAACTCAGAGCGCCACGTCACAATCAATTCCTTCGGCGGCTTTGTGCAAGACGACTTTCGTGTAACTCCGCGACTCACAGTCAATCTTGGCCTTCGCTACGACTTAACCACACCCATCAAGGAACGTAATAATCTGCTGGGCAACTTCGACCCCCAAAAAGGATTGCTGCAAGTGGGCACGGACATCAGCAAGCCCTACAACACCGATGCCAACAATTTTGCTCCCCGCATCGGCGTCTCTTGGGATCCCACGGGCAAAGGCAAGACGGTGCTCCGCGCTGGCGGCGGCATCACCTACGAAATTCCCCACATCTCTATTTTCATTGGACAGAACGGCGTCAACAACGCCTCCACGGCTGGCCTCAACGTCATTCCAACTGGAGCCAAGGGTGTTGGCCCCGGCGGCACGCAGGGCACTGGAAAAATCGTTGCCGCTTCCATCGATACCTCGTCCCTCACTTGGAATACGACGGGTCCTATCTTCAACGCAGATGTCGATTGCAGCGCGTCTCCCTGCAATATCTTAGGCGTGAACCGCAACCTGAGAACGCCCTACGTTACCACATGGAACGTTAATATCCAGCAAGAGCTCGCTCGCAACACATCTCTGCAAGTCGGCTATGTAGGTACAAAAGGGATCAAGCTCTATAGCGTGTACGACATCAATCAGGTTGACCCGAATTCGGCTGCGGAAATAGCTTGTGGCCATTGCGAACAAGCTGGTCGTCCCTTCGCGACGAAGTTTCCCGCTCTTGGAGTCATCAACTATCTCGGCAACGGCTATAACGCAAACTACCACGGACTGCAGGCCACACTCACGCAGCGCGCATGGCAAGGCCTGTCGTTCGTCGCCGGATACACTTGGGCCCATGCGTTCGACGAGGCTTCCCTCAACCGCGCTCAGCAGCCGCAGGATAGCCTCAACCCGGGACGCGAGTACGCCAGCAGCGATCTCGACATCCGCCACCGCTTCACTCTTGCACTCAGCTACGAATTGCCCGGACGCAAGGGCTTCGCTCAAATGCTCGAAGGCTGGCAGGTCAACTCGATTGTTACACTGCAGACCGGATTGCCTTGGAGTGTGATCGACGGCTTTGCGAATGGCAACGATGTTAGCCTTACGGGCGAGTTTAGCGACCGCTGGAACTTCTTTGGCCACCCCAGCGACTTCAAATCTTCCGTCGCAGGAATTCCTTTCTTTAGCCCAAACTTTGATCCCTTGAACCCCACCAGCAATGCTGCTTGCAATGCAAGAGCTCTGGCGAGTGATGGTGGTGTTGCGGGCGGCCTTGCCTCAACCGCTCTTTCAAACTTCGGCTGTTACGCTCAGGGTAATGCCCTGATGATCCCTCCCGGTGCTGGCCAATTCGGCACTATGGGACGCAACCTCTTCCGCGGCCCCGGCTTCCGCAACATGGACTTCTCCATCCTGAAGAAGTGGAAATTCAACGAACGTTTCGGCGTACAGTTTCGTGCCGAGCTTTTCAACGTCCTCAACCACCCCAACTTCACCAACCCCTACGGCGTCGGCGGCCAACTCGGCAACGTCGATCCTTCGGTGCCCGGCTCCTTCGGTGCATCCAGCAATACCCCCGACGTAGCCGCCGCCAACCCAGTAATCGGCAGCGGAGGTCCGCGCGCCATCCAACTCGGCCTCAAGTTCAGCTTCTAAAAAACTTGAGCAGAACACAAACTGTTCCACCAGACAACGTTCCACTAACAAGAAGAGGGACCGGATTCCCGATCCCTCTTCTTTGGCTCATGCGGGGCGGACACTCGTGTCCGCCTGCTCTCGCTGAGTCCCCTCTCCTCTGCCCGGCGCTCTTGCCCGTGTAGGGCAAGCATTCCTGCTCGCCAGCCTTTGACCTTAATCTTCTCACTCCGCGAGGTTTTGACTCCCCCTCCGTGTAACTCTGTGCCCCTCCGTGGTTCAAGCCCTTGTCTACCCAAAACTTCCAAAATCTTGTCAAGCCCCCTAAAACCCCCAATTCCCCCGATGTCGCTCATTCCATTCATGAAATAGTTTGCAAGATTTTGGCGGACTACCCCCCTCCAATTTGATATGCTGCCTTTTGAGACAAAATTTAAGGCGCAAGCCCTTCCGGGCCTGCGCCTTTTTCTATTTCAGGAGACTTTATGCCACAACTTCGCGCCCCCCGGCCCCACTCATTCACGGACCGCCTTGAAAGCAAACGTCAAGGCGAGGTCGCCGAACTCGTATTCCTCTACCGCGCCACAATTCTCGGCCTCAAAGTCTCCAAGCCCTACGGCGAATCCGAACGCTACGACTTCATCGTCGATACCGGAAGCCGCCTCTTGCGCGTCCAAATCAAATCCACTCGCGGCCTCATATCCAAAGGCGCTTACCGCATCAGCGGCGGACGCAACATCGTCGGAGGCACCGTTCCCTATCTCCCCTCCCAGGTCGACTTCATCGCCGCTTACATCTTCCCCGAAGACACCTGGTACATCCTTCCACTCCAGGCCTTATCCGGACGCATCAGAATCCGCCTCCACTCCCTCGACAACCCCAAACCCAACCAGCTCACGCAATACCGCGAAGCCTGGCCCCTCCTGCTCGCCAAGCCCACCCCGCTGTAAGCAGATTCTCCCTGTAGGGCAAGCATTCCTCGCCGCTCTTAAAGCAATATTAGGGAGAAAGAAATCGGGAGAAAGAAATCGGCATAGAGAAATCCGCATAGAGAAGTCGGGTACCCCGTCCTTGTCGCGCCCTTTGCGACAGGGCGGGGATTTTCACTGTTCCATTCTTCAATGCCTCTTGATCCTTCAATGCCTCTCCGCCCCTATTGCAAAACTCGAAAGTTTGTCATTCCTCAGGGCTTCAGCCCTGAGGAATCTGCTGTCCCCTGGCAATCACACAATCTTAACTTCGGAGAAAAGACCGGGAAACAGCTGGGGATATTGACTCTCGGCAAAAACCTACCGACCAGTCAACAAGTGCCCCATCTTCTCTCTCTTCGTCTTTAGGTATTCTTCAGAGTGGGGCTGGGCCTCAACTTCGCAGGGAACCCGCTCGACGACGCGAACACCGGCATTCTCTAACGCCGCCACCTTTTCCGGATTGTTGGACAGCAACCGCACTACATTTATGCCCAGCATTTTGAAAATACCAGCTGGCAGCCCGTAGCCGCGATGGTCCGCCTTGAAGCCCAGCTTCTCGTTTGCCTCCACGGTATCCAAACCCTGATCTTGCAAGGCATAGGCTTGCAGCTTGGCCATCAAGCCAATGCCGCGGCCTTCTTGCTGTTCGTAAACAAGAACACCAGCCCCAGCTCCGGAGATTAGGCCCAGCGCCATTTCCAGTTGCGCGCGACAATCGCAGCGCAAGGAGCCGAAAACATCTCCGGTTAGGCACTGCGAGTGAATCCGCACCAGTGGCGGAGTCGAATGCACGTCGCCCATCACCAGCGCGACGGCCTCTTCAGTCCGCGTTCCCTCGGACCCGTCAAAATCTCCTAAAAATCCATGAATTCGAAAATGTCCCCAGCGGGTCGGAAAATCGGCTTCGGCAAGACAGCGAATGGCGGGTTTTTCAATCACAACCCTCATTATAGCGGTGCCCAGCCGCTTGGTATCTAACCGCGAAGGCTGCTAGAATCTTGAGAGTCGTTTCCATCCAAATCGTGGGGCCATAGCTCAGCTGGGAGAGCGCGTCGTTCGCAATGACGAGGCCGTCGGTTCGATCCCGACTGGCTCCACCAAAAACACTTTTTACATTTTGTTTCCGCTATTCTTTAGCAGAAGGTGTTGTTGCGCCTTTTTCTGAGCGGCGGGTAGAGACTGCAGCGCCGACTGGGCAAGGGCGCGGTAGACTTTTTGCGCTACCGGACGGCGGGTTAAGGCTTTGAGGTGGCGTTCCAGAGTTCGAATGTCGCCCCGGAGGATGGGGCCGCTGAAGGCTCGGGCTGGGCCGTGATTGACGTAGTTTTCGATGGTCTGGAGAACAATGGGCAACATGCGCTTGCGAGCTTCTTTCGGCGGGATACCTGCCAGCTTGGCAACCTGCTCGGAGGTTACGAGGAGCGCCAGCAGAAGCGGTGACGTGAAGGCTCCCCAGGCGTGGTAGGCGGGCTTTTTGGATTTTGGCAGGAGCGAAATTGTTCCTTCCAGATCACGAACAACTTGGCGAGCGCGGCGGATGGCGGCGGCATCGCCTTCGACGGCGAATGGGACTCCTGCAAACGACTGGTCGACACCGGGAACGAACGTCATAAGCGGGTGTAACGATGCGACGTCAGCGCCCTGTTTTCGCAGAGGGCTCAGTTCATCGCTGGGCAAGGCTCCACTGGAGTGCAGGACCGTGGTTCCCTTCCAGGACTTCTTCTTGCGAGCCAACTGGCGTGCGACTGCGGCTATCGAGCGGTCGGGGACGCAGAGCCAGACAACATCTGCATTGAGTTTGCTGTTCGACAAGGAACAGGCTACCGAATGGACGCGGCGGGCCAATGCTTTGGCTTTACGTTTCGATGCAGCGGTCTCGCGGTAGACAATTTCCGCTATCCGATACCCGCGAGTGTGCAGCGCCACCGCTAGCGCGCTGCCCAGGCTACCGGGCCCTACGATCGAGATTTTGGTCTTAGCCACGTTGAATCTTAATCACGGAGGACACTGAGGGTCACTGGGGGAGCTTGGGAATGGCTAGAGCGTGTTCATAAATGCGTCCAGCAAGGTGCGAGCCCTACCTCAGGGGCGAAAGCCCAGTTCCAAGCGGGCCTTAGCGGCACGCCTGAAGTCGTGCCCTACCCAAAAACATTTATGAAACACGCCGTAGCATCTTCTCAATCTTCCAGATTCTAAGTGTTCGACTTCCTTGCGGGTTGCTGGCAGCAAGAGCTTGCATGCGAAACCACTCTTTCCCCTGCTGCGCCTCAAGTTTAGCAGAGGGTTTCCGGTATATTGTCTGAATGAAAAGTACCGCAAGCAAGAAAACTAAGCTGACGACTGCGAAGAGGAAATCGGGCCGCCCAACTGCGAGGGTGTTGTCGTCCAAAGAGGTCTATCGTGGTCCCGTGTTCCGGGTCACCTCGGATCGGGTGATTGAACCCGAGGGCATTGAGGTGCGGCGGGACATTGTGTGGCATCCGGGGTCCGTGGTGATCCTGGCGGTGGATGATTCGAAACCGGAACCGCACATATTGCTGGAGGTGCAATACCGCTATACTGTCGGGCGTAAGATATGGGAATTGCCGGCGGGCAGCATCGATCCCGGAGAGAGCGAGCTGGCGGGCGCCAAACGTGAGTTGCTGGAAGAGACTGGTTTTACAGCTAAGTCCTGGAAGAGGATCTTGAAGTTTCATGTGAGTCCGGGAATTTTGTCGGAAACTATGGCAATTTTTCTGGCGCGGGGATTGAAGGCTGGAGAGGCTCAACCGGAGGCGGACGAGGTGATTGATGTGCGTTTTGTTCCTCTCTCGAAAGCCGCGCAGATGGTGCGAAGTGGGGGAATTTGCGACGCCAAAACCATCTGCGGCGTGCTCTGGATGGAGCAATTTGGGCGGGATGGTTCAGCAAAAGGTTAACCTTGGCCCCTACGGAAAAACTTGACACCCATTTGAACTGGCGGGAGAATGTTCGGCAGCCGTAGGGAGGGCTACCGAAGTGGATCGTTTGAAGGGCACAGTAAAGTGGTTTAACAATGCCAAGGGTTTTGGGTTTCTAGGCCGAGAGGGTGGGCCGGATGTTTTTGTCCACTACAGCGCGGTTACATCCGAGGGTTATAAGAGCCTGCAAGAAGGCGATACCGTTGAGTTTGAAATTACGCAGGGCACGAAAGGCCCGCAGGCCGCGAACGTCACCAAAGCCAGTTAAAGCAAGCTTCAACGACCAATTAGTTCTTCGCGAATCGGCCTCTTGCGTCGCGCTGAGGGCGGATTGTAGGCGTGAGAATGTTTCCAGACTGCTTGGTGAGGCCGGTGGGCTCCAGGATCGCTTCCGGATAGCCGACCATTCGGGGGTTGGCTAATCCCGGTCCATGCGAAGCGCTGATGACACAACTTGAGGTGCTAGCAGCACAGGCAGCAGCACGAGTCTAGATTCGCTAAGGACTGATTCGAGCGTCGAGGATCAACTTCACCAGATGACCAAACTGGTCATTGTTTATTGCGGGACCTTGAGCCGCTTCCAACATGCCTTTAGCGTCTCTGCTCTGAGGTTCGCTGTCGATCCGATTCACGATCACGAGGTTCAGGCTAGGAATAACAAGGATGAAGTACCCTCCTGCTCCTTGTGCTGAGTACATGCCAGGCAGTGTTCCTTCAGGAAGGTGAACACCGCCATATTCCACCCACCGGAGATATTCATAGCCTCCTAGTTTCGTATCGCCACTTTGGACCATCTCACTAGCGTGGGAACTTTGTTCAACCTAAGCTTCGGGTACGGTCTGACGGCGTTCCCACCGACCGTGACGGAGATAGAGCAGGCCGAAGCGGGCCATGTCTGGAGCGGTCATCTCGAAAAGATATGCCGGGTGGATTGAGGTCGTACCACCCACGTAATACACGTCTTCCGGCTGAAAGTCCTGCATCCCGATT
>JANXUC010000012.1 GCA_025352065.1 Acidobacteriaceae bacterium | reverse complement strand
GTTGAAGCGGGGCGCGGCCCGCTGCAACGTCACTGCTAAAACCGCCGCCAAGTGGGTACATCGCCATCGCGCGCTGGGGCCGCCTGGCCTGTTCGATCGTTCCTCGCGTCCCTTGCGCAGTCCGCGCCGGACGTCTTCCGAACTCACCGCGCAAGTCATCGCCGAATCGTCGTGAACTTCGCCCCGCCTACCAGATCGCCCGCGCCACCGGACTCAGTCCCGCCACGGTCAGCCGCATTTTGCGCCGCGCTCATCTCAATCGCTGGCGCGATCTGAACCCGCTGCCACCGGTGGTGCGCTACGAACATCCCTTCCCCGGAGATTTACTGCATCTCGATATCAAGGGCATGACCCGCTATCAGCAGATTTCCATTCGCGGCGATGGCCGCCGCCGTGGTCGTCCCCAGTTTGCCGGCTGGGAGGCGCTCCACATCGCCATCGACGATCACTCCCTCTTAGCCTTCACCCAGTTGCTGCCCAACCAGAAAACCGGAACCACCCTCGCCTTCTTACGCGATGCCATTGCTTTTTATGCACGCCACGGCATCGGCATCCGCGCCCTGCTCACCGACAATGGCAGTTGCTATCGTTCCCACCAGTTTCGCCAATCCTGCGCTCAACTCGGCATTCGCCACCGCTTCACTCGCCCCTATACCCCGCGCACCAACGGCAAAGCCGAACGCTTCATCCAAACCGCGCTGCGCGAATGGGCCTATGCCCGCCACTGGACCAACTCCGAGGAACGCGATCAGCAACTCCCGTCCTGGCTCAGCTACTACAACTTCAAACGACCCCATGGTAGTCTGGCTTACGCTCCACCCATCAGCCGCGCTCCTGCTTCCGCAGGTACAACCTCTTGAGAGATCACAGGCACCCAGATGTTTTGTATGCATTTTGTATGCAGTAATCGGAGATGTATCCGTTTTATCCTTTTTATCCGTTCTAAGAGTCAATAACTTGCGTGTTTGCAACGGTGACGCGGGTTCGACTCCCGCCGCATCCACCATCTATCTTGTTTATTTTCAGTTGTTTACGGACATATATTAATTTCGTACAATAGCTTTTCTGCGGAGGCGGTTCCTCCGGCATGCCTGTGGACGCGGCCAGTTTGCCAAACGCGCTGTAAATGTATGTGTCGCCAGTACAGCAGTTGAATTGCTTAGCGACGAAACCGTGCCTGGGCGTCCTGCTCGTAGTAGCTGGCTGTCCCCGACCGATATTCCGCAAGCGGCTGATCAAGGCCCAATGGCTCGTTGGTGTATCGGCCTAAGATAACCCCAGTGCTGTCTTGAACTTCGTCCCACTCCCGGATTCACGACCTGCGTGAGGCGGTTCTCAAAGTCCCAGGTGAAGCTGCGGCCGGAGGTCGGAGAGGGTGTTCCCGTTGTTGTCGTACGTGTAGTTGCCGCTCGGCGTCGACGTCAGCTCGTTCGACGAGTTGTAATTGTAAGGACTCACACCGAGTGACGACAATCTATTCCCCACCGCGTCGTACCCGTAGCTCTCCGTGGTCGTTTGTCGGACACCGGTCCCCCGGACCACCTGCGTTAACTGATAGAGCGGGTCGTACGTATACCCTTCCGTAACCGACTTCAGCGCGTTCAACTTCGTCAGCCGGTTGCCCGCGTTGTCGTACGTGTACGTCGCCCCGTCCAGCGTCGTCCCGCCCGAGTTCTTGTGCAGCACGCTCAGCAGGTGTGAGAGATTGTCGTAGCTCGTCGTGATGCCGTTCGGTCGCGTCAGCGACGTCCGCCGACCCAGTCATCGTATCGGCAGCATCACTCCCGCCCTTGAAAAAGAACGCGAGGACGGGGGCACCCGATATTCTGAATGTGGAAAGACGATAAACAACCATGAAAGGGCCTGCCACCCGCCGAGGCACAGCATATGCAAATCACATCCTATAATCATCATCGATCGGCTCCTTCCCTTCGAGCCTTGATCGCTTCAGCGCTTCCAACTCTACTGGCTCGTCTGGAGCCGACACGGTTATCTCATCAGCCCGCTCTTGACCTTGGAAGCCACCCCTCAGCGAGTCTCTGGCTGAGTGTCGGCCCACAGTTTTGCCTCCGTGAACGCCGTCGATAGCTGAGGGTCGCTCTTCCAGTCCGCAAAGAAGGCGCTTACCCCACGCTCTTCGAAAAGATGCTCCAAGCTACCATCTACAATCGCTCGCTTTATGGTCTCGTCGCCGTCTCGATAGATTCTTTCAAACCACTTCTTCCACCCGTTCAGAAACGGTTCTGATTTCGGTCGCTCATTCCACAGGTCCAAGAACCAGCGATTCAGCTGGTGAGCCGCCATATACCGACTCACCCCCCCCACTCTCCCTGCGGATTCTCTCGAATACATCGTTCAAAATAAACAGCCAAAAATCGGTCGATTTCCGCGATCTTCAGCGGAGGGGAAATTAAGTCTAGCGTGGATTGTTCGGTGATGATGTCCTGCACGGCCCCAAGAACCTCAATGTCGCTCTCGTTCATCCAGGCAAGAATGGTCTGCTTCGGTATTGGGTTGCACCACTCGCCTTCAGCTATGGTCACGGCTTCGTGTTTTCCCACGCTCAATTCTCCTAATTTCAAAATATGAAAATCGGGTCTGGAAAGAATTCCGGCATCGGCATCTCTGGGATGCCCGGCATGTCTGGCACAATCGGATCAATCGGCATGATCGGAACAGGTTGAGGGAGGGGCTCGGGGCTCGACTTCGGATCGCAGCCGCGGTCTTTGCATTTCTTGTCGTAGATTTGGAAGCACCGCGCCAACGCATTCCAAAAGTCGGCGATTTCTTGGGCATGTCTGCTGCCTTTCAGCCCTTCGCGTCGCCAGATCCGCTGCACTCGATCCTTGCCCACCGGCCATCCCGCATGCTGCAACAACACCGTGATGCGCCGCCATTGCCGCACCACTCGGCACGCCCGCCGCTCACTCACTTCATACTCCAGGCGGGCTTCGTTAGGAGAAGAATTGTCGGCATATGGATAAAAATCCATCCCACCCTTAAATCGAATCGGGTCTTCGCTGACGAACCTCCCGACATTCTACCGCAGAAACAGCGGGCGCGAGGGCGGTTGTGGCTGGGCGATGGTTCATGTGTGCGGCTGCGACCGGAGTGGGCGAATCATGTGTGGAGCTACGATTTCGTGAAAGCGATGACGCACGATGGGCGAGCGCTGCGCATTCTGGTGCTGATCGATGAGTACACGCGGGAGTGTTTGGCGCTGCGGGTGGAGCGGCGATTGGGGAGTATGCAGGTGATCGAAACCTTGGCGGATGTGATGTTAGAGCGTGGGATTCCGGAGCACATACGTTCGGATAATGGGCCAGAGTTCATTGCCGAGGAGTTGCGAAAGTGGCTGGGGAAAGTGGGCACGAAGACGATGTATATCGAACCGGGGAGCCCGTGGGAGAACGGGTACTGTGAGAGCTTCAACGGAAAGCTGCGGGATGAGTTTCTGAACGGAGAGATTTTCTATTCGCTGAAGGAGGCGCAGGTACTGACGGAGAGATGGCGGATGCACTTCAACACGGAGAGGCCGCACTCGGCACTGGGCTATCGGCCACCCGCACCGCAAGCCATTGTGTCGAAGCAAGTGGGGCATGGAGATGTGGAAAACAAAGAACGTTTCCCACATCTCCACACCCCCGGCGACGACGACGGACAAAAATCAAAACACGCGTTACACTAACATTCCACTTGGTACAAAAAATCGGTCCGGTCACGGCTATCCTTTCGTATTTTTCTCTCTAATGATGGGAATCCAGTTCGTGGTCGTCCTATTCTTCTACCCTGAAACCAAAGGAGTTTCTCTCGAAGATATGCAAAAGAAACTTGGCATCGCCTGAGTCCTATCGAAACGAAATCGCGCTGTCGGACCTAGCATCTTGGAGGGCCGGAGTTGGGCATGAGCGTGCCAGAGACATGATGGCAGCGACAAGTTCGCCGTAATTCGGAGCCATCAGTAACAATCGTTTTCGGTGTAGAGGGCAACATTCTACAACCTTCTATTGGCGCATTGGGCTCTAAGAACGCACTATGCCTCTATTGTTGGTCCCAATCATCGCGCTAACTCTGTGTGCTGGGATTCGCTGTTTCGGTGCTGTGTTGGTGTGCTCTTCGGTTGCTGGTTCGTACCCGAGTCGCATCGGAGAGGTAGGATGGCATCCTGAAGCAGGTTGTACCGTTTTTGTACCGCCGACCCGGCGCACTGCCCTTTTTGGCACTTGTCGCCTCTTGACGAACCAATAACTTACGTAGAATCAATGGCTTGCATAGTTCGACTCCATCAGCATCCATAACTTATTTATTTACAGCATTATACAGCATATACATTAATTAATACTTTATATATCAACGTTGCGAAACCGTCCAAGCAAGCAAGACCTTTGGTTGCCGGTCGCATGTCCCGACGAGCCATCGGCATTTGAATCTAAAAGTTGTCCTGCTCGCCTTCTCCCACAAATCAAGTGCTTTTGGGTAGGCCGAGACGCCGCAGTCTGGCAAGGAACCCAACGAATCTGATAGGGCCAAAAGCTCGCGTGACCATCCTTGACGGAATGCGCTCATACGTTTTGGAACTTCCCCAACGGGAATCTCCAATTGCTTCAGCGCTTCGATCACCCGTGCCCCTATGTGCGTCCTCCTCGGACATACCCTATTCCCCTTTCCTTCGTCTTTCCTTCGTCCGAAGTCATGCTTAACTCTGTTCGGATTCAAGGGGGGCAGGTCAGGCCGAGACTAATAGCGGGTTGTCTTTTGAAGGACTTGGTCGCACCAAAGAGGGTTTTGCCGCGCACAGCAAGGCAATTGCATGGCGATCGAAATCGCTGAATCCGAATACGGCAACGCTATCGACACGAGCCGCCTCTTACCTGAGCATTGATCGACCGGAGGAAGCACTCTCGTACCTTCGCAAGCTACTTCGCCAAGCCCGGAAGACTCTCGAACACACGAGCAACCGGGCAAGGTCTGTTCGCAGCTTTTAGTGATTTGTCGAGCGCTCAGACTGAACTCGAAAAAGCCGTTGGGCTGGCGCCAAAAAGCGCAGGACGAGAGGAATGACCGAGAAGCAACTTGGAACTAGGGCGCCGCTTTGAAAAGCACATCCCAGCCGCCAAAACCTGCTTCGCTGGACGAAAAACATCGCTCGTCGCCCTTGGAGAGCGCTATCCAACGCAATTCCTCTGCAGCTTCGATGCTATCGATTCTTTCCCGAGCCTAGAAGTACACCTTAGCCCCAAGCTGCACCACGCGAAAACCGCCCGCGCCGGTATCAGGCGTGGCCTGTTTGGTCCCCCAGTTGGAGTTTCGCGTGATCGACAAAGGAGTTGCGGGGTCATTATATTCCCACGGTCCATTCACACTGAAGCCATAGTTCTGGCCGGTAAAGTTCGGGTGGTTGAATGCGTTGAACGCTTCCAAGCGAAGCTGGATATAGCGCGCTTCGCTCTTGCCGAATGGAATGTTCTTAAACAGCGACATGTCCCAGTTCTGCAGGCCGCCATAACGGATCGTGTCGCGCGTTCCCCGCACTGGAGGCCCAATCGCTGGAAAAACAGGATTCCCACTCCGATCGAACGAGTAATAAAAGGGTATATTGCCCCACATGTTGCCGCCGTCAAGACTTCCCGAAGGGAATGAATAGTTGTTGCTCAAATCCACTGGGATTCCGCTGGCAAGTTGCGTCACACCGCTCAACTGGAAGTTGTCTGTGACGTAGGAGAGCCACTTCGGTCCGCCGAAGTGCTTTGCGATTCCGGGAATGTCGTAAACGTAGTTGGCAGCGAAAACGTGCGTCCGGTCAAAGGAAGATGCGCGATAGTCGAGCCGGGGGTTGAAGGGATTCTGTTCTTCTTGATCTGAACCCGCTGTCGCTAAAGCTTTCGACCATGTGTAGACCACGCCAAACGTCAGCCCTTTGCTGAAGCGGCGTTGCAACGATGCTTGCAGCGAGTTGTAGTTCGAGGTGCCATCCCATTTCAGGTATGGAATCTGTCCGTAGCCCTTGAACGGCACTAGATAA
>JANXUC010000006.1 GCA_025352065.1 Acidobacteriaceae bacterium | reverse complement strand
ATGGATGGTGGGGCCTAGCGTTCCACTGCAAGATTTAGGAGACGAGCCTTGGTCGGCAAAGTCAAAACCTTCCGAAGAGAGCGAAATGGCGCTTGTGTTCGCGTCCTCGGAGAGTTCTGCTCAAAAACCTCTTGACAGCGGGCTGCGTCGTTAGAGACGGAATGACAAACTTCTAGAGGTTTTAGCAACCTCTTAGAACTTTTACGCCTTAGCGCTTCTACGCCTAAGGCTTCCTACGCTGCGTTCTGCTGCTGCGTGAGCGCGGGCAGGTTGCTGCTCCAGCTACTGGCCAGGATTCGCCAGGCCCCCATGCGGCGCCATGTGGCGAGGAACTTGCCTTCATCCGTGATCTTGGAGCCGTCGGCGCGGTGCATGGTGAAGCGGTAGCGACCAATTTCGACAGCTATGTCTCCCGAGCACTCCACTCGGACGGTTTCATAGCGCATATCCTGGTATCCATTTTCTGCAAAGCTCTGCAGCGTGCGTTCGACCAGCTTGTTGCCCGATACAGGAAATTGATTCGGAGCCATGAAGACGCCGTCGGGAGCGAACAGCGCTGCGGCCTGATCGTAGTTCCCGGTATTGAAAGCCATGCAAAAATCCTGAGTCAGGTTTCGGATGGTGGTTTCGACATCCGCAAACGAGCCAGAGTTCGAGAACGGGGCCGCGTAGAGCCGGGACGACATGGACTACTCCTCCTGGGGGGGAAGGCAAATCTTTAGGTACGAATGCAAAGCGCCGAATAGTGGGCACCTTGCGAATGCTTAAGTATAGCTCGAAAGTGCCATTGACGTGCCACGATTTCTGTAAAATTTTGTGGAAAATAATTCCGGGAGCGCGAATGACCGCGGTCCGGCAAAACGAGTCCCTTCTTGCCACTGCGGTCTTCGGTTAGCTTGGCGGAGCGAGACGCGGGACCTCGGTACTGAAGCCGAGGATGGCGACCAGCTTGTCGAGGAGCGAGTCGGAAAGATAGCCGAAAAGCGCAATTGTTTCGCGGTTCAGTGGGAGGGGCTGGGGGACGGCTCCTCCGGAGGCGGATTCTATTAGCTTGTTGAAAGCATTGGGCCTATCGAGCCAAACGCCGAAGGCCAGCGCGCACAGGAACAGGCGAACGATCGCCGTAGGCCAAGTAAGAGCAATCCACTGACGCACGGTTTGCAAACCATGGGACTGGGATTTGACGCTGGCTTTGGCCTGCAGCAGAAAGTGCATGGCGAAGCCGAGCAGGAATAGGGCCCAACTGACGAAGCTGGAAGGTACTGGCATAGTGATCCCTCGTTTTGGCTGTGATTTGTGGGGGAAAGAAAAAGGCCGCGATGCGAGAATCGCACCACGGCCCCAGGAGTATTCCGAAACTGCCCTATATTTCCAGTATATCAAGTGGAAGGAGTATTCCGCCAAAACCTTGCCAGGTTTTTGTTTTTGGAATGAACGACTTGCGAGGAAAACGAGGGTTTAGGGGCTTGACAAGAATTTTGCCGGTAGTTGGGCAGACCTGTCTGGGAAGAGCAGATTCCTCACGATGGAGCCGTTCGGAATGACAAACTTCGGGGCTAGATTGCTTTGGCAATCAAGTATTTCTTCAGGAAGGCTTGCATGCGGTGGTCGGCATCGACACGGGTCTCGGGGGTGAAGTGGTGACCTTCACCGGGATAGATTTGCATTTCACAGGGCACGCTGCGCTCTTGCAAAATCTGCTGAAGGCTGTGGGCTTCGGCGACGGGGACAACGGTGTCGGCGTCTCCATGGAGGATCAGCGTTGGAGGGAGACGGCGCATGAATAGCTTGATTTCTTTGGGTAGGCCGCCGAAATATTCGACGACTACGCGGATGCGCGGGTCGATGCTGGCAAGAGACATGGCGAGATAGCCGCCGAGAGAAAAGCCGACGAGTCCGATGCGATCGGGATCGACGAGAGGCTGTTGGGACACCAGGCTGGTGAGATCCCAGAGAGTTTTCATCCACAGAGGAAAATCGAGGAACATGGCGGGCATGGCGGCTTCGACGGTGCCCGTGCGGTCGAAGTAGTGGGGTACGTAGACGCAAAATCCTTGGCCCGCTAGCGGGTGAGCAGTGGCGGCTAACGAGTCGTGACCTCCGCCGGAGCCGTGCAGGGCGATCACGGCGGGCCAGCGCTGCTGCGTATTTTCTGATTCAGGAACGGAACAGTCAATGGCAATGGTTTTGCCGCCACTGACGAAAGCGAATTGCGATACCTTAACTTGCATCGAAATTCAGGGGATGGTTGCGCTGCTCCGCCAACGATGCTTCGTAGGGGGCGCGAGCCACGCCACGCTCTGTGATGATTGCGGTTACATACTTGGCGGGCGTCACATCAAAGGCGGGATTGGCGATACCGACGCCGTCGGGCGTGATTTGCTTGCCAGCGAAATGCGTCATCTCGGTGGCGGAACGCTGTTCGATGGGGATTCCGGCGCCGTCGGGCGTGGCGAGATCAATCGTTGAAAATGGTGCTGCCACGTAGAACGGCACATTGTTTTCTTTGGCCAGCACGGCCACTTGATAGGTGCCGATTTTGTTGGCAACATCGCCGTTGGCGGCAATGCGGTCGGATCCTACGACGACGGCTCCGATTTTTCCGGCACGCATCATGCTGCCTGCGGACGAATCCGGGATGACCGTGGTGGGGATGCCGTCTTTCATCAGCTCCCATGCGGTTAAGCGCGCGCCTTGGAGGAATGGGCGAGTTTCATCGGCGAAGACGTGGAGCTTTTTCCCGCTTTCGACAGCGGCGCGAATTACACCTAACGCTGTTCCATATCCGGCTGTGGCCAATGCGCCTGCGTTGCAATGGGTCAGGACATTACCTGTCGCGGGCATCAGTACCGCACCGTGACGGCCCATGGCCTGGTTGGAAGCGATGTCTTCTACCAACATTCGTTTCGATTCTTTGACCAGTGCGTCTTTGATTTGCGGGACGGACAGATGTGCGACCGTATCGAATTTCTGCTTCATGCGATGGATGGCCCAGAAGAGATTGACGGCCGTGGGACGGGTTTTCCCGATCACGTCGCAGATGTGGTTGAGGTCGTGGCGGAGGGCCGCTGCGTCACTGGCTTCTGACTTGAGAACGCCAATGGCAATGCCCATAGCGGCGGCCACGCCGATGGCGGGTGCTCCGCGAACGACCATGGTTGAGATGATGTCGGCAACCTCCTGGTAATTCTTGGCGGTGATATAGGTTTCTTCGGTGGGCAGCTTGGTTTGGTCAATAAAGCGCACACCGGCGGAGGTCCATTCGAGAGTTTTGATCACGGGTAGCTCCTAGCTCCTAGCTTCTAGCTAGAGGCTTTTTGTTTCAGGATTCAGGTTGCGGATCTTCAAGTGTTCGGCGCGGACATCGTTGGCTGTGAAAATTGATACAAACTTGGCTGGGGCGGCGGCCGCCTCTAAACTGGCGCGACCCTTCGCTTCTTCGCGTTCCACTAGGCACATGACGCCAATGACATCGAATCCAAATTCGCGGGCGGCTTCAATGGCTTGGACTGTCGAGCTGCCGGTGGTGCAGACATCGTCCGCGATGACGACCTTGGCGCCCTTTTCACGGAAGCCTTCGATGCGTTGACCAGTGCCGTGCTGCTTTTCCATTTTACGAACAAGGAAACCGTTGAGGGTGCCGCCTGCCGCGATGGAAGCGGAAACTACGATGGGATCGGCTCCCATGGTGAGTCCGCCGATGGCTTGCGGAACCCAGCCGAGGGCGCGGATTTCCTCCACAAAAACTTCTCCGGTAAGGCGCGCACCTAGGGCGTCGAGCGTGGTGGTGCGGCAGTCGACGTAGTAGTCACTGGTGCCTCCGGAGGAGAGCTTGAACTCGCCCAGGCGAAAGGATTTTTCGGCCAGCAGGCGCAGCAGTTGTTCGCGTGCAGTGGACATGAACTTCTAGATTATCACTGCCAATCTCATCGCAGCATTCTCACCGGGGACAATCTCAACGAACCATGCGTTATCGAACCATGCATTATTGAACCATGCGTTCCATGTGGCGGAAGTGGTCAGTGACGAAATACAGGCCGCCGAAGAGAGTGAAGTTGTAGCCGAGGTGGATGAGGAAGCTGGACGCTACGGATTTGGTGGCTGCGCGGGCGAGTGTGAGCACAACGCCCACGACAAAGAGCACTAACAATGGCGACCAGGATTGCGCGAGTTGCTGTCCGTGAACCATAGCGAAGGCGGCAGCTGTGGTGACAACGCTGAGAGCGACGGCAAGATTAGTCGCGTTGGTTCCTGGCTGTAGTTTTAGGCCGAGCAGGGTCAGTAGAACAACTGCGACGAGTAGTCCAAGCGAGGCGATTACGAGTCCGCGCTGCGAGAGGTACGAAGCGACTTGTCCCCAAGCGATGAACACCAAGCCCAGCAGGATAGCGCGAGTGGCTGCGGCAGAATCACCGTCGAACAGGCGGATCAAGAAGACAATGGCGGCTACAATTACTGTCACGACTGTGATGAGCAAAAAAACCTTCGCAGATACGCCGTGAGCCGCAAATCCCCATGGGACGAGCAGTAAGAAGATAAGCCGTCCGCGACGAATACGTTGTCGTGAATACAGAACACTGACCAACCAACGATTGACGATAGGGTAGAGCAAGCCTCGAAACAAAATTTCTTCCACAAAAGGGGCGACGAGAACACCCAGCGCAGCAAGGAACCAGGCGGCACCGGGTTCTCGGAACATGTCTTCAATGGGTAAGTTCTTGGGTGTGGGCAGGACTTTTTGTAGCCCCCCAGCGACCAGCGAAAGTCCAGTCCCCGCAAACAGGAAGCCGAGCCAACGCATATTTCGCGGCCAATTCCAGCTTAAGGATTTCCAGAAGGGCTGTTGGCGCACGACCGCTAGCAGGTAGAGCACCGTCAACATGACAGCGTAGGCCGCTCCCATGGCGGGGACCACGATGTACATGCTGGGATGTTCGGTGACCGCGTGAATGTTTGTGCCGCGGAGCTGCGGCGTGGTCATGAGGACGCCGATGGCGATCCCGGAAAAAACGACTGTCCCCACCAGCAAGGCGAGCGCCGCCATAAGCAAATCGAAGGCGGACCACGGTGGGTTCTCGATCCATGGCTCGTCTTTCGTTGGTTGCGGCGCGGGTGGTTGCGGTGCGGGCGACGACGGTGCGGGCGGCTGGAGCGCTTCTGCGTCAACGCTCGCGAAAGATTGTTGAGAAAGAAGCGCGGGGTCTTGCTGCGGCTGTTGTGGCGGCTCGTCCAATGGTTGGTTCATTCCGGCTGTACTGAATTTACATGAAAAAACGGAGGGCGGGAATCCGAGGACGGAGCTTCGACCACCGAGGACACTGAGGTTCCCAGAGTCGAACGTTCGAGGTTTGTTCTTAGTTGGACGGCAAACGTCAAGCCTAGGTATGTCAAGATGAGCGGGAATGCTCGCGCTAGTTGTCCCGCTTGTTCTGAGGGCAATTCGCACGGACCAGCGATATCGATCCAGATCGCCTTTACGCGTTTGCGGATTCGGCGCGAAATTCCATTTCCAGTAACTTTCTTTTGCGCTCGATGCCCCAACGGTAGCCACCGAGGCCGCCGTCTTCTCGAACGACGCGGTGGCATGGAATTTCAAGAGCGACGGAATTAGTGGCGCAGGCACGGGCGACGGCGCGTGTGGCAGTAGGGCGACCAATGGCGCGAGCAACCTGGCTATAGGATTTCGTCTGACCTCGCGGAATGGTTTGCAGATACGACCAGACTCTTCGCTGGAACACCGTCGCCTGGATGTCAAGCGGAAGCGAGGAATTCAACTTTTGTCCGCGCAGGTGTTCTAACACCTGCTGTTTCCAGACGCCTAGAGTTTCGTCTTGGCGCTTGCGGGCGGCGAAGGGATATTCTCGGCGCAGACCTTGTTCCAATTCAATATCAGACTCGCCGAAGCGGATGGCGCAGATTCCCTGCTCCGTGGCGGCAATGAGCATACGGCCTAGTGGAGACTCGGCGGTCGTAAAACGAATGGCAGTGCCGATGGCGCCGCGACGATACTTATCGGGAGTCATGCCGAGATGTTGCGAAGCGCGCTCATAGAGCCGGCTGCTGGAGCTGTATCCGGCTTGGTAGAGGGCGTTGGTCACGGTTTGTCCCAATTGCAAATTGCGTTTGAGCTGATCCATGCGGCAGGAGTCGGCGTATTCTTTCGGCGTGATGCCGAGGGCAGCTTTAAAGGTGCGCTGTAAATGGAACGGACTCGTCTCAAATGTTTCGCTGAGTGTGCGGAGGGAGACGGGCTCGTCGAGATGGCGCTCGATGTAGCGGCAGATGGCGCGCACGTTCTTGCTGCGTGCATCATCGGCGCGCATGTGGGCGGCGGATTTGGGACGACAGCGGAGGCACGCGCGATAGCCAGCCTCTTCAGCGGCGCTGGGGCGGTCGAAAAACTTGACGTTCTCGCGGCGCGGACGGCGTGAGGAGCACGATGGCCGACAATAAATCCCGGTGGTCGCGACGGCGTAAACGAAATGCCCATCAAGCGCGGGATCGTGGGTGACCACTGCTTCCCAGCGTTCCTCGCTGGAGGGGTCACTCTGAGCAGCGTTCGTTGACTGGTTAACTTTAGCCATGGCGGGGGATTCCGGCGTGTTCAGCTTCGAATCGAGTATCGCATTGGTGTTCATGGAAACCAAGGTTAGGGTATTCGGATGGCGGGGGCTATCCGGTTCTTGCGGGGTAATTTTGACTCAAAATTGCAGAGCTTTCCCGTAGAATTGCGAAGCATGGCGAAGCTGAATGAAAATCTACGAGCGATAGCGATACTAGTTACGTTAGGGCTTTCTTGCTTCGAACTTGCGTCGGCACAGGAAAAGATGAAACCAACAGGGACAGATACATCGTGTGGTGATGCTTCTCCGGAAATTGTTGCCGTCGGGGTAGCGCGGGAAATTGCGCTGGACGCGCAGCATCCTAATCCAGCCTGGGAGAAGGCCGCGCCAGTTACATTCTGCGCGGACTGGCAGGGCAAGAACGCCGATGCCGAGCGGCAGACCTCGGTGCGGGCACTGTGGTCGGCGTCAGTGTTGTATTTGCGTTTCGAGTGTCGCTATCGCGGGATTTACGTGTTTGACGACTCCGAGCCGAACGGGCGGCGCTATCAGTTGTGGGATCGCGATGTCGCGGAAACGTTTCTGCAGCCCGATCCAGCACAGCTTCATGCCTACAAGGAGTTCGAGGTCGCTCCCAACGGGATGTGGGTGGATCTGGATATTGTCGCGCGAAAAGATACTGACCTCAAAAGCGGCTTGCAGCGCTCGGTTTGGCGGGATGAGAAGAACAAGACCTGGGTGGCGGAACTGGCAATTCCAATGCGTTCGTTGACCTCCAAGTTCGATCCGAAAGCTGTGTGGCGGCTGAATTTCTTCCGCGTGGAAGGGCCGGAACCGACGCGATTCTATTCCGCATGGCAAGCGACGAACACTCCGAAAGCGAATTTTCATGTGCCGGAAGTGTTTGGAAGATTGGTGTTCCGGAAATAGGGTGTAGGTCTTGACCGCTGCCAGCAAAAGCAGATTCCTCAGGGCTAAAGCCCTTCGGAATGACAAACGCTTCGACGACAATTCCGCAGGCCATCAGCTTTGTAACGTTCCCAAAATTGCTTGGCCCATTTCCTGCGTCGTCGCGGCGGGCTGGCCGGAGTGAACTAGGTCATGGGTTCGCAGGCCGCTTTCCAGAACACTCGTGACAGCGGCTTCTATGCTGGCGGCTTCATTCTCTAATTGAAAACTGTGACGCAGCATCATAGCGACCGAGAGAATCGCGCCCAACGGATTTGCAATTCCCTTCCCCGCGATGTCCGGGGCTGAACCATGAACCGGTTCGTAAAGGCCGATTTTTCCGCCGATGCTCGCGGATGCCAGCAATCCCAGCGATCCGACGACGCCTCCGGCAAGGTCGGAGAGAATGTCTCCAAACATATTTTCGGTGAGGATTACGTCGTACTGCGCGGGTTTGGCGACCAGGATCATGGCGCAGGAATCGACGTAATTGTGGGAGAGCTCGACGTCGGGATAGTTTTTGGCCACGTTGGTGACGACCTCACGCCACAGTCTGGAACAAGCTAAAACATTGGCTTTGTCGACGGAGAGAACTTTTTTGCGCCGACGGCGCGCCAGATCGAACGCTACTTTTGCGATGCGCTGGATGCTGGCTTCGGTGTAGCGCATGGTGTCGACGGCTTCGCGGTCGGGGGCTGTTCCTGTTACGGAGCGTGGCTCGCCGAAGTAGAGACCGCCGAGAAGTTCACGGACGATCAGGATGTCTGTGCCTTGAACGGCTTCGGAACGCAATGGTGAAGAATGCAACAACGCTGGAAAACAAACAGCAGGGCGAAGATTCGCGAAACAGTCGAGAGCTTTACGGAGTTGGAGCAGGCCTTTCTCAGGACGAAGCTCGGCGGGATAGTTATCAAAGGCGGGACCACCCACTGCGCCCAGGAGTACAGCGTCGGAATTCAGGCAGGCTTGCAGGGTGTCGTCCGGCAGCGGATGATTGCTCGCCGTAAGACCCGCACCGCCTACCGGCTTGGTGGTGACTTGCAGTTCGTGGTGGAATTTCTCGGCGACGGCTTCGAGGATGCGGAGAGCTTCGCCGGTGACTTCAGGCCCCGCACCGGTTATTTCCCGGTACGTCTGGAGTAGGCCCGGCCCGCTGGCCCAATCCTCCAAAGTCTTACGTGGCGCGGCTTCGTCTGTGGTCAGCAGCAGGTGTCCGAACTCGCCGCCGGTCCAGGTCGCACCGTGATGGACGTGGCCATTCAGG
>JANXUC010000176.1 GCA_025352065.1 Acidobacteriaceae bacterium | reverse complement strand
TGATTCTGCGATCCGTCATAACGTTCATCTCGCCGAGGAGGTAGTCCGCCGAGCCCAGCGCCGAGAGGTATTCCGTCGCTCCCAAGGATTCCGCAATATTCGCGAGCAATTCAGTTCGCCTGCCGGGCTGGTGCATTTCAGAGGATCGATATACCTGTGTGCGGAGGCCCAATGCCTGCATCATCCAGCGAATCAACCTCAGGTTTAGGTCCACGAGCAGCGGGCTTGCCTGCGAGTCTTGGAAGACACTTGCGAATTCCGGGTAGTACGCTGCGAAATGCGGCGCTCGGCGGTAGTTCAGCTCAATCGTGCGCAGGTGGTTTTCCAGGCTCGCGGGTTCCTGGATAACAGCTTCACTAATTTGTTGTTCTTGCTTGCCTCGAACCGCGACCGGGACCGTGAGCCATTGCAGCCCGGATAGCGTCTTGATGCGATTGCGCTGCTGCCACGAACGTTTTTCGAACTGCACGGAGTCGAGGAAGACAAAAGCATCCACCTGATCCATGAGGTCGAAGTATCCCATCCAGGGCAGGTAGGTCGGTTGCGAGATTGCGACTTTCAACGGCCATCTCCGGCGAGGACGTAGCGTTCTGTAACTTTTTGAAAGCCAAGCGACTTCCACAAATCGACCGCGACTGTATTTCCATCCATCACATCTAGATAGATCTTCGACAGCGGTTGTTGGCGAAGTACCCTGATCGCTTGTGTTGCTGCTTCGCGTGCCAAACCGTGTTTGCGGAATCCCGGCTCGACGTAAAGCTCGTAAAGCACGCCGCTTTTTCGCGGAAGGAAGCGATGGTTCTCGACTCCGTAGAGGATGAAACCTGCATTCTTTCCGTCTTGCTGAATCCATTCCAGATGGAGATTAGGATTGGCCTGGATTTCCGAAAAGTAGTGCTGTTTCCAGTCGTCGTGCGGGACAAACTCTGGATTCAGATCGCGAAAATTACTAATCGCCATGGCGGTGAATTGCTCCTCGTCTTCCGAACGAATGGGCACGAGATGTAGGGACGCCATGAGGAACCTTTCAAGCTTGCAGAAGATACTCGATGACGCAGTCTACGCCGCGGCCATCAACGATACGCGCTCCCGCATCGGACATGGATTGCCGCTGCAAGGGAGATGAGGCTAATTTTTCAATTCGCGATACGAGTGCGGTTCCATCAAAAGCTTGTGCCGCTCCCATGTCTGCTACCGCTCCCGACAATGCCAAGTCTTGCAGTAAGCGGGCTTGTGCTTGATTTCTAGAATAGCTCAGTATCGGACAGCCAAGGTAGAGGAGTTCCCACAGCGTTCCGCCTGAGGCAATGATAGCTATGTCGGAGTTGGCCATCACCTCGGCCATATTGGGTGCATCGACCAAGAGAGTTGCTGGAGATGGCATACCTCCACAAAACTCCTGCAACTGCGCAAGATAAGGATTTGCCGAAGTGGTCGCAATGGTCACCAGGAACTTGCCAGGTTCGAGTCTCGCGGTGTTCGCGATCCGCATAGACAGGTTGTCGGGGTCGGTGCCGCCCAGGGTCACGAGAATGTGACGGGCGACGGTGGGGAAGTCCGTTTTTTGCGAACGCGCCCGAAACTCACGGCGTAGAAGCAGGTACTTCGTGCCCAGCAAGAGTTGAGTTCCTGCAATGGTCGAC
Source organism: Acidobacteriaceae bacterium (assembly GCA_025352065.1). Lineage (GTDB taxonomy): Bacteria > Acidobacteriota > Terriglobia > Terriglobales > Acidobacteriaceae > JANXUC01. Next base: position 1,022 of record JANXUC010000176.1, on the reverse strand, counting down.
GGGTAAAGCTGCGCGTTTGCATTCAGGTTTTGATTCAAAATCACATTGGCGGAGAGATTCTTCCTTTGGCCGTAGTCGTCGATTAGCATGATGCGCGAGTGTCCGGCTTGCAGGCGGAGAAGATACTCCGCCGAGAAAGCGTCGCCGTCCACTACGACCCAGTCGGAAGTCTTCGCTTGTTCAACTACCGCATCGGCGTCGGGCGGTCCGCCCGGAGAAAGCGGCAGGTGGGTAACGGGAAACCCCTGCGCGACCAGCGCTTCTTCAAGCCTCTCGGGAATACTGGCGCATAGGAAGCGAGTAGCCCGACCTCTGTCTTGCCATCCCTGGGCCAGCGCCAGGCATCGCATGACATGGCCGTTCCCGATTTCAGCGGTCGCGTCGGCGCGGAAAACCAACTCCCCTGAAGAGCCTTGCGCGCTGTCCTCCTTGAGCCTGGTCAAGACGGGGATCGTCACGGCTCAGCGCACGCGGAAGACAGGTTGGATGACCTCGCCTTCGAGGAATTGTTCTGGATGTGGATCATTCAGCCAGACGCCCAGGGTTTTACAGACATTGGCATAGACACGCAGAGTTTCCTCGACGGCAACATTGTCGTGGGCGGCGGACATATTGTGGGTGACGAGCGAAAGCACGCCGCGCTTTACACACTCTTGCGAAAACAAGCTGCGGACCAGGAAGCTGTCTTTTCCTTCGGCATCGAGAAACCTGATCAGCGACCAGACCGGGTATCCGATGCACTTGATGCGATCCTGGATTCCGGCGGCATTCGCCATGGCGTTGAGTCCTTGCTGCAGGATTCGCCCATTGTTCTCCATGCGAGCCAGCGCATCGGTGTGCTCCAGTACGTCTAGCACGGCCATTGACGCGGCCATCGAGGCGATTTCGCCGCCGAAGGTGAAGCTGAAGAAGATATCTTCGAAGATCTTCATCACATCTTTGCGTCCGACGACGCAGGCGATCGGGAAGCCGTTACCCATGGCTTTGCCGAAGCAGGCCATGTCGGGAGTGACGCCAAACAT
>JANXUC010000167.1 GCA_025352065.1 Acidobacteriaceae bacterium | reverse complement strand
GATCACGGCGGGCCTCATGCCCAAGACCAACTGCGTCTCAATCAGGGCCCGTTCCTGCATCTCGAGGTGTCTGTAGCTTCTCGGCATACGCAACTATCTCCTTTCTGGAAATGTTGCGCTTGGACCTTGAATCCACCGTGCCCCGTCCTTGTCGCGTTCTTTGCGACAGGGCGGGGGTTTTGCAAATCGCTTATGAAAAACACCTCTGTCCTTCTCATCTCCTGCCCCGACCGCAAGGGCCTCGTCGCGACTGTCTCCGGGGATTTAGAAGATACTTACGGCCTAACCGGCGGCCACACCCTCCACGGCGAGCTCTCCCCGGACCAGTTCTTCACCATGCGTCCGCTGTTGGGCTGGGGACGTTATCGCACCCCGGTGCGCAACCTGTTCCTCTGCGGATATGGAACCCACCCTGGCGACGGCCTCACAGGGGGCTCGGGCGTGAACGCCGCAAGAGAAATATTGAAAGAGTTGAAGAAGTAATCTCGAAGCAAGAAATGCTTGACTACCGAGGAAAATCATTCGACTTCATGCAAATGGTAGAAGCGATCATATTCAACTGGAACAGGATCGGGCTGGTCGATTCCTAGTTTTCGCAAGAGATCCAAAGGTCGCAGCACGCCAGTTTTTATCTCAATCTTTCGTATTTTCTCTTTCCGGACACGCGATACCAGCTTGCACAACGTATTGTCCAGCGTCAAAATCGCGTCGAGACCATTCCGTTCCGCTGTCCATAAGTGGAAAACGTCGGGGTAGTTTTCAGGACTTCCTGACCTCTCGCAAAGGAACTGGAACCATTCAATCTCCCTCAAGCTACTAACCTCGAAGTCCGTAAGGTGAATCATTTCCTGGTGCGTGGTCAGCAAGGCAACATGATCCGGCTTAAGAGTACAGAGCCATTCAAAAAATGCAAGCTGATTTGCCGTGCCAAGCTCGATTCCTGCCTCACGGTCCTTCTTGCCACCCTTCGCCAAGTGATCTCTAATGTCAATGGTGCTTCGGAATTTTGTACGCTCTATGGCGGGGCAGCACCGGTGAATGAGGGATTGGCATCCGCGAAGGGCATTGAAGGCTGGATGCCCAGCACTCCCTCGCATTCTTTCCCAGTTGATCTCCGAATATTCGTTCGCATCGATTCGCCTTTCCCGAATAAGCCGACCGACCGTAAAGAGTGAATCCAGTTGTGCTTGATACGCGGTGTCCTTGTGGGGTTCTTTCCGGGCCAGCCCGTGAACATGCGACACGGTCTCGGAATTACCCCAACGAATTGTTGTTGGCTTAATGGCATCCACCACAAACTCCGAATGGATGAAAATCCCGCTATCCAACAAGACTCGCAGGGTCATGTTCCTCATTCGTCATCTGCCCTGTTTCGCTGGGTCTATTTGCTTGCTTGGGCAGCTTGTTGAGTTGCAGGGGACACGATCTGATCTGCCTTCACGTCATACACAAAGTTCTGATTGGCATCGTTCGTATAGATGAACATTGTAATGCCGGCCCGACGGACCATCGAGAACTCCCCGCTGGCAAGAACCATGTGGAGTCGCATTAAGCTTGCTCGTTCGCTATGAACGGTAATCCTATCGCCGGAGATTTCTGCGTAGCCCAGCACCCCGTTCTTCTGAAAGGATCCGTTAAGCCCGTTGACCAGTTTCCGACGAACTCCGGCTTGGTCCGCCGCGTCCGCAAGGATTAGAGCGCAGACCCTCTTTACTCCGTTCTTGATACTGCCTGTTTCCTTGGTCGAGAGGACGTTGCCAAACATGTCCATCACCGAGAGCTGATTGTCACGCACAAACAAGCCCACTTCAATGTGATTGAGTCTGACTTCGTACTCAGCGGATTGCGGATTTGTCGTGATCTGCATATCTGGGCAGTCCCTGGCAAAATCTTTCGCCATCTCGTGCGACTGGTCACGAAATGCGGCCCAAGTGTTGCCGGTTGAGGTTGAGGATAGATAAACTTTGGGTGACTCCTGCGCGTGGGCAGCGATCAGCGTCGCGAATAGCCCAATTCCGACCCAAACCTTCACGAGTGCGCCTCCGTGTCTAGGTCACCATAGATCGGCGGTGTAGGGACCATCAAGGCTACAAAAGTGGACGCAACTTCAGGAGGGTGGGCTGGAGTGCACCGTTCCCTGGCCTTCTCAAGGGCGAATAGCAAAATATGTCCCTAACTCCCACCGCCCCATGAAATCAACCACTTGCGCTTCACCCGCGCCAACACACCCGCACACCCCAAGCGCTCAGAATGCCGTCGAGCTTAGCCGGGTACGACTTCGCTTTGCAAGGTGGGCGGCGACGCTGCCGACACGACGCTGTTAAGCGACCTCGGGAACCTATGCGAGTTGTTCCCAACCCACATCCAGCGCCGCCCCCAACCTCTTCCACGTCGCCACCGACCCCGTCTTCCGCTTCGTCTCAATCGCTGCGATCAGCGCGCGGGATACTTTCGATGCCTTCGCCAACTGCTCCTGCGTTAGCTTCCGGTACTCCCGCCAAATCCGGAGTGGCGCTTCTCCCCTGAGTCGACGCTCAGTGATCTCAAGCGGAATGAGTTCATCCTCGCCAGCCTCCAGACGCGCTTTGGCCGCATCGTACGCCTTCACGTCGACGAGCATTTCGGCATCGTCCATCAGCTTCTGAAGATGATCCATGGGAATCACAGCGAATTCCTTGCCTCTGCGAGTTATCGTTTCGATGCGCATCAGTAGATTCCCCCTCTTGCCCCGACTTCCAAAGCCCACAGTTCCAAACGGTCGTCCTGCAACTCGTAAATCACGCGCCACCCGCCCACTTTCAGCCGATAGCCATCCCGCCCTTGAAGCTTCGTGACGTTGTTGTGCCGGCCATAAGGATCGGCCGCGACTTCCTGAATCTTCCCTACAATTCGCTTCTGCCAATTCAGCGGGAGACGGGCAAGGTCTTTGGCAAAGGATTTTGTCGTGACAACCTTGTACACGCTTGAATTGTTACCTATAGTAACACTACAGTCAAGTAAAAACGTTGGCTCGATCCGGTTCAGTTGGCAAGATACTTCGGGTTTCTCGCCCACGAACTTAACGCGCTACAATCAATCGTATTCGAGCATGGGGAACGGTTCTGTCGTCTCCCGGTAGCCGTAACACCCTTCCGGGAAAACAATTTTGGCAACACTTCATGAAAAACACCTCCGTCCTCCTCATCTCCTGCCCCGACCGCAAGGGCCTTGTAGCAAGCGTCTCCGATTTCGTCTTCAAGCACAACGGCAACATCCTCCACACAGACGAACATACGGACACCGAGCTCGGACGCTTCCTAATGCGTGTGGAATGGGATAACGACGGATTCGATCTCGCGCCGCAGGATTTTGCCCCGGCGTTTACTTCCATCGCCGAACGATTTGAAATGCAGTGGCGCGTGGCGCAGCGCAATGATCGTCCGCGAATGGCGGTGTTTGTTTCCAAGTACGATCACTGTCTGGCCGACCTGCTCTATCGCCAACAAAGTGGAGAACTGGCGTGCTACATTCCGCTCATCATCAGCAACCACTCCGACTGCCAAAAGCTCGCCGAGTTCTATCGAATTCCTTACGTCGTGATTCCAGTCAGCAAAGAAAACAAGCACCACGCCGAAGCCGAGCAGTTGCGATTGCTGCGGGAACATAAAATTGACATCATCGTACTGGCGCGCTACATGCAAGTCCTCAGTACGGAATTCATTCGCGAATATCCCAGTCGAATCATCAACATCCACCACTCGTTTCTGCCGGCCTTTGTCGGAGCCAGGCCTTACCACCAGGCGTTCGAGCGCGGCGTGAAGCTGATTGGCGCCACCAGCCATTACGTCACTGAAGTGCTCGACGACGGACCGATTATTGAGCAGGATGTCGCTCGCATTTCACACCGCGACGCGCTGGACGACTTGCTGCAAAAGGGCCGCGATCTGGAGAAGGTCGTGCTCTCTCGGGGCGTAAGGTGGCACTTGGAGAATCGCGTGCTTCTCTATGGAAACAAGACAGTTGTATTTGTCTAAATTATTCCCTTGGCATAAGAAAGAATCCTCCTAAAATTGAACTAGTAGCGAATCGCTGCTAGCTTCTAGCCCCCTGGCTGAAGCTCCTTGGGCCCTCTCAACTCTCACTAGCCTTTTGGAGGTGTGCCTTGGGGAATTTCTATAGCGACATCATCGAGCTCGACCCGCGCTTTCACTCCACCAAGCCTGTTGGCGATCTGAATTTGCTGGAGCCAACCATGCGCGCGCTGGTGCGGCAGATCATCCACGACGCGGCCACGCTAGGCTTCGAACTCATGGCGTTTGAAACCTACCGCAGCCAGGAACGGCAAGAGGAACTTTTCGATCAGCACGCCACGCAACTCAAGAAGGCGGGCGTTCACCGTTACGGCTTGGCCTGCGATCTGGTGAAAGTGATCGGAGGAGCGCCATCGTGGAAGGGCGACTTCACGTTTTTAGGACGACTGGCGTATCAGCACAAGCTGATCTGGGGAGGAGACTGGGGCACGCCGAACCAGCCACACAAATCGTTCGACGCGGTGCATGTGCAGCGGTGCAGTGTGGCGCGGCAGGCAGCGCTGTTTCGCGGGGAATGGTATCCGGATGAGAACTATGATCCGTACCAGGATCTGGGCGGAGTGGGCGGCATGGCCACGCTGATGGCCAGCGTGGGAACGCGACCGGAGACATCCAAACACAAGAAACGGGTGACAAAGAAATCGGGAGCTCGAAAATCAGCAGTCAAGAAACGGCGGAAGGTACCCAGCAGCGAAAGGGATTCCTCGCTGCTCTCGGAATGACAATAGCTTTTGAGAAGGTCAGTCGGCAGCGCGGGAGCCCTGATTGCGGTCCGATGCATCGAGTCCGCCTTTGAGGTCGGCAGCCAGCAGGCGGTGGAACAGGTGCTCTCCGCCTTCGCGACGCACGGAGAGACGGCCTGCTCCATAAGCCCGTGACTTCAGGCCGCGCTGTACGGCTTCGCAGATGCCTACGTCTTCATCCTGCACGCGGTCGCCTACAGCGATGCTTTGCGCGTTGTATTGCTTCCCTGCTTCGGTGGTGACATCGGCGAAGTAGAAGTCGAAGATCACGAGGCAATGATCGACGTCGAGAGGCAGCACAAGATTCGTGTCCATGTAGCCCTCGTAGCAATTGATCATGAAGTTGGGGTAGAGCCAGTAGTAGTAAGCGCGGTCGCCGGTTCGAGTGGCGGAGGTGGCGGCATCTTCCTGGCCAGCGACCATGGGGCTCGATTGCAGGCAGTAGCGTACGTCGTTTTCGATGGTGTATTGGGAGTAGTCGAGAACGCTGCTCAGAGCTTTGTGCAGGTGCGGCACGTGGTAGCCGCCGTCGAGGTAGTTATCGACATAGACTTTCCAATTGCAATTTAACGTATACATTTTGCGTTCAAAGAACCCTAGCTTGGAGACTTGCAGTGGAGCGACGCGCGCCGCCAGCGTTCCCAGAAAATCCTGGAGGGAGAAAACAGGCTCATCGAGATGGACGAAGACGAAATTTTCCCAGGTGTCGACGTGGACAGGGACGAGGCCGTTCTTCGAGTTGTCGAAGTTGCAGACCCCAGCGAACTCGGGCACGCCTTTCAGGGTGCCGTCGAGGCCGTAGCTCCAACCGTGGTAGGGGCAGCGGAGGATCGTAGCGTGGCCGCAGGGCTCGGTCATGACGGCGGCGGCATGGTGGCGACAGACGTTAAAGAAGGCCCGCAGGAGGCCCTCCTGGCCCCGTACAACGACGATTGGCTCTCCGGCGATGTTGGCGGTCAGGTAGTCGCCGGGCTTGGCCACCTGATCCACGCGGCCCACCACCTGCCAAGTGCGGCTGAAAACTGTTGTGTGCTCCAAGGCAGCGATTCTGTTGTCGGTATACCAGGGGGCGGGGATCGTCGCGGCTTCGGCCAGAGGGGCGCGGTCGTTGTAGGTGGCAAGAACTTCTCGAATGCTCGCGACTCTCGGGCTCATCGATTAATCCTCAGCGGGAATAATACGCGGGAGCTGCCTCATCCTCAAGCTTCAGGAGTTGGCAGGAGACTCAAGCTGGCTCAACCGCTTTGAGGGCGGGTGCAGATAAAATGCTGGCGTTTCGTTTTTCGCGCAGTTTCAGGAACGGCCGCTCCACCAAGTAATAGGAGAGACAGGCCAACCCCACTCCTAAAGCCAGCTTGTACATGGGTTGGGGAGACGAACGAAAGAAGAAGGGCTGTTGCCACAAATAGAGGCTGTAGCTGATTCTTCCGAGCCACGTAACAGGTGCGATATTCAGAATTCGATAGGGCGTCTGAACGACGTGTGCGATGAGACCAGCCATGGAGAAAAACATAACCGGCGAGAGCACAAAGAGGCTGAAGAGGGTTCGAGCGGGGGTGATGGCGGGAAAGAACGGCGTCAAGATTATCGAAAGCAACATCGCGGACGCCCAGAAAGTTTTGATTTTCGGAATCTTAGCGCTGAAGATTGCGAGCAGACAGCCTATGGCTAAAGTATCCACGACGGCGGGGAAGGTTCCGTAGCGGGCTGGGAGCTTCAGGTAGAAGCAAAGAGACAGGTACAAGGGCGAAATTAAAACTCCGCCGAGAAGAATTGCGACTTTATGGCGATAAAATCTTTTGAGCAGGTTGGGCCACAGTAAGTAGAATTGCTCCTCCACTGCCAGAGACCACAAATGCCCAAGCGCCGGTGGTGGATTTCTGGAGAAATCCATTAAGTAAAAGATTGCGGCGCACATGTCGTACCAGTGAAGATCCCTCCAATAGGCCAGGCATGCGAAGAGGATGAAAACGCCAGCCGCGGGCAGGATACGGTAGCCTCGACGAATGTAAAATTGGCCCAGGTTAATGGAGGACGTGCGGGAGCGTTCTTGTAGCAAAATGGTTGTGATGAGGTATCCGGAGATGACAAAAAACATCTTCACCCCAGTGCCTGCATACGTCGCGAGGAAGGCTGGGAGCAAGCCAGAATGTGCAAGATGGCCGATGAGAACCAGCGAAACCGATATCGCACGGAGGCCATCCAGGGAAGGAATACGCTTCATCCCGGACATGGTAGCACGGTGTTCCGAAGTGATTGGCGCGACGGGCGTAGTTCGCGAAGATGGAACTACGCGTGAAGGGTCGACGAGTGGAGGCCAGTTTGAAATTTCGCTATGAATCAGGAAAGAATTCCCTATGACACTTGCTGACGGCTACACCGATGTTGCGGCAGGCAAAATCGCTTCGGTAGTTACGTATTTGGAAATACGAGAGCGGACGAGCCTTTCTCCATCAGAGGCCCCTCCCGGCATGACCTTTCGGCGTGTACTCCAACCTGACCTCAACTGGTATCGCAAGCTCTATTGTGAGGTGGGCGAAGAGTGGCTGTGGTTCAGCCGACTGCGAATGAACGATCAGGAGCTCACGGGTGTTCTGCATGATCCCCTGGTAGAAATTTTTGCGTTGTCGAGTGGTGGCGACGACAAGGGGCTATTGGAACTCGACTGCCGCTCCTTGCCGGATGTGGAGATTGCCAGCTTTGGCTTGACGGCGGACCTTGTGGGACAGGGCGCTGGGCGCTACCTGATGGCTTGCGCGCTCCAAGCGGCGTGGGCGCATTCTCCGCAGCGCGTTTGGGTGCATACTTGTACGCTGGACAGCGAGCGAGCGTTATCGTTCTATATCAAAGCTGAGTTTGTACCTTACAAGCGGGCGATTGAAGTTTCGGACGATCCCCGAATTACTGGGGAGATTCCGAAGAGTGCAGCGAAACATGTTCCTCTGATTGGTGGGTAATAGCGCAGCGAGGCAGCTCTGCCAGACTGCGGCAGTCTTTATGAGGCAGGGATTCCTGGCTGCGCTCGGAATGACAATTTTTTCCTGATCGTCTTTACCTCTTTCATCTACGCCACCTGTCTAAGCCATACCACCAAATCATCTTCACAATTTCACCGACAAAAGTCTTTGCCCACTCGCGTTGCTGCCACCATTTCGGGCCATAGGTCACGGGATCGTACGAAGCGGCTACGCTGAATTCGACGTTGGGCATTTCATGGCGAAAGATGGCCAGAGCGCGGCGGGTATGAAAGTCGGAGGTTACGAGAAGAATTCTGGTGACCTTGGCCTGATCAAGACTTAGCGAGCCGGGACTTGGTGAGCCGAATTTTGCAGATCCCAAACACGCCACAACGTCGTGAGCTTCATCTCGCGTGGAAAGCCCGGTGATGGGGCAGGCGGCCAGCTTTGCAGCCTGTGGTGAGCTGTTGAGATATTGCCGGGCAATCTCCATCTGATCCCGGTGATAGATGTGAGCGGCAGCGGGCACATCCAGCAACATTCGTGGAGCGAAGCCTTGTTCCAGAAGCTGCTCTCCCCGTATGGGACGCTGCTCGGTTTCGCCAGCCAGCACGACGATTAGGTCAGTCTTTTGCGGAGCATCCACCACCAGCCAAGCCCCGGCAAAGCGGACGAAGAGAACTCCAACAATAGCCAGCAAAATTATCCAGCGAAGCCCTTTCCCTTGCGATCGCGCCATTCCGTCCCTCGAAAATGAATTTAGCTCGGAGTTACTTTCGTCACGTTCAGGCTAGCCACGAAATTTTCACATTCCCGCTAGGCTCCGGCTTTGCCAGCCTAATAGAGGAAGACATCCGCCTCCGACTGCAATATCTTGCACTTTCAACCAGATAGGCCCGATGGCAGGGGTGCAAACCGAGCCTTCTGAGCAGATTAGCACGTGCGACATGGAAGCCTAAGTGCAAGAAACTACAGGCACACGCGACCAGTGACCCCAATCTTCGTGTGCTAAAATCTCGTTGCACGCGAAAATAAAACCTCTTATGCCAACGCAACAGACTACGCCTGCCACCGAACTCATTCATAGGATTAAGACCCGCCAAGCCAAGATCGGCATTATCGGACTGGGCTATGTGGGATTGCCGCTGGGTCTCCTCTTTAGCGAAGAGAAATTCCAGGTTCTCGGCTTCGACATTGACGCCAAGAAAGTCGACGCGCTCAACAGCGGGACCTCGTACATCCACCGCATTCTGCCGGCGGAGATTGCCGCGGCGAAGGCGAATGGATTTTCGGCTACGTCCGACTACACGCGGCTGAAAGAAGTGGACACGGTCATTATTGCTGTCCCTACGCCGTTGAATGAATACCACGAACCGGATCTCAGCTACATCACGGCAACCGGCGACGCGATCGGCCCGAATCTGCAGGCGGGGCATCTTGTTGTGCTCGAAAGCACGACCTATCCGGGGACAACGGAAGAGATATTGCTTCCTATCCTGGAACAGAAGAACAAGTTTGGCCTGAAGGCGTCTCGCAACGGAGTAGCGGCCACCGGCAAGGAATTCTTCCTTGCGTTCTCGCCGGAGCGCGAAGATCCAGGCAATCCCATGGATCGCAAAGATATTCCGAAAGTCGTTGGCGGCCTTGATGAGCAGGCTTCCGAAACGGCGGCCGCGATGTACAACTCCATTTTCCGGCGTGTGGTGAAGGTTTCCACACCCGCTGCGGCCGAAATGACCAAGCTGCTGGAAAACATCTACCGCTGCGTCAATATTGCGCTGGTCAATGAATTGAAGCTGCTGAGCATGCGCATGGGAATCGATATCTGGGAAGTGATCGACGCAGCGGCGACGAAGCCGTTCGGGTTCCATCCCTTCTATCCGGGACCGGGCTTGGGCGGACATTGCATTCCCGTCGATCCGTTTTATCTTTCCTGGAAAGCGAAGGAATTCGACTTCCGGACCAAGTTCATTGAGCTGGCGGGCGAAATCAACGTAGGCATGCCGTATCACGTGATTGGCTCGGTGGCGAATGCGCTGAATCAGAAGAAAAAGGCGATCAACGGCTCCAAAGTGCTGATGCTGGGCATGGCCTACAAGAAAGATATTGACGATCTGCGCGAGTCTCCCGCTCTGACGATTATCGAACTGCTCAAGAAGGAAGGCGCGGATGTCTGCTACAACGACCCCTACTTCCCTACCGTTGGACGCGGTCGCAAATACGACTTGCAGATGAAGAGCACGCCGCTGACGAATCTGGGCCAGTACGATTGCGTGCTGATTGTGACCGACCACTCCGATTACGACTACAAGAAGATTGTGGAAGAATCGCAGCTGGTGGTGGACACACGGAATGCAACGAAGGGGATCGCGTCGCCGAAGATTGTGCGCTGCTAGTTGCGTGCGAAGTATCAAGGCCGCGCCTGATGGGTGCGGCCTAGCCTGCCCAAACTAGTAAGAAAAACTTCCCTAGGCACAGCCCAGCTTTGGTACGATAAAGCATAGCGAAACTCAACCGCTGTGAAATCAGCAAGTTAGCGTTGGATTTTCACAGCGCATGATTGGCCGCAATCGTGCATCTAATTGGGAAATGAGCGAAGGGGCTGGGAGCCGGATAAGCTTGTGGAATAGCCGCAGGCCGAATAAAGGTATCCCCCCGGCTGACATCGTCATCTGAGAGAACACATGTCCCCCGTGCGAGAAGAACCGTTGTTTTCCATGCTCCCTTCCGCCAGCCCGCCCTGGTGGAAGATGGTTCTTGGCATGGGCGCGGAAGCGGCGGTCGTCATAGCCATCACGTGGCTCCTCATCATTAAGCCCATCGTTTATGAGGCTCCTAAGAAAGAGCCGCTCACAATTACATTGGTGGATACGCCGGTGCCGGTGAATCATGCGCCGCAACCGATACGCAAGCTGACGCCGCCACCAGTGGAGGAGATCAAGCAGGCGCTGAAGCTGCCTGCGCCCGTGATCCCGAAGCCCAAGGTGGAAGAGGAAGTTCAAGCTCCCAAGGTCCAAGTTGCAGCAAACAAGCCTGTTATCGACATTCCAGCGCCCAAGATTCCTCGCGAGCTGGTGAAGACCAACGTGTTCACTACCGGAAGTTCTGCGCCTCCGACGATCGCCCGCGCACCAGAAAAGGTGCAAACGGGTGGATTTGGAGATCCCAATGGTCTTCCGGCGCAGGACGCCAAAGGCAAGCCCACAAACATTGCCAAGGTTGGCGCGTTTGACCTGCCGAATGGCGGCGGGTCTGGCAACGGCACGGGCGGAGACAAGGGCATCAAAGGGGTTGTGGCCAGCTCGGGCTTCGGAAACGGCGTGGCTCAGGGCGATGGCAGCGGCAAGGTTTCGGGCTCCCGCGTCGGCGGCGTTCGATCCAGCGGTTTTGGCGATACAGCAGCACCTGCACCCAAAACTACGCGTGAGGTAGCCGCCGCGCCTCGTACTACTCCGGTAGAGGTGCTAAGCAAGCCCACTCCGGTGTATACAGAAGAAGGCAAGCGTCTGAAGATTGAAGGCGAAGTCTTGCTGGAAGTCTCGTTTGAAGCGGCTGGCAAGGTGCGGGTGATTCGCGTCATGCGCGGATTGGGTCATGGGCTGGATGAAGCGGCAGTTCGGGCGGCGGAACAAATTCACTTCAAGCCAGCTAGCCGGGACGGACAACCTGCAGATTCGTCGGCGGTTTTACATATTGTTTTCCAACTGGCCTAGGCCCGTGAATGAGCACAGATCCCAACGTTAGGAATAACATGCATAGCATTCGCTTTGTTGTAACCAGTTTCGGAACCGCAGTACTGGCCGCTGGTCTGGCGATGGGTCAAACAGCCACGTCAGGCGCGAAGCCGTCTCCCTCCATGCCAGCCTTAGTCGCGCCGCAAGCGCCGGCTCAATCGGCACCGGTGCAGCCAGCGGTTGCCATACCGGATGCATCGACCGTTACCGCGCCCGCGAACGCTGCTCCGGCGGCACAGACTCCGGCGGCTACACCGGCTGCGCCAGCTCCCGCGCCGCCTCCGCCAGCTGCCAGCAGGCTCGCCCCCTCTTTCGATCAGGTCGTCGACTTTGTGGTTGATCGCGAAAACCGTTTCGTCGAGCAGATGGGGAAGATGCACCCGCTCGTCGAAACCTACATTCAAAACTTGAAGCCCGATCCTGACCTCAACACGGTTCCGGTGGACGACGAGTATTTCCTGGGCCGTTTTGATTTGAGCGGCGGTGTGACGAAGGATATCTCTTTCAACTCCGCCAAACACAACGTATGGCATCGCTCCCTGGACCGGCTCACCAATATTTACTCCATGAAATTTCTGCCGCTGGGTTTTGCGCAAATGGTCTTGCTGGACACTAACTTTGCCAAGGCGGACTACGACTTCAAGTTTGTGCGCCGCGAATTCCTCGGAGAAGTACGCTGCCTCGTGATTGACGTGCAACCAAAGGAGAAGACCAAAGCCGGTAGATTCGTGGGACGAATTTGGGTGGAAGATCAGGACTACAACATTGTCCGCTTTAATGGCACCTATGGCGCCGCAGACCGCTTCGCCATCTTCCTGCACTTCGATAGCTGGCGCGCGAACATTCGTCCTGGCGTCTGGCTACCCACATACATCTACAGTGAGGAATCGGATCTTAAGTATCGTTTTGGGCAGAAGCTGAAGTTCAAGGCACAAACCCGGCTCTGGGGCTATGACACGTCCGGGTTGAGCAGCGATGCGGAGTTTTCGGAAATCATGGTCGAATCCACCGACCAGGGCGTAAAGGATAAGAGCGAAGCGCGTCAGGATGCGTCGCCCACAGAAAGCCAGCGTGAGTGGGAACGCCAGGCCGAAATGAACGTGATTGATCGCCTGCAGAAGATCGGCCTGCTGGCGCCTCCCGGAGAAGTCGAGAAGGTTCTGCAAACCGTCGTGAACAATCTGGAAGTCACGAACAATATCGACTTGCAGCCGGAAGTGCATTGCCGCGTTCTGCTGACAACGCCGCTGGAATCGTTCACTGTAGGACGAACTATCGTCGTCAGCCGCGGATTGCTCGATGTGCTTCCCGACGAAGCCTCTCTCGCGATGGTGTTGTCGCATGAACTCGGTCACGTTGTTCTCGGCCACAAGCTTGACACCAAGATGGCCTTCAACGATCGCATGTTCTTCCCCGACGAGAAGACCTTTCAAACCATGGAATTCAGCCGCAACGAGCACGATGAAGAAGCGGCGGACAAAAAAGCCATTGAGATGTTGGGGAATTCTCCCTATAAGGACAAGCTGGCAGTTCCCGGACTGTTCCTGAAGATGGTGCAGTTGCGCGCTCCCAAGCTGCAGCAGCTAATTCGCTCGCACTTGGGCAACAGCTTGCATCAAGGCGGCTATCGCATGGAAGCGCTGACCCAAAAAGCTCCCGAACTTGATTTCAAGAAGCTAGATCAGATTGCCGCCCTGCCACTCGGCGGCCGCATCAAGGTCGATGCTTGGACCAACAAAGTCGATTTGATCAAGTCCAAGCCGGTTGCGCTGTTGTCGCCCGCCGAGAAGATGCCGTTCGAAGTTACGCCCTTCTTCCCGTTCCTGACACGCTATGGAACCGTGGCGACTCCAGAGAAAGCTGCGGTCGCACCGGGAAATTAGGAAACCGCTCCAAAAAACAAAGCCGGAGAACTGAGGCTTCTAATTTCTCAATGCTCCGGCTTCTGAAATTTGTCCGAACGCAAACTATGGTTACTGAATCGCGCTGCCCACTTGCGAGAACACCGTATTCGCGCTGGTCCCAATCAAGCGCACCGTTCCAATTACGATCACGAGGATCACGGCAAGCATGACGGCATACTCAGCAATGTCTTGTCCTTGCTCGTCATTCCACACCCTATTCAGAAAGTTTCTCACCGTTATCTCCTTGAAGGTCCGCGTGCGGAACCTTGATTTTTGCTGCCGACCGGACTTAGTGCTCGCGCACCGAGAGAACCCGACCTGTAAGTTCTGTTTAGACTATGGCTTAATCCTATTCACAGGGTTGTAATCCGGCTATGGCACATTCGGGCCATTCCGGGTGCTGAAGCAAGTCTATTGTTTTCAATATCTTAAGCTACTGAATCGCAATGAGCGGCAGCGATTGGTTCACCGCAAACAACGCCAGCTCCAGCCTAGTGGACACGCCAAGCTTGTCGAAGATATTGCTCAGGTGGTGCTTGACTGTGTCCTCGCTAATCTTGAAATGACTGGCAATTTCCTTGTTCGCAAAGCCTGCAACTACAGCGGAAACGATTTCCAACTCTCGCGGAGTCAGACCGAACTTCCTTTGTTTTGTTTCCTGCGCCGTGGTCTGCATCAGCGTGCGAAGATATTGCACGAGATTCGAGACCTGCTCTCGCCCGACCCAGTACTCGCCCCCCATGACCGTGCGAATGGCCTGGATCAGCAGTTGCGTAGCCGAGTCTTTTAGCACCACTCCGCGCGCACCAAGTTGCAACGCTTCCACGATCTGGCTCTTCTCCGCCGCCGCAGTGAGCAAAATGATGCGAACGCTCGCGCCCAGGGAACCAAGTTCGCGGATCGCTTCGATCCCAGTTTGCTGTGGCATGGAGAGATCCAGCAGCAGAAGCTCAGGCTTCATCTGCTTGACGAGGCGCACCGCTTCCACGCCGTTGGAGGCTTCGCCAATAACTTTGAAGCCGGGCTCGGCTTCCAGGAGACGCTTCAAACCATCGCGGAAAATTGGATGATCGTCGGCGAGGAGTATCTTAATTTCTTGACCGTCAGGATTCATAATTGGAATCGGGCTTGGAGAGTACGCTAACTTCCAGTCGGGCTCCTTGACCGGGATTTGATTCTATCGTGAGTTCCCCCGAAATGAAACGCACACGTTCCCGAATTACCACCGGTCCCTTGTGGGCCGCATCCATCTCTTCTTGAGACAGGCGTCCAGAAAACCCAAAGCCCTGGCCATCGTCCTCTACCGTCAGGGTGCAGTTGTCGTTCGTCAATCCAAGGCGCACAAGCACGTGTTTGGCACGGCTGTGCTTGCGAACGTTAACCAAAGCCTCTTGGGTAATGCGTGCAAGCTCACGGCAGACACCGGGCGCCATTCCAACATCTTCCACCTCGGAGAGGAAACGGGCCTGAATTCCAGTCTCGCGCTGAAAGCGCTCCACGGCATCGGCCAGAAAACCTGGCAGCCTTTTGCCATCGACCTCAAGCGATTTCATCTGTTGCATGAGTTCGCGGAGTTTGAGCACTTCCTCCCGCAGCAAGCCCTGAATCCTGGCCAGATCACCGGCAAACGAATCGGCTTGCGCCTCGGCCTGGCGCCGAAGAATGTCCACCTGCATCTCCATTGCAATCAAGGATTGCACGGCGCCATCATGGAGTTCTCGCGCGACGCGCGCCCGTTCCACAGCTCCGGCACGCTGGCGAAGCCGCCGCAACAGAAACACGTTATAGATTGCAGGCCCCACTTGGCGGATCAGCTCCTGCAGAAGCCTCAGGTCGTCATCACTTCCGTTGAAATTCTCCGGATCATGGAGGAAGATGCGACCAGACCACTCCGCGCCAAAGGCAAAATCGACGCCCGCAATCGACTTCGTTCCTGCCTGGTTGCCGAGCCGAGTCGCATAAGCGCAGGGCAAGTTGCGAACGCGGTTTCCGACCCGGTCAATACCGTTTGCGATCCACAAATCTGCGGTGCGCTCTGCATACCAGACCACGGCCGAGGCATCGAACAGATATTTCTCTCGGTCTGTGACACTTGCATTCAGCCATTGGAACGGTTGGCCCGGAAGCAATTCACCCACAAACATCCTGAAACCATTACTTTCCAAAGCTGCGACAGAGATCCTGCGGGCGTCAAACATCCGGCACATATCGAGCAGCACAGCCTGCAGAGACGCTGTCATGCCTGTCTCCACACGGGCCTTGCCAAGCATATTGGCGATAAGAGTCTTTTCCGCGCGCAACTGCTTCTGTTGCTCGCCCAGATAACCGAGCAAGACCGCCATCACCCACAAGGCTAAAGCACGTTCGAACAATCCACTGGGATCAAGTTCCGGCGGCAAGGTGTTGACCAGGTGAAAGTGCGTAAGCAGAGACGCTTCCAGCACGGGCAAGAGGATGGCAATGATGCCGGTAGCCAAGGTTTCCCATAGGCCCCAACGATAGGCGGCGGCCAGCAAGGCAAAGAAGAAGAACAAAAAGAATGGACTGCTGCGGGTGCTCGCGACTCCCGAAAAAACCGCAATCACCGCCGGCCAAATCGTGTCCGCCGCATGCACCAGCAACACGAACCGCGTGGATGAATCTTGGCGGTAACGGAAAAACAGCATGACCGCAACCGAGAACGCCAAGTATGCGGTTACAGCCACGAAAGCGCTGGTGGCATGGTGACGCCCGCTCGGCGCGCGCAGCCACATCGTAAAGAGAGCTGCAATTGCCAGCAGGACGCGCGAGGTAGCCAGCCAGCGCTCAATGCGCCGCCGTTCCTCTGCGCTCACTGGCGCGCGTTTACCAAATAGTTTTTTCTGACGCCGAAGCGCCGTCAGCCACGGCATATAGAAACAGCCTCAACCTTAAGTGGCACTATTATGGCATTTTCAGGCCATCTTGGACGTGACAGAAAAGCTGCCACGACAGGCACACAGGCAATGCAGTTGCAGCTAACGCCAGCCAAGCTACGCTAAAAGCCGCTGGATTCGAGATTTTTATGGCGAACTGGAGCACGCAGAATCAACAACCCCGCCCCAAGGGCTCCGATCATCATCAGCGCGAGTCCGGAGGCAAATGAGCCGGTCCGCGTGTACAAATAGCCGAACCCGTAAGGACCGGCGAAACCCGCAATATTGCCGACCGCGTTGATGAATCCGACTGCGGTTGCAGCTTCCGCGCGACTCAGGGTTTCGGTAGCATTCGTCCAAAATATTGGGAGATACGCCGTGCTCGCACTCACCAGTGTGAACAGGGCAACCATGAGCAAAGTAGAGTGGGGCTGCGCGAGAAGCGCCAGCAGCGCCCCGGCGGCGACAAAAAGCGGCGCTGCGGAGTGCCACCGCCTTTCGCTGGTCTTATCCGAATGCCAACCGTTGATCTGCATGGCAAAAAAGGTCACGACGAAAGGAATCGCGCCCACCAAACCAACGCGCATGTCTGAATATCCCGACTGGCGCTTGAGCATAGTTGGGAACCAGAACAAAAAACAATAGAACGTAAAATAGGCAAGGAAAGTGAACAAGGCCAGGCGCCGGATGGCGAGAGACTTGAGCGCCTGCCCAATCGTGATCGCGCGGGCGCGTATCGGGCTATCCTGCTCCAGCTTCTGCTCCAGCCATTTTTGCTGTCCGCCAGTCAGCCAGGACGCCTCGGCAGGCCAATCGGTCAAGAAGAAAAAAGCAGCGACGCCCAAGAGGATTGCCGGCAGTCCTTCCATGACGAAGAGCCAGCGCCACCCCGCCTGCCCCAGCCACGCACGACCCAAAATCCAACCCGCCAGCGGCGACCCGAGGACGGAAGACAACGGAATGGCGCCCATGAAATTGCTAGATGCCTTGGCGCGATCCTCGGGAATGAACCAGTGGCTGAGATATACGACGACACCGGGGAAAAAGCCCGCCTCCGCCGCGCCCAAGAAAAAGCGCACTAGATAAAGTTGCCCGGGCGTATGTACGAGCGCCGTCAGACTCGTCAATGCGCCCCAGGTGATCATGCAGGTGGAGATCATGCGGCGCGCGCTCCAGCGCTCCACGAGTTGAGATCCTGGTATCTGCAACGCTACATAGCTGATAAAGAAGATGCCCGCGCCCAAGCCAAACACACGGTCGCTAAATCCGAGATCGCGCGACATGCCCAGCGCGGCGTAGGCCAGATTGGAGCGGTCAATGTAGTTGACGATATACAGAATGAAAAGAAATGGAAGCAATCGCACGGCGACTTGCCGCCGCGTGTGTTCGCCAAGTTGAGTAGTGGTGAGCGCGGTCGATAGGGGCAGGGTCAATCCGATTGCTCCGATGCCTCCGGTTCGCTGGGCAAGGCAGTATATCGCGGAAGCTTGCGGCTGTGGCTGAAATTCGGCAAAGCGGCTTCGCCCGCGAGCAGGCGAATATCAAATCCAGAGGAAGGGACAGCCAATCAGGACACGCAATGTATCCGAAGCGAATTCCGCGATAGGACGTAGGATGAGTTGCAAAACTTTGTAACTTTCGTCTGGCCGATTGGCTCGAAGAAGATCCGACCGTTCAGAACTTGTAGACCCGAGCTTCCCAGCCCTTCAGCGTCAGCACAAGCTTCCCGGCTCCGTTGCCCCCGAGGTTGCCGATCTGGAGCTGACCCGCTTTCAACCCGCCGGGCAAGGTGTAGGAGATCGTGTTGCGTGAAAAATTCAGAACGACAAGATACTTCTCGTCTCCGAGAGAGCGGGTATAGACGAACAGCTTTGGATTGCCGGGATCGAGATCCTTGTAGTCGCCATAAACCAGAGCCGGAGATTTCTTGCGCAGCTCAATCATCTGTCGAAAATAGTTGTAGATCGAGTTGACGTCAGCCTCCTCTTGCTCTGCGTTGATTTCTTTGTAGTTGGGGTTTACGGCCAACCATGCTTTGGGGGCAGTGGTAAAGCCTCCATTCGTCGAGGTGTCCCATTGCATCGGCGTTCTGGAATTGTCACGGCTCGCCTTGCGCAGATTCGCCAGATAAGCCTCCGCGGTTATCTTGCCTGTGAGAACATCCGCTCTCCACGCATTCTTGGCTTCGATGTCGTCGAATTCCTCAATCTTCTGGAAGGGGTAGTTCGTCATGCCAAGCTCATCGCCTTGATAGATGAACGGCGTGCCCTTCAACGTGAGCAGCATCGTCGCCAACATTTTGGCAGAGGCCTCTCGATATGCAGGAGAATCGTCCCCGAAAGCGGAAACGACGCGCGGGTTATCGTGATTTGAAAGAAAGACCGTGTTCCAACTGTGGACATCCGTCCGCTGATCCAACGCCGAGTACACCGCTTTCAGTTCGGGCAGCGTCCAATTCCGCCACATTGCCCCGTCCCGATTCAGGCGGACAGCATCGAAATTGAAAATCATATTTAACTCGTGCCGACGCTCATCGACCAACGAGGGCGTCTGTTCCGGAGTTACGCCAAAAGCCTCACCTACAGTCATTACGTCGTACTTTGAAAGTACCTCGCGATTCATCTCCTGCATGTACTCATGCAGATGCGGACCCATCGCGTACCAATACTGCGGCTTTTTCGCGAGTTCCGGTGGAACATCGGGCAGGCCTTCTCGCTTCGAAACAAACGGGATTACATCCATGCGAAATCCGTCGACACCTTTGTCCAGCCAAAACTTCATTAGATCGAAAACTTCCCCGCGAACTTTCGGATTATCCCAGTTCAGGTCGGGCTGCTTTTCGGCAAACCAGTGCAGATAATATTCGTTGGTTGCGGGATCAAGCTTCCATGCCGATCCGGAAAAAAACGACACCCAGTTATTAGGCTCCCGTCCGTCTTTCTCAGAACCATTCTTTTCAGGACGATTTTTCGCAGGCCGCCAGATGTAATAGTCACGATACGCATTGTCCTTCGATTTCCGACTTTCAACAAACCAGTGATGCTCGTCGCTGGTGTGATTCACGACCAAGTCGAGAATCAATTTCATATGCCGCCGTTTTATGCCCTTCAGCAGTTCGTCGAAGTCCGCCATCGTCCCAAACTCAGTCATGACCTTGCGATAGTCGCGAATGTCATATCCATTGTCGGCGTTGGGCGAATCAAAGTGCGGCCCCAGCCAAATCACATCCACGCCGAGCTTCTGAATGTAGTCGAGCTTCGACATAATGCCCTTCAAATCGCCGATGCCATCGCCGTTGGAATCTTTGAACGACCGCGGATACACCTGATAGACGACCGCCTCCTTCCACCATTTCTTCTCGTAACCATTGGGAGCACCTTGCGGCGTGGAAGGTTCGCTCGCAGTTTGAGCAATCAGAGTCTGCGCAGCGAGCAGCGCAAGAGAGATGCAGAAAACGCAGGCTACGCGAAAAAGCGTAACCCGGGAGAATGTAACGCTAGAAATGGTCAACGGAGGATCCTCGAAAAAGACAACTCCATTCTACCCATTGGCCATTCAGGAAAGCTTCTGCCCCGAGGAATCTGCTGTTCAAGAGGGCGCTACGAAGCCGACACCGTTCGCTTCAACTGTCCGCAAGCCGCGAAGATATCCCGTCCCCTCGGCCGGCGAATGAACGTAGGAACTCCGCCTTCGATGAGTACCTTCTGGAACGCCAGCACTTGACTCTGTTCCGGAGTCTGAAATGGAACCTCGGGGCCAGGGTTCCAGGCAATCAGATTCACTTTTGCCTTAATCCCTCGAATCAATTGCAAGACTTCGCGAGCATTCTCAAGAGAATCATTTACTCCGCCGAGCATCACGTACTCAAACGTGACCACCTCGCGCGACTTCAGCGGATACTCTCGCGCCGCTTCCATCAACATCGACAAATTCCACTTACGATTGATGGGCATGATGCGCGTCCGAATCTCGTCGTTGGGAGCATTGAGAGAAATCGCCAGCCGAGGCCGTATTGGCTCGGCCGCGAAGTCTTGAATGCGAGGTACAATCCCCGAAGTCGATACCGTCATGCGCGACGCAGGGATTCCAATGCCCTCCACCAACAAGCGCACGGACTTCATGAAATTGTCGTAGTTCAGAAACGGCTCGCCCTGCCCCATGAAAACCAGATTGATGCGATCCTGCCGCGGCACCGCCTGATTGTCTTTCAGTACCGCACTCACCTGCCCAACAATCTCTCCCGCTGAAAGGTTCCGCTTCACTCCCAGCAACGCAGTCAAACAGAACTGACAATCCACCGCACACCCAACCTGGCTCGAAACGCAAATCGAAGCACGGCTCCAGGAATGCCGCTGTGTTGGTGCCTCGCCTGCCATCGCACCGTCACCCGCCGCTTCGTCTTCGCTGCCGTCCCCGGCTTCCCCACCGTCGCCTTCCGGCATCCATACGGTCTCCACGCTTTGCGCATCCGGAAAGCTCATCAGATAGCGCACCGTGCCATCCGTCGATACAAACTTGTTCTCAATCTTAGGCAGGCCGATCACACGCCCTTCGGCAGTCAACGCTTCCCGAAACGTCGTGGGCAGAGTCGTCAGATCATCGACAGCTTCGACCCTCTCGCCGTAGAGCGCCTGGAAGAGCTGGCGGGCGCGATAGGTGGGTTCCCCGGCCTGCTCCACAAGCTGGC
Source organism: Acidobacteriaceae bacterium (assembly GCA_025352065.1). Classification (GTDB taxonomy): domain Bacteria; phylum Acidobacteriota; class Terriglobia; order Terriglobales; family Acidobacteriaceae; genus JANXUC01. The sequence continues at coordinate 8,856 of JANXUC010000167.1, read as the reverse complement.
TAAGTTCCTTTAAATCAAGGCCTAACAGCGTTTTGGAGGAATCCGGCTTCATGGGGCAAAGACCTGCATCTTGCTGATTCTAGACTACATCAGATACATATAGGCAAGGCAAAGCGGATTCCAGGGCCGGATTCTTGACAATCCCGTAAGTTATTGTAAACAAAAGATTAATCAGCACTTGCTAAGGAGCCAGCCTGTGTACAATATGAAGAAGGCCCCTACACGCACTCCGGCTCCCGTCTCGCCCATCCAAAGCAGTTTTTGTTTACAGCAACGCATTCTTGCAGACAGGTTTTGTGAAAACTATGAGTGATACACCGCGCAATATTCGCCGCGAAGTCTTGCCGAACGGCCTCACCGTCATCACGGAAGAGATGCAGCATGTGCGTTCGATTTCGGTCGGCATTTGGGTGAAGACCGGGTCGCGCGACGAAGAGGCGCCTTCGAATGGCATCTCGCATTTCATTGAGCACATGCTGTTTAAGGGCACCAAGCATCGCACGGCGGAAGAAATTGCGCGCCAAGTCGATTCTCTCGGCGGCAACATGGATGCGTTTACCGCCAAGGAATGCATCTGCTTCAGCGCCAAGGTTTTAGACGAGCACCTGCCGAACGCGATGGAAGTGCTGAGCGATCTGGTTTTGAATCCGCTGTTTGAAGCGAAAGATATTAACCGCGAGCGCGGCGTAATCCTGGAAGAAATCAAGATGGACGAGGACAACCCCGACTATCTGGTGCATGAGATCTTTACGCAAAGCTTTTGGAAAGATCATCCGCTGGGCAAGCCGATCCTGGGAACGAAAGAGACGGTCAAGAAGTTCGAACAGTCTGTCGTTTCAGACTTTTACGGGCAGCGATTCTATCCCGGCAACATGATTATTTCGGCTGCGGGAAATCTGAAGCACAAAAAATTCCTGGATATGATTGCGAATCATTTTCAGGACATGAAGCCGGGGAAAAACGGACACATCAGCACCGCGCCGAAGATTGTGCCACGCATTACGATGCGCAACAAGAAGTCGCTGGAACAGGTACAGCTGTGCATCGGAGTGCCGGCGTATCCGATCGCGCACGAGAAGCGCTTTGTCTGCTACGTGCTGAACACTCTGCTGGGCGGGGGCATGAGTTCCCGCTTGTTCCAGAACATTCGTGAGAAGCAAGGGCTGGCGTATTCCATCTACAGCGATCTGAATCCTTATCGCGACACGGGATGTCTTTCGGTATATGCCGGGACGTCGAAGGAATCGGTGGTCAAGATGGTGGAGTCGGTGGTGGCGGAATTCCGCAAACTCAAGACGGAATTGGTGCCTGCAGACGAATTGAAGCGCGGGAAGGATCAACTCAAAGGCAGCCTTGTTCTAAGTTTGGAATCCAGCATGTCGTGCATGTCGAACTTGGCGCGACAGGAAATGTACTTTGACCGTTTCTACAGCATCGACGATTTGATTGCTCGGATTGAGAAAGTGACGACGGAAGAGATATTGCAGCAGGCACAAGAATTCTTCACCAGCGAAGCCATCGCGATAACGGTGCTGGGGAATTTGAACGGGTTGAAGCTATCGCGGAATCAGTTGGTCTGCTAGCGCGCAGGGTATGCCGACAAAGTTTGCTCCGTCGCTCGGAGTGCTTTCACCAACTGGTCTCGATCACTTACGCTTGATTTCCCACTCTCCTTCCGCCAGGCTGCCAGCCTTGTCGAAGGAGTGTCCGGTGATCAGACCGAGAACAAACCAGCCCAGCACCAGCGCGCCGAATGCAAACATTGTGTCTCCAATCATGCGCATCCAGCGAAGATGGTTGAGCAGAGGCTGTTGCATAAATTCAGAAGATCGCGCATACCAGGTGCCGACCTCGACCGAAGCCCAGGCTTGAAGCAATCCAACCGGCAGGACGCTCAGCAAAACCATCAGCGCAAGTCCAACGTTGATCGTCCAGAAGGCGATGGACAAAGGCATCTCTTTCCAGGCAGTCCCCGGTCGCAGAGCACGTAGGCAGAAGAGCATAAGACCGAGCGCAAGCATGCCGTACACGCCGAAGAGCGCGGTATGAGCATGCACCGCCGTTGTGTTCAGGCCTTGCACATAATAAAGAGCGATGGGCGGATTAATGAGGAAGCCAAACAGACCGGCTCCCACAAAATTCCAGAACCCGACAGCGACAAAGAAGTAGATGGGCCACTTATAGCCACCGACCCACAGACGTTTCTCGCGAGCGCGCGCCATACGGACATTCTCCCAGGCCTCAAAACCGATGAGCACCAAAGGAACAACTTCAAGTCCGCTGAATACAGCGCCCAAGGCAAGCACATAGTCCGGCACACCCGTGAAGTAAAGGTGGTGAAAGGTGCCGATGATGCCACCGGAAAGATAAATGACGGTGGAAAACATGACGGCGCGCGTGGCTGAAGGAACGGACAGCATTTTGAGCCGCGTAAAGAGAAACGCGATCACAACTGTAGCAAAGACTTCGAAGAAGCCCTCGACCCACAGATGCACCACCCACCAGCGCCAATACTCGGCGGTCACGAGCGTACTGCGCTGCCCATAAAACAATCCGGCGGAATAGAAAGTCGGGATGGCGATACTTGCTAACAGGAACATGAGCAGAAGCGAATGACTCTCATCCCGCTTTTTGAGAGCGGGGACTAACGCTCTCCACATAAGCCAGAGCCAGAAGAACAGGCCACCGAGCAGCAGGATTTGCCAGAGCCGGCCAAGATCGACATACTCGTAGCCTTGTGTGCCGAGCCAAAAACCACAGATTGCCCAGTTTGTGCTGGATGCCAAGCCACTCGCCCGCCAGCGACCCCACGACGACGGCAACGAGCGCCACAAAAAGCACATTCACGCCGAGGCGCTGCCCTCTGGGCTCGGCGTCACTGACGGCTGGCGCAATGTAGAGCCCGGTGGCCAGCCACGAGGTAGCGATCCAAAAAATGCCGAGTTGTAGATGCCATGTGCGGGCAACGCTGTAAGGTAGCCAGCGGTCGAGAGGAATGCCGTAAAAACCAGACCCCTCCACGCCGTAATGCGCGACAATGGCTCCGAGTGCGACTTGCACGACCCATAGTGCCGCGACCACGAAGAAATACTTTACTGTGGCGCGTTGCGAAGGCGTCGGGTTGAGGCCGAGCAGCGGATCGCGATCCGGCAGCGATCCTTCCGGCGGAGACTTTTCCTGTGCGGCGAAATACCACACCATGCCGCCGATGCCCGCTAGAAGTAGTACAAAGCTGACAATGCTCCACACAACGGTGGCGCCGGTGGGCCAGTTGCCGATGAGCGGCTCATGCGGCCAGTTTTGCGTATAAGAAATATTCAAGCTGGGCCGGTTCGTACCCGAGGCCCATGCCGTCCACCAGAAGAACGCGCTCATTTGGCGAAGTTTCTCAGGATCGCTGAGAGCGCCGCGCGGGATGGCGTATTCATTCCTTCCGTTCGAGAAGACGTCGGAGAAATGTGCCGACAAAGCTTCGAACGCCTCCGCTCGCACCGGATCGAGAACAATGCGCCCACTGGCGGCGTCGTAGGTATTCTGGCGCATCATGAGTTGGAGTCGTTCGCGGAGTGCGGCCTGGGACTCGGGGCTCAAAACAGCGTAGCTTTCAGCTCCCAGCGCGTGCGCCCAGTGATCGAGAATGAAGACGCATTCCCGGTGCAACCAATCGGCAGTCCAATCGGGGGCAACGTAGGCTCCGTGACCCCAGATGGAACCAACCTCCTGCCCGCCGATGGATTGCCAAACTCCCTGGCCATCCTGAATCGTGCTGCCGTCCAGCAAAACACGACCGTCGGTGGTTACAACCTGGGTGGGGACAGGTGGTCCATTGTGCAGGGCCTTGTAGCCAGCGCCGCCGAGAACGGAAAAGGAAACCACCATCACAACGATGAAAGCGATCCACAGTTTGCGATACATAGTCTCCTTAAGCCGTAGCTCTTTTGCGGGAAGCGTCCGGCGGAGAAGAGAATCCACTCTGGACTCTTGAAGAATAGGAGCCTGCGAGCTACGCAGATGTGAGCACCATCACCTGCTTGTGTGACAGTCATCACACAAGTGTCGGCCTGCGCCGCTGCTTCCCGGAAATGTCTTGCAGTTGTATGATGGGGTGCCGGTCTAGTTGAAATGAGCGCGATTGAGGGTAATTTAGTGAAAATCATGAGACACGGTGTCCGCTCTTGAAATGGCAATAGGACGAACGCGCAACGCCTTCACGGAAATTACGTTGTCTTGATTTTGTACAGTACCTTCTATAAGTAGAAACTTTTCACGCACAATCATCATGCGATTCTCCTCATAAAGCGCTGGCACAATGATGACATTGGCAATTCCCGTCTCATCTTCCAGACTGAGAAAGACAAATCCTTTTGCTGTACCTGGACGCTGACGCGTAATCACACATCCAGCGACTCGCGTGGCTCTTCCATGGGGAATGTGTTTTAAGTCTGAGGCTCGCTGAATTTGCTGAGTATCAAGCCACGCCCTGCAATACGCCATTGGATGTGGTCCAACAGTCATTCCTGTACCGTGGAAATCCGCAACCAAACGGTCTTCGGCGGTCATTGCCTGCAACGGAGACAGCAGCGGCAGTTGCTCTGCAGGTTCTTGAGCCTGATCGGGAATCGCCTTGAGCAAGGGGCCTGATGGGCGCCCGGCGCGTTCAACTTGCCATAGCGCGGTACGACGGTGAACCTCCTCTTTTCTGTCTTCTTGGAGTGAGTTCAGCGCTCCAATTTGCGCTAAAGTCACCAGGTCCGCTTTTCGAAGCTGAGGAATACGGCGCGCCAGGTCGTCAATGCCTTGAAAGCCGCTGCGATTCCGCTCCTGTATGATGGCTGTTGCCATCTCTTTGCGAAGGCCGCGCACATAGCAAAATCCAATCCGCAAGCTCAATCCTTCCCTTCCCGCTTTACTCAGGTCATGCTCAATCGTGCAAAGCCATTCTGAATACGCAACATCAACAGGGTGCACTTTGAGCCCATGGCGTTGCGCATCTTTTACCAGAGTCGCTACGCTATAGAAACCCATCGGCTGATTGTTCAAAAGCGCCGCAGTGAAAGCCGCCAAATAGTGGCACTTAAGGTAAGCGCTTGCATAACTGATAAGCGCAAAACTAGCAGCATGCGATTCGGGAAACCCATACAGTGCAAACGACGAAATCTGTGTGATAATTTCTTCTTGTGCTTTCTTGCCAATTGCATTTTGCGTCATCCCGCTTCGCAGACGTGTTTCAATATCACGCATGCGCTCCTGGGAGCGCTTAAAGCCCATAGCGCGACGCAGTTCTTCGGCTTCTCCTCCAGTAAAGTTGGCAGCGATCATAGCAATACGCAGAAGCTGTTCCTGAAACAGTGGCACGCCCAGAGTGCGCTTCAGCACTAGCTCCAGCGAAGGATGCGGGTAAGTAACGATTTCACGGCCTTGCCGCCGTCGCATATAGGGATTCATCATTTTCCCCACGATTGGCCCCGGGCGAATAATGGCGACCTGCACTACCAGATCGTAAAACTTTGCTGGGTTGTTGCGCGGAAGCGAAGACATTTGTGCACGGCTCTCCACCTGAAACATGCCTACAGTGTCGGCGCGGCACAAGGTTTGATACACCAGAGGATCGTCCGCAGGGAGTTGCGCCAGGTCAAGAGGCTCACCGTAGTGTTCTGGAACAAGATTTTGACAATCTTCCAGTACCGCCATCATGCCCAGGCCGAGCAAATCTACTTTTACGATGCCCATATCCGCGCAGTCTTCTTTATCCCACTGCACCACCACGCGCCCGGGCATGGTCGCAGGTTCCAGAGGAACTACGGAATCAAGCTGGCCCTGGCAAATGACCATACCGCCTGAGTGCTGCCCTAGATGGCGCGGACAATCCTGCACACGCTGACACAACTCCAAATATTTACGAACACGCGGGTGATCGCAAACAGCTCCAGATTGTGTAAGCTGCTGATCAAGCGTGTCGTTGGGACCACGCCACTCCCAAGCACTTACTAGAGTCGTGAGACGATCTAATGTTTCCTGATCGAACCCCAAGACCTTACCCACTTCGCGTGCAGCAGACCGACCGCGATATGTAATGACGTTGGCAGTCATGGCCGCCCCAAGTTTGCCGTAACGCTGGTAAACGTATTGAATGGTGCGCTCACGCTGGTCGCCACTGGGGAGATCGAGATCAATATCCGGCCACTCACCACGCTCTTCGGAAAGGAAGCGCTCAAACAACAATTCCATGCCGACCGGGTCGACTGCCGTAATACCCAGTGAATAGCAGACCGCACTGTTAGCTGCCGAACCGCGCCCCTGCACCAACATTCCCTGCTCTCGACAAAAGCGAATGATGTCCCAAACGATAAGGAAATAGCCTGCTAGATCCAGTTTTTCGATCAGCGCCAGCTCGCGTTCCACTTGCTTTTGCGCGCGTTCGAATAGTTTTGAATCATGCTTCGGCAAATAACGCTCGCGCATACCTTCATGAGAACGTTTGCGCAAAAACGTACTCATGGTTTCATCAGGCGAGACAGGATATTTTGGGAACTCATATCCAAGATCGGCCAGCGTAAAATTTAGCCTCGCGGAAAGATCTGCCGTATTGGCAATCGCATCCGGCAAGTCCGCAAACAAACGCGCCATTTCTCGCGCCGGCCGTAGATGGCATTCACTATTCCTGGCTAGCAATCGTCCAGCAGTTTCCAATTGGCAATGATGACGAATACAGGTAAAGACATCCAGAACTTCACGATCCAGCGGACGAGCGTAGCGGACGCCGTTAGTCGCTAATAGGGGAAGCCCAAGACTCGATGCGATGCGAACTGCCGCTTGATTTCGCACTTCTTCCGCGCGTTGTAAATGGCGCTGTAATTCGATGTAGACATTCTCTCGCCCACAAATGTGGACAAGGCGTTCAACGCAGCGCCTCGCCTCATCGTATCCCCCGTGCGCGAGCGCCGCTGCGAGTGGACCTTCTTCTCCACCTGTTATGCAAACCAAACCTGCACTGTGTTCGACGAGTTCCTGCAGCGTGGCAGTTCCTGTACCCTTGACTCGTTCTCGCAATTTATAGCGTGTAATCAAGCGGCAAAGGTTTTGATATCCAGCACGCGTTTCGACCAACAACGCGAGCCGCACCGAGCGCTGCGGAATGCTGTTGGGCATCCACGAAGGCATCGTTGCTTGATTTCCAAAACCTTCCACCGAAACTTCTGCACCGAGATGGGCTCGAAGGCCAATTTTCTTGGCCGCCATATAGAATCGCGGAGCTCCATATACACCGTCGCGATCAAGCAAAGCCATTGCCGGCATTTGTAGTTCAGCGCATTGTGCAATCAAACTTTCAGGCAGGGATGCGCCTTCCAAAAAACTGAACGCTGAGCGCGCGTGGAGTTCGACATACATTAGTCGTAAGTACCCTCGATAAACCATTGGCCTGTGCGAAGGTCCTGATAAATGCGGCACAGCGCGGTGCCGAGGAGCACATCCCATTCGTCGCGAGCCCATGCCATTTCCGACCACCAGCCGCCCGTCGTTCTCCAGGGACCAGCGCTATCCAAAACGTCGCCGCAAGCTTTTACAGAAGAAACACGCGAAGGGATGCGGTTTTTGAGCTCCACATAAGCAGCAACGGGAGGACGATAAATGCGGAATCCCGCTCGTTTATGATCTATTTTTGGAACTATTAAACTTTTAGCGATCAACGGTTCTTTTGCCACAAATCGATCAATTCGAAAAGCAACAGGGCGATGAGCATCCAGCAACGTTGGCGCGCCAACTCGGCCTTCTCCGACCATGTTGCGAATGCGAACCATGGTGACTTCCAACCGCGCGGGCTCGGGGCTTTGCGGAAAAAATAACCCGGTTTGCGCAGCGCGGGGACGCGCAGGCTCCGCTATTAACTTTATGAAAAGAATTGGGGCTTGTGGAGGAGACGCCTGCAGATCAAGCTGGAACAGCTTAAGCAAGACTTTGCTATCTTGCGTTGGAGTAGGAAGTTTTAACGATTTTATATACGTCTCTTTGTTTTTCTGGATTGAACCATCGTTCTCCAACGTAAAAGCGAGTTTCACTTCATTGGTTGCCAAAGCTCGCATTACGAGACGCGCACACAACTGCTCCAACATGCGGTTCAGCACAAATAAGAGTTGCTCAAGAAGCTCAATCGGGTTTTCCAGTTCAACTGTTTCCTCAAAGATTGTGGCCTGCTCTTTCGCAATAAGAGGCCGCGGATCGGCCCCCTTGGCTAACAGTTGCGAACGGCGACCATCTTGCCCCAATCGTTCTACTACTGCAACATCTGGAAGCGCAGCAAACTGGCCTAACGTACGAATACCCCAGCGTTCAAAAGTTTTAAGCAGCTCGGGCTCGGCCGGGAGCACACTCACGGGCAAAACACTCAGGCGGAGGGCTTCCTCTCCACCAGCAATAATTGTGATTCCAGCAAAGCCTCGCGTTGCAAGGATGGCTACTTCAAGATTTTCGGCAACTGCCACATTTGCCGAGAAACCAAGCTTTGCCGCATGGTCTTGCAAGCTCTTTGCAATTTGCTCGGGAGAACCGAACAGCTTCCCGCATCCGGAAATATCCAAAGCAACGGTGTCCTTGAACTCATTCTGGATAACTTCTACGCGCGGCGAAAACACTTGTGCACAATCCAGCAAGGCCGCGTGGGCTGCGGCCTCCCGCTGCTGGGACCGCTGATGCAGAAACACTCCAGTACACGATTCCGCCTGAAGCTTTGTCATCCGCAATTCAATTCCCGCATCCCGCGCATGCTGATTCGCGGCAATTACTTTACTGAATGGCGGAACACCCTCCAGAACAGCTACAGCACGGTTGTTCAACTCCGGCGCGAGGCGAACCACGGCG
>JANXUC010000107.1 GCA_025352065.1 Acidobacteriaceae bacterium | reverse complement strand
TGGCTGGATGTGTTCCGCAGAATGGATTTCGTGCAAGGAAACGTCGATTGAAAAACGGCCGAACTATCCGGTCCAGAGCGTGCTCATCCGCCAATGAGCGGATCGCGCTGAACCAAACTCTGCACCGGAATGCACGGAACGAACAGGCTTGCCGCTCTGTAAATCCGCACTCTGTAAGGCGATGGACGTTTGCGCACGTGATCGTAGAACTTCTACTTGTATTGCAAACCCTGCAAGCGTAGCTCGGTTATAAACATGCTCAGCAGATGCTGCACGTGCCCACTCTTCCCCACTGCGCCGGCAATTTAACACCAGGGATGCACATGTTTTCGCGCAGGAATCTTCAGCCAACACAATTAGAACCGTGGAGGTATTTTCTACAGCACGACGGAAGCGGAACCACGTTGTAAGTGATATTCGCCTCGCATCTGTCCATGGAATACTTCCCAAATCTAAAACAACTGCCCCAAATCCTCCGCCATGCAGTAATAAATCTACCGTTTTCACTGCTTGTTCCAATCGTGGCCATGGCTTTTCATAACGCCCTGCAGAGAGGTTCGAGGATCGATTCCTCGCGAATTCAAGTGGAACGTCCTGCCCTGTATTTTCTTTCAACCGCAAGTCCTTGTGCTGATTTAAAAAATAATCCGCTCTCCGCGGAGCTTGGCGGTTGATCGAAACCTGTTCCCCTGAACACCCTGCCCCATACGGGTTTTCAGGCATTCCTGGCTTTGGAGAAAGTGGCGCCTGCGAATTTTTTTTGTGCGCAACCACTGTTTTGCCTTCATCCCAAAGAAACCCCATAGTTCTGTCTAACCCACGTGCTGAATCTCGCGGGTGCCGAAAACCGCCTGCGCCATGCAAGTATTTCTCTTTCGAGGACGAAACACTTGTGCCTTTATTGAATTCCGAGCGACGAGCAGGGGCACCCACCTTATCTGACGCCTTTGCCTCTCCACATCGAACCCACAATATCCGTGTTAGGTCGACACCTGCGCTAGCCATAGATTCCGGATCCAGTGCGTCAGAAACATCAACAAAGGCGCATACTTCCTGCTTCTGCGTCATTTGGGCGAGAACGGAATACACCAGGCTGGTGCGCCCCGACGAAACTGGACCACATACTTCTGTCAAAGCCCCGCGCGGAAGTCCTCCGCCGACTAAAGTGTCGAGTTCGGGGATACCACTCGCCACTAAATCAGGCGAAGCGTAGGGCCGAAACTCGAGTTCCGTCTGCAAATACGGAGCAAGGCTTGCCTGAATTTTGGATCGTAGTAAGGCAGCGGCATTCATATTGATCTCGTTAAAATGATTTTAGATATTCGCTTTTTGTTCGCCTTAAGATTATCGCGCTGAGCCGCTTGTGTCAACCACCTAAAAAATCCGCTGACTATGTTCCTGGGATAGTGTCCTCGGAGTGACGTAACTAATTTGAATACTTAGTCCACATGACACCACATACAAACTCGGGCGAGAAGCGGTACAAATAGAGAGCACGAACGCGGAGACCGGCACGCATGGGCTTAAACACATTAGATCTGGTCGTCATCCTCCTGTACCTCGCTGGAATCACGATATTCGGTCTGCGTTTCCGCAAGAAACAGCGTTCGTTGAAGGATTACTTCCTAGCTGGCAACACCATTCCCTGGTGGGCTATCTCTCTCTCGATTGTTGCAGCAGAAACCAGCACGTTGACGATCATTAGCGTTCCAGGGCTGGCCTATGAGCGTAACTTCGAGTTTCTGCAACTCGTACTTGGCTACATGGTAGGGCGCGTCATCATCAGCTTCATCTTGATCCCGCCATATTTTCGCGGTGATCTTTTCACTGCGTATCAATTGATTGAACGCCGCTTCGGCCGCAATCTCAGATCGCTCACTGCTGGACTCTTTCTGCTCACACGCGCTGCTGCGGAAGGCGTACGTGTATTTGCGGTCGCGATTGTAGTGGGAATAGCGCTCTCGAATCTACTGGCTGGATTTAGTGATTTTGGCCGCGATGTGGCCGCTATCGGTGTCGTCACACTGCTGACTTTGATCTATACCTTCGAAGGTGGTATGGCGGCGGTCATCTGGACTGATGTTGTGCAAATGGGGATTTATGTTACTGGAACGCTAGTCGGCTTCTTCACGATCTTGCATCTAGTCCCGGGAGGATGGAGCGCCATCCACAACGTCGCAGGCCAGGCAGGAAAGTTTCATGTCTTTGATTTTTCGTGGAATTTCTGGAAAACCTACACTTTCTGGTCAGGCTTAATCGGCGGCGCGTTCCTGACTACCGCCAGTCATGGCACGGATCAACTCATCGTACAACGATTGCTCTCAGCGCGCAGTGAAAGGCAGTCGAAGATGGCGTTGCTATCCAGTGGAATTGCCGTGCTGTTCCAATTCTCGTTGTTCCTACTGGTGGGCGCGATGTTGTTCGCCTTCTACAAAGCTTTTCCGCCCGCGCAAGCTTTTGCCAGAACCGATAGAATTTTCCCAACCTTCATCGTTACCCGGATGCCGCACGGGATCAGCGGTTTATTGATTTCGGCGATTCTAGCTGCAGCTATGTCAAACCTGAGCGCAGCGCTAAACTCGCTCTCTTCCACCTCGATCATGGATCTGTATGCGCGCTTCCGTCCGCAAGCCAGCGAGGCTCGCCGCTTGGTTCTTTCCCGAATCGCAACGATCTTCTGGGGGATTGTCCTATTCTTCCTCGCTATTCTGGCGCGCCACGGGGGCAAAGTCCTAGAAGCAGGACTCTCCATCGCATCGGTGGCCTACGGCGCATTGCTGGGCGTCTTCCTTCTCGGAGTACTTACTCGCAGAGCGACCGAACGCGGTGCGATGGTAGGGATGGTCTTTGGATTTGCCTTAAATATCTACCTTTGGCAGTTCACGAAAGTACCATTCACTTGGTATGTCGCTCTCGGCAGCACCGCAACATTCGTAGTTGGCTACGGTGCGAGCTTCTTACGCAGCGAAGCATCTGAACCAAGATGACCTACTTCGCACCCGATGCCGGCGGCTCCGTTCATGCAGCTTTTACCAACACCATCTGGGGCATTCGCCGTAGACCAACTGCGCGGTATGCTTGCACAACTTCATCCGTGGAAAGTTCTGCCTTGATGCCAGTCATCGCAGGCTCCGATTTCAGCAGCAGATCATCCATCGAGATCACGCCGACCAACGAGCCGTCATCCGCGATCACTGGCAACCGACGCACACCGCCATCTTCCATGATCCGCAGTACGGCATGAACACTGCAGTCGGGAGAGCATGCAAATAGGCGGTTGGACATCACTTCCCGAACTGTAAGGTCCCCGGGCAAGCAATGCCGCGTTCCAAAAGCGATACATATATCACGATCCGTGATGACACCGACAACCTTCCCGTTGGCTCCCTTGACAGGAAGAAAGCCACAGTTCCCTACCCACATCAACTCGGTTGCCGCCCCTAGGTTTGCGTCGAGCTGGCAGTAGTACGGCGTGCCTATCATCATTTCCTTTACTTTCATGGTCGTTCTCCCTCGCACGGCGCGTGGTTTTCGGACTTTCTACCCTCGGTTGGCGGCAGCGCTGCTGGCGACGCAGGAGCCCTACGTATGCAAACCAAGACAACTTAATTGTTAGCAAACAGACGGGTCTTGTGCTATGACTTCCGGCATAAGTGGTAGTGATGCGGATCACGATCCGCACTGCAGCCATGCTTTGTGATCCTCGTCACAGCGGCAATTTGCCGATTGTAAGAATATGGTGTTGGGTAAACGCAAGATCGAGTCGCCGTTTCCGTAAGAGGTACGCGTATGACTAGATTGAGGACCACCATCGTCGCAAGCAGCATCGTCTTACTACTGTGTTGTGCGGACGCCGTTGGGCAGGAGAAAAGTAAGGACCCAGCAAAGATACAGGAGACATCCGCTCTCGTTCAGTCTGTCAAAGGTCCCGATCTTTTTCATTCATACTGCGCATCCTGCCACGGAGCAGACGCTGCCGGAACCGGACCAGCGGGTGTCATTCTAAAAGTGGCGCCTTCTGACCTCACACGGATTGCTGAGCGTAACCATGGCAAGTTTCCTGTTGAGCGAATTGCAAAGATGATCTCGGGCGACGATGTCATGGCGTCGCATGGCTCTCGTGAGATGCCACTCTGGGGACCGATCTTTCATGAAGTCGAGAAGGATCAGGATTGGGGAGAGGTTCGCGTTCACAACCTTGTCGAGTATCTGCGTTCGATCCAGCGACAGCCATCAAAACGTTCTGCCCCTGCGAAGTAAAACCTCCGACGGCGGATTTCGGATCACGGGTCGGGGGGTGAAGCTTTTATGTCCTAATATCTGACCAAATGACTTCTAGGTGGCCGATAGCAGACCCCATTTCATCTGGAGTCGCTTTTCGATCGTACGAAAAAGCAGGCGGTCGACCGTGGTACCGATGGCAATGATCAAAATCATCACAGCGATGACCAGGTTCATGTCGTTGAGATCGCGGCCTGCATTGAGTTGCTGGCCCAACCCTAGTGTGACGTAGATCATTTCGCCAGCAAACAAGGAGCGCCATGCGAAGGCCCAGCCTTGTTTCAGCCCAGTAACAATGTAGGGCATGCTGGCCGGTAGCAGCACGTGATAAAACAAATTCCACTTGCGCGCGCCCAGGTTGCGACCCGCCATGCTGTAAATCTTGGGCATCTGTTTGCGCCCGGTTTCCATGCTGATGGTGACGGACAGCAGGGATCCCATTACGATCACGAACAAAATCGCGTTTTCCGAGAGGCCGAACCAGAGCACGGCCAGAGGGAGCCAGCAAATGCTGGGCAGACTTTGCAAGCTTACGAGTAGGCCGCTCACGGTCTGTTCGAAGAAGCGGTTGCTGGCCAGAACAATTCCGAGAAACGTCCCGAGCACGACAGAAATACCGTAGCCGATCAACATGCGTCGCATGCTGGCGAGAATCGCAATTGGGAAACTGTGGTCTTGGAATCCGGCCCACAAGGCTTCCACAATCGCCCAAGGCGCGGGAAGGACGTAAGGTGGCCATATGTGGAGCTTGCAGATCAGAGACCACAGTCCGAATATGACTCCGTAGAAAATCACTTGACGCGCAATAGGCTTCATTGTTGATACTCCACGGCAAGGCTCTTGTTGATCTCCTCGCGTAAGTCCCCGAGGATGTCGCGCGCTGTTCCTGCAACCGCCGTGTCTTCCAAATGACGCGGGCGAGGGAGATCGATTAGGTATTCGCGCTTGAGACGGCCGGGGCGGAAAGTTAGCACGGCAACGCGGTCTCCGAGGCGGACAGCCTCGCGAACGTTGTGCGTGACGAAGATGATGGTGCGCCCAGTCTCCGCCCAGATGCGTTCCAGTTCGTCATGTAGCAGGTCACGGGTCTGTGCGTCCAGCGCCGCAAAGGGCTCGTCCATCAGTAAGACATCGGGCTCGGTGGCCAGCGCGCGCGCAATTGCTACGCGCTGCTTCATGCCACCGGAGAGCTGGTGGATGTAGCTTTTCTGGAACTTACCCAGGTGCACAAGATTTAAGTACTCGCGCACACGCTCGCGCCGCAGCTTCTTCTCGACACCCTTCATCTTCAGACCGAACTCGACGTTTTCTTCGACCGTGAGCCAGGGAAACAAACCGTGTTCCTGGAAGATCATGATGCGGTCGGTACCGGTGTGAATCACTTTCTTGCCGTCCATCAACACGGCACCCGAGGTTGGCTCGTGCAAACCGGCAATCAGAAAAAGCAGCGTGCTCTTGCCGCAGCCCGAAGGGCCGACGATGCAGAGGAATTCTCCGGCGCGGACCTTCAGATCGATGCTGTCGAGGGCGAGCATTCGCTCTCCCCCGGTTGTTTTATATTTCAGCGACAGGTTCTGCAACCAGAGCTTGGGCGTGGCGGACTCCGCGTCGGGACTCACGAGCGCGGCGCCTACAGGTATCCGATTCCCATTTTCATCCAGCACAGTTGGATCCTCGGTTGCATTCAGTGTCAGCGTCATTGGATGACCCTCTTTTTCTTTTCCGCCAGCACTTGATTGAGCAACGTCAGGTCGTACATTCCGGAAAGATCCGGCATTTGCTTGCCCAGAAATCCGGCGTCGAATGCGGACCGGGCTGAAGTCAGCAAGGTTGAGCGCAGGGGGTCATAGGTGACTTGGAAGCGCCCAAACGCATCATCCAGCACGCCCGTGGAGAGGGCTTTTCCAGTTTCTTTCTGGATCTGTCCATTCAGCGCTTTCTTGGCTTCGGGAAGATGTCCGTTAATCCAATCGGTCAACTCCACATGGGCGCGCAAAAAATTCTTGACCACATCGGGATGCTCTTTCAAGAACTTGGTGCTCACGATTAAGTGTGCCGTGATGAATGCGCCTTTGGGCCACAAATCGCGCTCGTCGAGAAATAGGTGACCGTTGCCTTCCTTGATCAGACGCGTGGCCCACGGTTCCGGCGCCCAGGCCGCGTCGAGCTCCTTCTTGACGAAAAGCGTGAGCTGATCGGGGTTGGCAAGAGGCAGAACGGTTACGTCGCCACCTTTGTCGAGCGACTTCATACCGTGTGCCTTCAACCAGGCGCGCAGCGCCACGTCCTGCGTGTTACCCATCTGCGGAGAACCCACTTTCTTGCCGTGAAAGTCTTCCGGCTTATTGATTCCGGAATCGTTGCGTACAACTAGCGATGCCCCGCCGCTGGTCGCGCCGGCGACAATCCGCAGCGCTTCGCCGTGCGAGCGCACATAGCCAGTGATCGCCGGATTCGGTCCGATATAGGCCATGTCGATGGCGCCGGAAAATAGCGCTTCGATGGCGGCGGGGCCGGCATTGAAACTCTTCCAGTCAATCTTTGCGCTCGATCCCAAAGCTTTGTCGTACCAGCCATTCGACTTGCCGACCATGGCTTGCGGATGCGTGATATTGGGGAATGCGCCAATGCGCACGACCGTCTGCGCCGCAGCTGGCGCAACCGCGAGCAAGGCAATTCCTAGTAACAATACCAAATATTTCGCGACTTTCATGAAATGCGTTCCTTCCTCATGGACAATAATTTTGAGCGGCTCGGACTCGATTGCGCCGCCAGAGTTTCGATTTCTCCGGGCCTTTGTTCTGTTTTCCTATCTCTCTTGCCGCTCTTTTTCGCCCTTTTGGATGGATCGGAAGGCGTTTGCGCGATATCCGCAATGGTCGTATTCTCCAAAATCCCGGCGGCAACGTCGCGCACATGCAAGAAAACCTGGTATAGCGCGCGATGGCTCGCGTCATTCTCAATCAAGGTTCGCAACGAATCGGCGTCACCAAAGGGGGCCAGCGGTCCATCAATCAGCCGCATAATTTCACTCAAACGAATATCGGACGGCGCGCGCCGCAGCTGGTACCCGCCCTTCGCGCCTCGCACAGAATCAACGATGCGCGCGTTCTTCAGTTCCACCAGGATCAGTTCCAAAAACTTTTCCGGCAGGTTCTCCTCATAAGCGATGTCACGAATCTTGATGGCACCCTGGTCCGCATGCCGCGCCAACATCATCAATGCCTGCAACGCGTACAACCCTTTTTGCGAAACCTTCATGTGTATCCCTCTTTGCCACCTGTAATATCCTACTACACCAATAGACATTATCACAACACAAGACTAAGCAAGCGAAGGGAGGAATTCACGGCAGAGCCGGGGAGACGTAAACTGTTGAATCTGCGAGGGTTGCAGTCTCACTTTGAGTTCGTCAGACCATGTGAGGCTGACGTGCCCCCCGGAAACCGCGCACGAGTGAGTATGATTTCAGATTGCGGAAAGGGGAAAGGGCATGTCGAGAAGCAAGCACACGGAAGCGCAGATGATCGGGGCGCTGAAGCAGTTGGAGGCGGGGCGGAAAGCGGAA
>JANXUC010000082.1 GCA_025352065.1 Acidobacteriaceae bacterium | reverse complement strand
GTGTCGGATAGGCGGAGGGCTTCGTATCGGTAGTAGGCAGCGATCACCCGATGGTCGGCTGGCGTTTTTGCGTTTGCGAGCAGTGCCATCAGCTCTTTCTTTTTAAGTGCTGGTTTGTTCTCTGCTGCAGTGGCGAAAACGGAAACTATAGTCAACAAAGTGACCGAAATGATTGCTAGGAAAGCGTTGCGTTGCAAGTTGCGTAGTGTTGTTTTCATACTTCTTCCTCCAGTTAGCATGGTTCAGGTGTATCGCGGTCGGCTACTCGAAATACCGCCAGTCTCATACACACGTCCAAAAATCATTCTTGTTGACCCAGTTGCGGTCCTGTTCCAGAAGAACCGGTGGACTCCGCATAGAACAATCGAGTGCTCACAACGTAGAACGTTTTCCCTCGGATGCCAAATTCAGCAGCTGCAGCCAAGACCGCCGGAACGTAATTTCTCGTTTCAGCAGGAAGAAGCCGGTTCAAGTGAAAGAAGTCCGTTGTACCGCTGCGGTCAATGGCGCGCTGGACCGTCTGTCCGCCAGCGTTGTAGGCCGCAAAAGCCAATGGCCAATTTCCGAACTGAGTATAGAGGTCGCGCAGGTATAACGCCGCAGCGTGAGTTGACTTGTAGGTGTCGAGTCTTTCATCACTTTGAGGACTGACTGTTAAGCCATAGCGGCGCGCGGTTTCTGGCATTAACTGCCAAAGGCCGCGTGCGCCTTTGGGCGAAAGAGCGAAACTCTGAGCGTTACTTTCAACCAGTACCATGCCTTCCAGCTCCGTCGGAAGCCCCACTCGTATCAACTCCGGTTCGATGATTGAGCGCAAAGCATTGAGCCTCGCGAGGGGCTTGGCGGCGGCTCGTCTAGAGGACATGTCCTTCCACTGCTTGGGACCATCAAGTGGTCCTGAAGGAAATTGTGTCCCCATTTTGCTAGCCACTTGCTCCGCTGCAGGAACGGAGAGGAACGCGTTCGCCAGCTTAACGTCAGCAGCTTCATTCAGTCGTTGGTTGATTTCCGCGAAGGAGTCTTTTCCCGGTGCTGCAAGCTCGGATTGCACCGACTGGGCCAATCCCGACCTGATGGCGGAGAGCAGTATGACTGCAAGCAGACATCTGTTGAGATTGCGCATGCGTTTCATCATTTCGTCCTTGGCACACCTGTGCTGACAGAACTTGCTGTCGGAACACACTGCAAACACTTTTTCGGACGCGGTGACTTCCGCCGCAGAAGTGATTCGGCAATCACCTGCACTTCTTCGTTGTTGCTATCCAAGGCGGAGACCAGGGCCATATATGCCTTAAGGTCGCCATGCTTGTCCCACTTCAGATGGCAGGCAAACAGGCATGCGGCATCAGGCTGAATGTTGTCCTGGTCAGCTGGAGATTGTTTCGCAGACCGTATTTCCAGTGTGACCGGGGTCAGAGCCATGTCGTCTCCTAAAGCTGCACGCTTTGATTTGCTCTACGCGCCTGCCAAGTGCCGTTTGAAGCGCCCAGGGCTGCTAAGCCCTCCTCCATTACCTTCAGGCATCGCTGCTCGCATTCATCCACGGGGCCGAACCCTTGGCGATGAAGGATCTGGATGGTCAGACTTACATCAGGCCGTGAACCTCGACTCCGCGAATAGCGGATGCTCGGCTCGTAGTTACTAATGACGTATTCCGAAGGGCGGTCCGCCTTCGACGGCAAGATGTGCTCAGCGATCTGACGCAGACCCCTGAATACTTCGCGGCAGGAAGGGCATCCGGGACTGACATCTGTCACCTCCGGTGGATGAGTTCCTGAAAGCTCCAGCTCAAAGCCAATCTTCTGGAGTTTTCCGTCCACCATGGTCTCTACCGGCCAGACGTCCCAACACACCCGGTAACGACTCACAAGTTCTTGCGGAAATGTCATAGGTTGCGCAGTCGCAATGGTCATAACGTCCTCACGATCTCTCCGAGACTAGCCCACTACCACCCACGTGAGTCTCGGTTGCGAGTGTGTGTTTCACTTCTGAGTTCCACTTCCAGATAGCAAAGATTGGTGGATAGACCACCAGCTCCATCAAGAATGAAACCAAGATTCCGCCGACGAGGGGAGCGGCGATCCGCTTCATTACATCGGCTCCGCTTCCCACCGACCAGAGGATCGGGGCCAGAGCAAATAGCATGCAAGCCACCGTCATAATCTTTGGGCGCAATCGCTTGACTGCGCCTTGCACGATGGCCTCGCGCAAATCATCCCAGTTCCGCATCTCACCCCGCTTTTGTGCGTCGTGGTATGCGATGTCCAGATAGAGCAACATAAATACCGCTGTTTCCGCGTCCACTCCGAGCAATGCGATCAAGCCCACCCAAACCGCAATGCTCATGTTGAAGCCAAGCAGGTACAGCAGCCAGATGGCTCCAATAGCGGAAAAAGGAACAGCGAGCAAAATAATGAAGGTCTTCACGATGGAACCCGTGTTGAAATACAACAGCAAGAACACGATAAAGAGCGTGATCGGTATGACGAGTTTCAGGCGCTCCCGTACTCGCTCCATGAACTCGTACTGTCCGCTCCAGACGAGCTGGTAGCCCGCCGGAAGCTTCACGTTCGCGAGAACTGCCTTCTTTGCATCTTGGACATAACCTCCGATATCTCTGCCGGACACATCCACATAGACGTACCCGCTCAAACGCCCGTTCTCATCTCGGATCATGCTGGCACCATTGCGTGTGTGAATGTCGGCGATTTGGGTCAACGGCACTTGGGTGCCATTTGGCGTAGAAACTAGGACACGCTGCATTGCGCCAAGATCACTCCGATAATCGCGGAGATAGCGAACATTGACCGGGAAGCGTTCACGGCCTTCCACGGTAGTGGTTACGTTCTCCCCGCCAACCGCCGACATGAGTACGTCTTCCGCGTCCCCGACGGTAATTCCATAACGGGCCAGATGCTCTCGCTTGAGATCAAAGTCGAGGAAGTATCCACCCGCTGTGCGCTCTGCAAAAATGCTCGTCGTGCCCGGTATCCCCTTTAAAGCCATTTCAATTTGTTCCCCGGCCTCCTGAATCTTGCTCAGATCGGAGCCAAGAATCTTGATACCCAGAGGAGTTCGCACACCGGTGGTGAGCATGTCGTTGCGTGCCTTGATCGGCATCGTCCAAGCGTTCGAGATACCGGGGAACTGCATGGCTTCGTTGAGACCGCCTGACCCATAAATCAGTTCCTGCGTGCTCCTGTGATCGACCCAAGCGCGCCGCAAAATCTTCTGCATCCACTCTGGGGCCCAACTTGAGTACCAGCGCTTCGTCTTGGGCCAGTCCGTCTGTGGTCTGAGAACAACCACCGTTTCCATCATGGAGAAAGGAGCCGAGTCGGTGGCGGTTTCGGCTCGTCCCGCCTTTCCAAACACCCGCTCTACCTCAGGGAAGGTCTTGAGGACCTTGTCCTGCATCTGAAGAATCCGGCTGGCTTCCGTAATCGACATCCCGGGTAAAGTCGTCGGCATGTAGAGCAAAACGCCCTCGTCGAGTGGAGGCATGAATTCCGATCCAAGACGGAAATACACCGGGATCGTGACCGCCATCGCGATGACCGCCGCCGCAATGGTTTTCCACTTGTGCTCCAGAACAAACTCAATGACGGGGTGATAAATCTTCATCAACGGCCGACTAATGGGGTGGTTTTCCTCGCTGTGGATCTCTCCGACAGCGATAGCATTCACCACTTTCGCCAGCCAGGAGGGCCGAAACTCGAATTTCTTCAGGCGGATAAATAGCAGCAAAAGAGGAGGAACCAGGGTGACCGCCAAGATCGCAGCGATTGCCATGGAGAAATTCTTGGTGAAGGCAAGTGGCTTGAAGAGCCGTCCTTCTTGCGCTTCTAAAGTGAACACCGGCAGAAACGAAACCGCGATAACCAATAAGGCGAAGAAACTCGGGCCTCCGACTTCCTTGATGGCACCAATAATGACTTCTTTGTAATCTCCAGGTCGTCCTTCGGCTTGCCAGTGTTCGAGTTTCTTGTGGGTCTGTTCCACCACGACAATCGACGCGTCCACCATAGCGCCAATGGCGATCGCCAATCCACCCAGCGACATTATGTTGGCAGACAACCCCAGAGCGTGCATCGGAATGAAGGAAAACAAGAGTGCAAGCGGGATCGTAATGATGGGCACCATCGCACTGGGGAGGTGCCAGAGAAATATCACAATGACCAAACTGACGATGATCAACTCCTCAATCAGAGTGCCTTTCAGGTTCTCAATCGAACGATCAATCAGTTCAGAACGGTCGTAGGTGGGAACAATCTCTAGACCCGGCGGCAGCGTGGCCTTCATCTCCTCCAGCTTGGCCTTCACGCGCTCAATGACCTTCTGGGCGTTTTCGCCGAAGCGCATGACCACCACTGCCCCGACAACCTCGCCTTGGCCGTCCAGTTCCCCAACTCCCCGGCGCAATTCCGGGCCGAGGGTAACCGTCCCCAAATCCCGCACAAGGATCGGCGTACCCGTGACGGAGTTGTATCCCACAACTGACTGCTCAATGTCCTTGACGGACTTAAGATAACCTCGACCGCGAACCATGTATTCCCGCCCTGACATCTCAACCAGCCGTGCACCAACATCGTTGTTGCTGCCCTTTATCGCCTCCACTACTTTGTTGATTGGAATCTTGTAGCCGAGCAGCCGATTGGGATCGACGTTGACCTGATATTGGCGGACGAAGCCACCCAAGGGTGCGACTTCAGCAACTCCCGGAACAGCCTGAAGAGCATAGCGCAGGTACCAATCCTGAAACGTCTTCATGTCCGCAAGGCTGTACTTCCCAGTCTTGTCGACAAGGGCGTATTCATAAACCCAACCAACGGCCGTGAAATCTTTCGCCAGCTCCGTCTGCACGCCCTGCGGCAGCCGGGGAAGAATCGAGTTCAGGTACTCCAAGGTGCGCGAACGGGCCCAGTAGAGGTCGGTTCCCTCTTCGAAGATCACATATACATAGGAGTACCCAAAGTCGGAGAAGCCCCGAATGTCCTTCACTTTCGGCAATCCCAGAAGTGCGGAGACGATGGGATAAGTGACTTGGTCCTCCATAATGTCTGGGCTGCGATCCCACTTGCTGTAGATGATGACCTGCGTATCAGACAAATCGGGAATCGCATCCATCTTGGTGTTGCTCAGCGAGTACCAGCCCAGCATCGCGACCACCCCGGTAAAGAGGAACACCATGAACTTATTGCGAGCACAGGCATCTATGATTCGATTCATCATTGGGCGCGGACTCCTTGCATCAGCGTCTGCAACTGCACAATTGAGCCACCGTTCTCCCGGACGAACGCTTCGGCGTCTATTCGATGAGCAAAAGAATAGGTTCCAGGAAAGCAACGGTCATAGGTCATCTCGTGTACTTGCTTGCCTTCATCCAACATTGCCGCGTCATGATTGCAAAGCACCTTGCGGCTACCATCTACGAAGTAGGCTTTTTCGGGATCGACGCTCTTGCTGGTTACGTAGTCGGTTACCTCGATCAGACGTACTGGCTTTTTTTCCTGGTACGCTTCGCTAATTGCACAACGGGCGCAGCAAACAGTTCTGCGTCGACCGTCGATCTCAGCAATGACCTTCGTATTCGCGTGGATCGGACGGTGGCAGAATCCACAAAAGCTCCCTTCGCGGTTGGCCACCAACTGATATCCAGCGACCACAAGTCCCACTAGCACCAGCCCTGCGGCTACAGCAATCAATGCGCGCTTCGCCATTCTCATTCTCCTCGCCGCTCAGTGCTTCATGCCGCCCATGGCACTCTTCAACCGGCTCTCGGAGTCGATCAGGAAATTGCCAGAGGTGACGATCTTTTCCCCAGCCTTGAGACCGGAGAGCACGATGACTTTGTCATCCAGCTTTGCACCCGTTTTGATCTCACGCGGCTCAAAGTAACCGTCGGGCAACGCAACGAATACGGTTTGTTTATCGCCTGAGTCCAAAACCGCATCTGGGGGTACCACGATTTGGCTGCCATAGTCGATTTTTAGAAGAATCTCGGAAAACATGCCCGGCTTCAGCTCAAACTTGGGATTCGCGAACTCCACGCGCACTTTGACAGTGCGCGTCTGAGGATCGACGGTCGGCAAGATATAGGTCACACGGCCCGAATAGGTCTTGCCCGTGACGTAACTGACTTCCATTTGAGCCTTCTGACCCACCCGGACGTAAGGAACTTCGTATTCATAAATCTCGGCCGTGGCCCAGATCGTGGAAAGATCGGCCATGCTATAGAGCTCCATGTCCGGAGTAACATTCGTTTGCGGGAAAGCTTTACGATCAAGTACAAACCCAGTAATGGGCGAGTAGAAGGTCAGCGTCCTCGTAACTTCGCCGGTCTCGTCCAGCTTCTTGATCTGTTCGTCGGAAATGTCCCACAAGCGCAAGCGCTCTCGGGCGGAGCGCAGCAAAGACTCTGCCCCCTGAGAAGCGTCAGGAAAAGTCGAATCGCCGAGGTATTGCTTGCCGCGACGCGCGATCAGATATTCCTGTTCCGTCGAGACCAGGTCCGGGCTGTACAGGGTGAACAACGGTTGCCCTTTCTTGACCAACTGACCGATGTAGTCCACATACACTTTGTCGATCCAACCGGTGACCTTCAAATGAACGTGCGCCAACTTGGTTTCGTCGGCGGTCAACTGCGCCACCGCACGAATGGTGCGGAACAGCGGTTCACGCTGCACGATTGCCGTGGTCACGCCAATCAACTGCTGCTTTCCTTCAGGAACTTTCACGGTGCCAACCGGCATGTTCGCTGTCGCTTCCTCTTCGTCTGCGTACCTGGGAACGAGTGGCATACCGTCGGTAGCGGTACCCGGCTTGGGTGATCGGAAGGTCGGGTTCATCGAGTCGTAGTAATAGACGATCTTGCGCTCGCCCGACGGCGTAGGGTTCTTCGTCGCTGCCTTATTGGCCATATCCTTGCTAGAGCTTTCCGGTTTCTTCGTGCTATCGGAGCCCATCCCCGGCATGTCGGCCATGGCTTTCCCTGCCGGCTGCTGCTGCTCGGCTTTGGCGGCCAGAGCCTCGTCTCCGCCAAACCACGTGCTGATGCGGTCGCGAAACAGGATTCCAAAGACGATCACAATCGCCAAGAGCAGCGCGGAATATCTCGCAAATTTTCCCGTCATGATTCTGTGCTCCTTCATTGCGTCAATTCCACGCCGACGAGCGGTTCCAGCCGTGCCAGTGCCATCTGATAATTGGCCAGCTCACGGTAATAGCTGACCTCATAGTCCAGCACGACCGTGAAGTTCGTGAAGATGGTGAGGAAGTCAACCCCACCCACTTGGTAGGAAGCCATCGAGGACTCCAATGCCAGCGAAGACTGTGGCACCACAACCTGCGAGTAGAGCTTCAAAAGCTGCTCGGAGGACTTTGCCAGCAGATACTGTTCTTTCACAGCGAAGAACAATTCTGTTTGACGGTTTTCCTTACTCCCCTGTGCGCTGGCGAGCTGGTGCGTTTGTTCCAGAACAGATTCTCGCTGTTTGGTCCTGTAAAAAATGGGTACATTGGCCGTTACGGTGAAGCCGTGCATATCCGGCAAGTCCGGTCGCTGTTGGTACATGTAGCTCACCCCGAAATCAGGCCGGTATTCCTTCTGAGCCAGAAGGACCGCGTACTGGTTGCGTTCCACCATGCGCTGTTCGCGTTGCAGCCCCGTATCCTGCTCACGGGCCAAGGTATAGAGTTCATCGAGCGAGTGGCCGATCTTCGCAGGCTCGAACGACGGAGGCGAAGGTATTTGTGTTTCCGGGTCGCGGAACAGAAGCGTATTCAACCTCGCTTCAGCGGTTCTCTGTAGCTGCTCGAATATGGTCAATCGCTGGAGCAAAAGTGATATCTCCACCTGGGATCTCAGAACGTCCTGCTGAACTCCCTTGCCGACCCGATATCGCGCTTCGGCAATGCTGGACAATTTTTGCAGCAAATCTTTGTTCTTCTTTGTGATCTCGACGGCCTTCGAAGCGGCGAAGTAGTCGTAGTACGCCGATTTCACATCGACCACCAGCCGCCGCCTGACGGCCTCATAGTCCCAGTAGGCCGCCTCAGCCTCACGATCCGCGATCTCTCCACGCAGCTTGAGCTTGCCAGGAAATGGAACGGACTGGCTGGCGCTGACACCGCGATAGCTGGAGGGGTCGCCGTGCTGCACGCTGAAAGGTTCTATGTTCCCCGCCCAGCCGACAGACACGGTGGGGTCAGGCAACGTTTTGGCCTGTGGTACGCGGTGACGCAGAGCTTCCACTTGCCGGAGCGCGCTCCGAACTCCAGGGTTTTTTTGTAGAGCTTCGCGGACCAAGTCTTCGAGGCCAAGAGATTTAGCTTGGGCGGCCTGCGGTGCTGTTTCGGCGGAGAGCGTCTGCACGGTCAACGGAATCGGAGCCTGCTGTCCCTCACCGAGTACGGGCCATAGGCAAGCAAATGCGAGTAAAACAAGTAGGTTCCTGATCATGCGGCGCACTCCTTTCATCGAGCATTCGGGCGAATCGGATGTCCTAAATTGTGTCCCCAGGAAAGACGTTACCTTGGTTGGCCGATTCGCCTCGAAATACGAGTTGGAAAACTTGCATCACGGCTGCTTTTGTTCCGCCACCTTGGCCATGTCTTCATGAAGAACAGCTAGGGCTTCCGCTTCTTTGGCTTGCTCCGCAATTAATTGAGCCCACTTTCGGCAATGGCTGGCACTTTGGCCAAAAGCGTCCCCGTGCTTGGATTCCATGGCCGGGAATGGCGGGTTCTTCGCGTAAATCTCGGCTAGTTCCGCGTGCTCCTTCGAGCTGGCAGTTAGCCGCCTCGCCTCGTGCCGATAGTACTGAGCAATTTTCTGGTGCTCGGGCGGCTCTTTTGCAGTTCGCAACAGAACCTTGAACTCTCTCTTGTTGATGACCTGTGTGTTGTTGGACGCCATGGAAACGAGGACGAAGGATGACAAAGCCAAGACGATAATCGCTAAGGCTGCAAATAGGTTGATTCGTGGGGTCTTCATATCTCCTCCACTGGAGCGCAGTTCCGGTGAATTGTGGTTTAGGAACGTAGCGGCAAACACTCGGAGGGTAATCCCCGTAGTCTGTGTTCACGAGCCTTCGAGCAAAGGAAGTTCTTGTTGTAGAAACGATTAGACGAGAAATACGCAGAGAAGTGCCTGGTGCGAAGAAGTACTCGGAGGTGGGGGTGTTTCAGGGGAGGCAGTATTATCGACAGTCGGTAAATTGTCTGTTACCGAGGCGGATTCAAGCAGATGGACTTGACCCCATCGCTGATTCTGATTCGCCCAAGCCGAGGCTTTCGGCAATCGCGGAATCGTTGACGCCTGACAGCAAGAACGGTCGCCTGTTGAGGGTGCCGTGATCTGCGACCCGGACTGGCGGCCCTGCGTCATCATCATTGGGCATCCCGTATTGCAATCACGGGAACCCAATTTCTGGACCGGGCAGAGCCCTGCGGCTGAGACGGGAGCCGCTAACAGCGCGGTCGCCAAGAGAGCAGCAACGAATTTGATAATTCGATTTAACATCGCTCCACTATCGCTGCAACTTTAACCTTTTCCAGCTCACGCAGTTATGATCGAAGTCACAGGGAATTGTGAGCGCCGTCACAACTCCTCCGCAAAATCGGCGCGTCGCCTCACGCGTTCTAGAAAGACCATTCCTCTTCGCGGCTTGCTCTAACCTATGCCAAATCTATCAAGATGGGTTTTGATCTGTCTGGTCACAATTGCACATTCTGCCAAATTGAGCGAGAACGCGATCCCGCTTGCGCCTTGGTCTTCCCGTGGAGTGTTCGATTTTGACCAGACTGTTCTACTGCCTCCACGTGATAATTCCAATAGGCATCCCTCATTCCGCTACTCCGTCCGAAATCCATACTCAGTTTTTTCGGAAAGAGGGATCAGGCTCGAAGGATGCGAGATTTTATGGCAACACACGCGAGAACTATCGAGTAAAAGAGGACTGGAAACATGAGTTGCTGTAGTGATGTGATGAAGCCAATCCAAGCGTCTTCGTGCTGTACGCCGCAAGACACGGCAACCCACGCCGCGCGAGCAATACGCGATTCTGGCTGCGGCTGCGCGCCAGTGGTCAAGGACACAAAGAGCCTCAAGCTGGTCGGCGTCGTCACCGAACGCGATGTGTGTTGTGGCGTGGCGGCCGAAGACCGGCACGCTGCGGACGTCCGCGTCGAAGAGATTATGCGACCCGCATCGGCATGTTGCAGCGCGGATGCGCCGGTTGAAGAAGCGCGCCAGAAACTCCACGAGCATCGCACGACGAGCTTGCCTGTCGTAAACAGCGAAGGCTGTTGTTGCGGCACCGTCAGCGCTCACCACTTGGAGAAGTCCTAGAGGGCTCCAAACTCAGGCGTCGAGAGAATCGCCGCCTCTTGTTAGTACGGCTGCCTTCAGATTCCGTCTTTGTCCGGAAGTGTGATCTGGTCCTGGGAATAGAGGTCTCCCCCTTCGTTTTGCATTCGGGCCTCGGCCTCTTCGTCCAAGCGCTGCTCTGCCGATGAAGGGGATTCTGCATTGTTATGGCTATCCCTCGGCCAGCAGATGGTAAGCAACAGTGCACACTCTTCTAGTGCTTCGATGTCGTGCACTACGCCGCAGTCGAGCATCAATAGATGTCCAGCCGGAAGATCCACATTCCGGTGGGCCAAACGCACAACGATCCGCCCCTTCAACGCTTGGATGGAGATTCTCCCTTCCGCTCTGTGCTGGTGCATTTGCGAGCCTTCCTTCATGAGAATCAGAACGATCCGAAAATCCGGATATTTCGCCAGGGTTTTAGAACTTCGCCCACTTTTCCGTTGCCAAGAGTCTTCTCGCCGGAGTTGCGCTAGCTCCCGCTCCAAATCAATGTTTAAGAGGGGGTCGGCGAGTCGAGGCAACCGATTCAGTGCTTCTCTGCCGTCGCCCGGAATGCAAACGCTGAGATCGGTAGTCATAGTGATCCTTCCTGTCGTACGCTCATTAATCTTTCCTCAAATCAACATAGACACTCGCCATTGCAACAACGCAATACGGTGAATTCCTGACAATTTCTTTAAGGGTTGAATATCTCCGCGTTGGGAAGCACGACGTTTCGATTATGGAAATATGGACCTCCAGTGCCGGGCTCACCGAATGAACCTGGCATAGCTCCCATACCGCTCGCTGACTGGACCACGTCTGTAGCTGAGGAGGACTATGAGCCCACCTGCTATCGCATCATTCATTCTCGCGCCCATCGTGGCACCAGGTCATCAGCCAGGGGGCGATGACCACCCATGCACCAAAAAGCACATTCAGATAGCGCGTTGCACGGCCCACGTCAGCCATCGCGATGATGGCAACGGTCACGACCAAGGCACCGAAGAGATTATCGCTGTGTGCCGCCGTACCTGCGCTCCCAAACATCGTGGGTGCAAACATGAGCCAGATGCCCAGCCCCGCGCTCAGAAGCAGGTTCCACGGCAGAGCCATTCCCCAAAACATCGCCAGCGGACGCACAACATCCGGACGAACCGGACCCGTTTCCGGCAAGGCTTTCAGCGCACCGCCCATCCAGAACGTCTGCCAAAGCGGCTGTCCTTCCCGGCGAGCCTGAACCAGAAACTGTAACATCGCAACCACCTCGTCGAGCGTGAGCGGAATCATGATCAGCCCGCAGGAGATGGAGTGGCGTTGCAAGAAGCGGTTCTAACCGTCAAGCTACAGACTTTGAACTTACCTTTCTGGAAACTGCCATTCTGTTCACAATTGCTACAGTCTCTGAAGTTTTTTGGGGCAGATATGTGCAGATCATTCTGCATCTCATTTAGGAATGCAGACTCATGCTTCGGTCCGGTGCTCAAAGATTTGCTCAAAAAGTGAGCGTTTTTATACAGATTGACAGCTAGCAACCTTGTTGAATCGCGTTTAAGGAGTACACACCATGTCCACCGAAACGTTGGATCAAGGATCACGCGTCAACGCGAATGAAACGGAACAACAACTCAATTCAATCAGAGAAAACCGAGCAATAGGGCGGCGACGCTTCCTGCAAACCGCAGGCATGGCGGGCGTCGGTGTAGCTGCGGTCAGCATGCTGGCTGGTTGCGGCACGGATCATGTGCACGCCGCAACTGTTCCAGAAGCAGATGTACTCAATTTTGCGCTTAACCTTGAATATCTCGAAGCCCAATTCTATTCATTTGCTGTGAGTGGAGCGGGGCTGGGTTCGGCGGACACGGGAGGCACGGGTACCGTCACGGGTGGATCGAAAGTAACATTTACCGATTCTCGCTTAGCCGATATCGCTGCCCAAATTGCTCAAGACGAACTCTTGCACGTCCGTTTCCTGCGGACGGCTCTGGGTTCGAACGCTGTGTCTCAACCCGACATCAATCTGAACGCTCTAGGTATCGGCTTTGCCAATGAAGATGATTTCCTGAACGTGTCACGAGCCCTGGAAGACACGGGGGTCAGTGCATATGCGGGAGCCGCGACGCTCTTGACCGGAACCAACCTGCAGGCTGCAGCGCAGATTCTGGGTACGGAGGCTTATCACGCTGGCAATGTGCGCCTACAGATCGTACAGAAAGGAATCACTGCCGCCATGACCGATGCAATGGATATCCCTCCCACGGAGTCTGCGTTCTTTCCGGTGGATAGCAATGCGTTAGCGTTGAAGCGAAGCACGTCGCAGGTGCTGGCAATCGTCTATGGCAAGAACACACCCGGAACAACCAGCGGTGGATTTTTCCCAAGTGGCTTGAACGGCAACATCAAGACCGTTTGAGGCTCGCGCAGCATGCGCACGCCCGTCTCGCCATGGTAGACCGAGCTGAGCTTGTTCAGATACAACAGTTCCGCCAGCTTGTGGGCATCGATGCGGTCACTTTTGTTTCCGTCTTTGACCAGTGCGTTCTTGCGCGGATTGCACACGACCAGGCTGGCAACGTGGGGCTTGAGCAGATCGTACAGCCACGCCGCCCAAGTTCCTTCTTCGAAAGTGACCGACAAAGTCCCGCGGAGTCCGGCCAAGAACTCCAGAATGGTCGATGCTTTCGTTTCCAGGATGGACTCCATGACCAACTTGCCAGTGGAATCCAACACCGCCACCGAGATGGTGGCTTGGTGAACGTCGAGCCTAATATACTTTTCGCTATTCATGGAGGGTGTTCCTTTCGTAGGGATGATGCTCGCGCTCATAACCTACTCCAAAAGGGGCACCTTCTTATAATGCGTTTACAACAGTCACTTCCGAATAGCCTGTCATCCGGCACACCGCAGTGGAAAAACTCCACACCGCCTTGCATTAGTGATTTGTTCTCAAAATGGATATCGCTTCCCAGCTTATCCCCAAGAGTCCGTGAAATGCGTCTTTCCGCCTAACATCTCGTGCGATGTAAGGACCCGGTTCCGACTATTGAAGAAGGTGCCGTTTGCAGCGCCAGTTCAGCCTGGGCCGTTAGACCAATAAGCCATTACTTTCCAATCACTTGCCGGGAAGCGGAGGCCAAGGCGTTCTTTGACACTATTTTTCATTGTCACAAACAGGAAACCATGACACCGTCCTCTGGAGTGGACCCCAAAAGTGAGACAGAGAAAATGGTGACAGTTCTCGAGGAGAACGTATGTCACGAGCAGAGCAGAAGCGAACAGAGTATGCAACGGAGTTGAAGTTGGCAGCGGTGCGGCGGGTGTTGGCCGGGGAAAGC
>JANXUC010000067.1 GCA_025352065.1 Acidobacteriaceae bacterium | reverse complement strand
CGCCGACGGTCGTGATTTTCGTTTGGCTGCCAAACTTTTTGTAGTCGCGGTAGGTTTGGGTTACGTCGTAGCTCAAGCTCTTGAAGAGCGCGATCCGGGCGCCGAGATTGAGGTGAACCAGTTTGGGGAGCCAGACTTCGTCGTTCACGCGCGTCTGCTCCAGGTGGATTTGCGTGCCTTTGTGCAAGCGAGCGATGAACCATCCAAAGGAAATTGTGTCCAACAATTCCATATCCAGCTTGACCCATTGATATTCGATGGGATCAATCCAAACCTTGCCGCGAAATTTTGTTAAATACTTGCCCTCTTTAGTCTGCGGCTTAAAATCGGGCTTCGGTTCCGCCTGCATTGGATAGAGAGTGTGGCCGTCCAGCGTTTCCGGCGGCAGCATAGTGAAATTGAAGGCGTCGGCGATATCCTTCACGAATTCGCGAGCCTTTTCTTTTTCTTTCGCGGCCTTTTCCAGACGCTTTCTGCGCTGGTCTTCAGTTTCGTTTTTATATTTTTCGATCAGCTTGTTAATCTTTTCTTCTTCCTTGGCAGCATCTTTCGGCGGGAGCGGCTTGTCATCCTTCGCCACCTGGCGCTCAACTTGTTCGCCGTAAATCACCATCACGTCGTAGGTGCGAGTCTCGGTGGACTTCACCGCTCCTTTATCGACCAGCTTTTTCTCGATGACATATTGGACGTAAGTGTAGTTGCGTTCCTTCTTTTCGTTTTCTTCTTCGTGCGCGGCGACGCGGCGGATGATTTCCACAGGATCGGTAGTGGGAGGAAGAGCTGGGGGCGCTGGAGCGGCGGCCGGAGTGGAAGTGGACTCTGCGGATGTCGGCTCCTGTCTCGCAACGGCTGCTGTCGGCGAGAGCACGAGAATGAGGGCAAAAAAGACGGCGATTACGAGAACGCGGCCGATCACGCCCGTAGTTGCGGGATGAGGCGTTAAGTTCCCTTTGATGTCGAAAGGAGTGGCCATGTCCTGTGTCGTGTCGAACTCTAGCTGCGCGTCTCTTTACGCTTTCTTTATGACTTCCTTCTGTACATTTTACAAGCAAAGTGGTCAGCTAGAAGGATGGAAGCAATTATTTCGACTTTGGTAAATTGGGCGGTTCACTTGTTGGAAGGAATGTTCTTTCTCGGTGCGTTGGGAAGCGTCGTGGTTTTGGTTTTGACGACGATTGACGATGTGAAGGTATTGTTTACCAGCGATAACGAAAAGCACGGAGCGATCTGAGGGTTGATTGGGTTGATGGGTGAAGTCATCGATTGGCGGATTTCAGCGCGCGATCTACACATCCTGCGCGAAACAGACGGTCGTTGACGCGCCTAATGTGTTTTTCCTGGCCTTTGCGCAGCAGAGGGAAATGGCGAATCTCGAATAAGTGCTCGGCGACGAACCAGACGGGTTCGTCCGTAGTCATCCATACGCGAGCATCGAAGTACTTCAGATTGAAGGGCACAGAAAACGTTCGCAGCGTGCGTTCGCGGCGAAGGTTGAAGTAGGTGTCGAAGTAACTCATGGCGAGTTCGCGCAAAGTGCGGTAGACGGGCTGGCGACCAAAGCATCCGGAGTAGTTTGATTTTGCGATTGAACCCCAGTGCCCGTTCATCTGGTAGATGGCGATGACGTGGTCGGTATCGTGTTCCGCTTCCAGATCAAAGATCAGTGGAGGATAGCCTAGCGCTCGCAGTGCAGCGGCGGCGAAGAGAGCGCCTTCGTAGCAATGAGAACTGTTTTCCTGCAGGACGCATCGAGGGGACCAGGCTGTGTCGGCAAGGTGGTAGGGCATGGCGTCGAGTGCGGTCTGGATGCCGTGCGGAGTCTTGAAGCTCCGGAGCTTGCGAAGCTCGGCGGGAGTGAATTCGCTGAGAGCTAGGCTGGTGGAGTTTTTTGTAGGCTTGGCAGGCAAAAGTTTTTTCATGGAATCAGAGGGTCTCAGGTTCCAGCAGTGTCGCCAGTTCTTGTGGCGTGTCGAAAAGAATGTCGGGCGGTACTTCCCGCAGCGAGTCTGGCGAGAAGCCGTAGGTGACGCCACAGGTCCAAGTGCCCGCGTTGCGACCGGTTTGGACGTCTACGTGGGAGTCGCCAATCATGATGGCTTCCTCGGGCAGCACGCCTGTTTCCGAGAGAATCGTGGCGAGGCCAAGCGGGTCGGGCTTCTTGGTTGCAAAACTATTGCCGCCGTAGACACTGACAAATCTTGATGCGATTCCTAAGGCATCCACAATCGCACGCGAGGGAACCACTGGCTTGTTAGTGAGTACGGACATGGTCCGCTGCGTCCCGTTTGCCCCTTGCATTGCGTCGAGCGCTTCGGGAATACCATCGTACAAATGCGTGTAGTCGAGCTTGTGTTCTCGATAGTAGTTGAGGAAGAATTCCAAGCCGCGCCGGACTTCTGCCGCGTCGGCGTTTTCACCCAGCGCCCGGTTGATAAGAACTGGAGCTCCATCGCCGACCATGGATGCGATTAGATTTAATGGCAGTTCCTTGCGTCCGAGAAAACGCAGCGCGGCATTGACAGAGTTGGCTAGATCCTGGCGGGAATCAATCAAAGTGCCGTCAAGATCGAAAATCAGGAGCTTGATCTGGTGGGCGGGAATCGGGCGGCGAATGTGCATTCCGGACGGTCGGGCGCTTTCTGAGTACCAAAGTGAAATTAGGAACTCCCAGTATATTCGCAAGCGAGGCGTAGGATTTACAATGACTAGTTTGCAATTATGTCTGCGTAAGCGGAGAAGTGAATGGGCGTAACCAAGCTTGAAACCGCTGCAAAGCCTGTGGCGGTCGAGGGAAAAACGTATCAGGGGCTGACCCCGCAGCGACTGATTGAGGCGTACCGCTATATGTATATGTCGCGGCGCGTGGATGATCGCGAGATTCTGCTAAAACGGCAGCAAAAAGTGTTTTTTCAGATATCCGGCGCGGGGCATGAGGCCCTGAGCGTAGCGGCGGCCTTTGCTATGAAGCCGGCTTACGACTGGTTTTACCCCTACTATCGGGACCGCGGATTGTGCCTGGCGCTGGGCGCAACGCCTTACGAAATGCTGTTGGGGTCGGTGGGTGCGGCGGATGATCCCGGTTCCGGCGGGCGGCAGATGCCGTCGCATTGGGCCTTCAAACATTTGAATGTGGTTTCGCAATCTTCTTGCACAGGTACGCAGGTGCTGCAGGCGGTTGGATGCGCGGAAGCTGGTCGCTATTACGGCGAGTTCAAAGACTCGGCAAAGAAGGTGGAAGGGGACTATCGCGAATTCAAAGATGTAATGTTTCATGGCGATGAGGTCACTTACGTTTCGCTCGGCGATGGCACGACGAGTCAGGGAGAATTC
This sequence comes from Acidobacteriaceae bacterium, assembly GCA_025352065.1. Taxonomy (GTDB): domain Bacteria; phylum Acidobacteriota; class Terriglobia; order Terriglobales; family Acidobacteriaceae; genus JANXUC01. The sequence continues at coordinate 29,373 of JANXUC010000067.1, read as the reverse complement.
TGGGAGTCCATGAACACGGCCGCGAATCTGAAGCTGCCGCTGTTGATTTGCGTGCAGGACAACGAATACGCGATTTCTGTTCCGATCGAAGTGCAAACGGCGGGCGGAAGTATTTCGAAGCTAGTCGCCAATTTCCCGAATTTCCATTTTGATGAGTTTGATGGGACCGACGTTGTAGCCAGCTATGGCGCGATGCGCCGTGGGGTGGACTACATCCGTGCCGGGCACGGGCCGGCATTCCTGCATGGACACGTGACCCGTCCTTATTCGCACTCGCTTTCCGATGACGAAAAAGCCTACCGCGCCGCTCCTGAATTGCTGGACGAAGTCAATCGTGATCCTCTGACGAAACATCGCCAGTTTTTGCTAGCGGAAGGGATTTTGGACGAAGCGGGCGTTGATTCCATCGAGAAAGAAGTGGACGCTGATATCAAGAATGCCGCCGATCGCGCACTGGCGGCGCCGCTGCCGAAGCTGGATTCGATCTATCAGTGGGTGTATTCGCCGGATCTGGATCCGCAGTCTTCCGAATTTGACACGCAACCGCAAGCGGCGCGCACGGGTACTGATGAAGTTTCCAAGAAGCACGCCATTCCTAAGACCATGGCGGACCTGATCACGCACACGCTGCGCGATGAGATGAAGCACGACGAGCGCATTCTCGTTTTCGGTGAAGACGTGGCGGATTGCAGTCGCGAAGAATATTTGGAGAAGAAGCTGGTGAAAGGGAAGGGCGGAGTCTTCAAGCTAACTTCCGGTTTACAGATGGAATTTGGCCCTGACCGCGTGTTTAATTCACCGTTGGCTGAGGCAAATATTGTTGGACGCGCGATTGGCATGGCTACGCGAGGATTGAAGCCGGTGGTTGAGATTCAGTTCTTCGACTATATCTGGCCCGCGATGATGCAGTTGAGGAATGAGCTTTCCGTGATGCGCTGGCGCTCGTCGAATGCGTACTCCTGCCCGCTGGTCGTGCGTGTGGCAATCGGGGGATATCTGACCGGCGGCGCCGTCTATCATTCGCAGTGCGGAGAAAGCATTTTCACGCACACGCCGGGGCTACGTGTGATTTTTCCGTCGAACGCCCTGGATGCGGCTGGGTTGTTGCGTACGGCAATTCGCTGTGACGATCCTGTACTTTTCCTGGAACATAAGCGGCTGTATCGCGAAACGTTCGGTCGAGCATCCTATCCAGGGGCTGATTTTACGATTCCGTTTGGTAAAGCGCGGATCGTGCATGCTGGTGACGATCTTACGGTCATCACCTATGGTGCTGTCGTTCCTCGCGCGTTGCAGGCTATTAACAAACTGGAACGTGATCACGGAATCCACGCCGAGTTGCTAGATCTTCGCTCCTTGAGTCCCTATGACTGGGACAGCATTAAGGCGTCGGTCGGAAAGACGAGCCGCGTTTTGGTCGCGTATGAAGACTGCCTGAGTTGGGGTTATGGCGCGGAAATCGCCGCTCGGATTGCAGACGAGCTTTTTGAAAGCTTGGATGCTCCGGTCCGCCGCGTAGCCGCTACCGACACATTTGTGGCGTACCAGCCGCTGCTTGAAGATGAAATCCTGCCGCAGCCTGATGACATTTACAAGGCTATGCTGGCGTTGGCGGAGTACTAGGGCTCCAGCTTGATTTACTTCTTTGGATTGTCGTCGCCGCCTTCTTTCAGAGCTATCGCCGCGTTTTTTTTGATGTCGTTGCACAACGACCCTAGACCAACGGGACAGCTCGCATTTGCTTTCGAGATGATCTTGTTAACGTCATCAGGGTTGAGCGTGGCATCGATGTGGCGCAGCACGAAACGACGGAATCCAGCATCTCGCTTCACCAAAGAGGACAACTGTGGCAGAGTGCGCCAGTGGTCTGCGAGTATCCGTGCTACGGACTCACTAAAACCCTCCCCGATGCCGCCGTCGTCGCATTGGTCGTATCGCTTGTAGGTTCGGTAGAGAGTTTGCCAGGTTCGCAGTCTGTCCGCTTGGTCCAGCGCGTTCTTACTGTCTGTGGCGGAGCAAGGGACGCTCTGTCCGACGGCACAACTCGCAGACATAGTCATTAACGCAATGGTGCTCAGTAAGCGTCTACGCATGGGTGTCCTTGTTCTCGGATCTAGCAATCCATCCCTCTGCTGAAGTCTTATTTCTTCGATAGTGCCACGAAAGTCATTTCCTTAGCGGCGCTTTTCGTTGCTTTCTTCCAGGCAAAGAACATTTCGGTGTAGGACTGCGTGATGTATTGGCCCGGCGTGATGCCGAGTTGTCCTGCGGCGGCGTCGATCCATCGTGAGGACCCTTCGATTTCTCCGATGTTGCCGATGGGAGTTTCGTCGATCACTACGTGCCCCGTTCCGTCGGTCCATTCAGCGCGGAACTTTTCGTAGACGAAGCTTGTGCGATAGCCCAGAGACTCGAGAATCAGAGCCATTTTCGGGCCGTCGGAAGCTTGCGTTTCGTATTCCGTGCGGGCTTTGTGGCGTCCGGTGCGACCTTTGTTCTTGTGCGTGAGAGTCCATATATTTCCGTATTTGCGCAGACGGAGGAGATCGCCGCGCTTGCGAAGGATTTGGCCTGGCAGGTCATAAAGAGTATTCAGTTCGTGGGTGCGCGGTGTAATGCAACGAAACCCGGCGGCACGGAGCTTGCGCTGCAGACGCTTTAAATCTTCGATGCGAAATTTGATCTCGATTTCTTGATTTTCTTTCATAGCAAGCAATAATCGCCCTTGTCATTCCGCTCACAGCGAGGAATCCCTGCCCCACCCGAAAGTCTTCAGCAAATAAAGGGATTCCTCGCTGTGCTCGGAATGACAAGTCTATTTTTCACTATCGCCTTAAGCAAATGTCGGTAGCTTTACCAGATCGTCATGCGGCGCGGATTCCAGTGGGTACCCAGCTTTCCGCCAGGCCTCCAATCCGCCGACAATGTAGAACGCGTTGAATCCTCGTTCGCGAAGTAAGTGCGCCACACGGGCGCTGGTGGCCTCGCGCTGTCAAGTACAGTAGAGGTAGATGTGCTTATCGCGAGGCAGATTCGCGGCTTCGCTGTCCAGATTGTTGGGTTCGATACGAATGGAGCCGTGAATTCGCTGTGCGCCGGAATCGTAGTATCCGTGGCTGCGTACGTCCGCAATCAGGATACGCTCGCGTTCTTCTTCCGCTTGCGAAAGTTCAAAAAGCTCTTTGACTGCGACGCGCGGAGCGACACGATATATCCGCTGTTTGCGATAGGCCCAGATGCGGTAAGCAAGATACGCGAACGCACCGATCAAGAGCAGAATCGTGAAGGTGTGCGACGCAACTGCCAGTCCGTTGGTAATCGTGCGCATGAAATCGCTGAACAAGAAGCCAGCGCCGCCGTAGGCGAGAACGTAAAAAGACGCTCCCGCCGCATCGAAGCGCAAGAACTTCCAGGGGGGCATTCGCATACTTCCAGCCAGCGGCGGAGCCATCGTGTTCAGACCGGGAATAAATTTTGCGAACAGCAAGGTCGCCTTGCCGCGCTTGTAAAACGATTCCGCAGAGCGGAGGATGCAAGTTTCCGGATTCATGGAAACGCGGCAAAGGAAGCCGAGGAGCACCCAGCCCGAAACACGGCCGATCCAGAACATGAGCACGTCGCCAGCGACCATCGCGGCAACCGCCAGCATCACCGCAGTGAGCGGCTGCATGATGTGCAGAGAGCTCGCAGCGCCCGCCGCTAGGAGTGCCAACGCGGCGGGCACAGGTAGGCCGACGGCTTCGAGAAAAACTATCAAAGCCAGTAAGCTGTAGCCGTGACGCGCAAATAAAGTGAGAAACTGGTCCATGGCAGGGAAAGTGTCAGTATAAACAAAGCTGAGTCTTATAGATGCAGTGAGGGAGGAAAAGTGGCAAAACGTGAATACATCAACTTGGGGGTAAGGCGTCCGAACCTGCCGTTTAGCGATGCGGTGCTGGTGAATGACACGCTATATGTTTCGGGGCGAATTGGAATTGACCCGGACACCGGCGTGGCTGCCAAAGAAATCGAGCGCGAATTGGAACTGCTGTTTGCGGGGTTTGAGGACGTTCTGGCCCAGAGCGGCATGACGATGAACGACCTGGTTTGGGTGCAGGTGTTCTGTCCCGATGTTTCTTTGTGGAACAAGTTCAACGAGGAATATGTAACGCACTTTTCAGGACAATTTCCTGCGAGAGCGTTTTTGGGGTCGGGACCGCTGTTGCTGAACGGGCGGTTTGAAATGATGGGAATTGCGGTGAAGAGGGGCTAGTGTCCGGCGCGTGGCGTTAGCTGTGCTGCGCTACTTCTCTCGCGAAACGACGAAGTCGGGAGCCCAGAGCAGCGCGCGCTTAATCTCCGAGTCCGGGAACGTGCAGATGGCCTTGCGGGCTGACTCGGCGTATTCAGCCGCGCGGCTGTGGGCGGTGTCGATGGAACCGTATTTGTTCAGAATTTCAAGAATCTGTTCGTGGGTTACGCCGTTGAAGGCGCGGTTTCTTAGCACTGATTCGATGCGTGCGTGCTCTTCTGGCGAGCAGCGTTCCAGCGCGTGAATCACGGCCATCGTTGCCTTGCCTTCGCGCAGATCGCTGGCAACGGGCTTGCCCAGCACGCTTTCGGAGGCGGTCAGATCGAGAACGTCATCGACAATTTGGAACGCCATGCCCAAATCGCGTCCATATTGTGCAACCTTTTCTTCGTCCTGCGGCGAGGCATTGCCAAGAATTGCTCCCATGCGCATGCAAACTGAGAACAGGCACGCTGTCTTGCGGTAAATGAGGTCGAAGTGCTCTTCCTGCGAAATGCACTTGCCGAGCTTTTCCATTTGCAGAAGCTCGCCCTCGACCATCTGTTGGGTCAACTCGATCAGGGCGTCGAGAATTCTTAGATTACGTTCCTGCAAGGCGATGCGAAACGACTGCATGTAAAGCCAATCGCCAGCCAGCACGCATTTCGAGTTTCCCCATTGCGTGTTGGCGGCGGGACGTCCGCGGCGGGTTTGTGCCTCGTCGATGATGTCGTCATGAACCAAGGTAGCGGTGTGGATAATCTCCATCACAGCGCCGAGACGTACCGCACCGCGACCTTCATAGTTGAAGAGTTTCGAGGAAAGTAGCAGTACCGCGGGACGAATCCGCTTGCCACCGCCGCCGCGCAGGTATTCGCCAATTTCCGTGATGGCGGCCACATTCGAGACGGTGTCGCGCCCAAACTCTCGCTCAATCGCGGCGAGGTCATCCCGCAGCAGTTCGAAAACTTCTTTCCCGATAATGACGGTGGGTGTGCTCACTAGGGCCGGATTTCGGTGCTCCGAGAATTAGATATGTCCAGCATTAGTTGCTTCGGAAATTAATAAACTGCAAGTCGATGCCAAAATCTTTCTGTCGCACCGCCGCAATGATGGCTTGCAGCGTGTCACGATCCTTGCCGCTTACACGAACCAAGTCGCCCTGAATGGAGCCTTGCACCTTGTGTTTTGAGTCCTTGATGAACTTCACGATCTCTTTCGCCTTCTCGACCGGAACGCCTTGTTGCAACGTTATCTTCTGGCGGACCGTTGCGCTCGCGGCAGGTTCCAAAGTGCCGTAGGTAAGGCTCTTCAGTGAAATACCGCGCTTGTGCAACTTCTGCTGCAAGATATCATTCACCGCCTTGAGCCTGTATTCGTCGGCGGATTGCATCGTGATCAGTTCCTTGCCGTCGAATTCAATCGACGATTTGGAATCCTTCAAATCGAAGCGTGTGGTGACTTCCTTCATCGCCTGCTGAATCGCGTTGTTCACTTCCTGCAAATCCGACTTGCTTACGATGTCAAAACTGTTATCCGGCATTGCGTCTGATCCTTAAGATTCTATAGTTTGGCCGAAGATTCACCTAGTAAGGCTACCTTGCGTCGGCCTTTTCGTGAAGGGAAAAGAAACGGCGGAAGTTTTCCGTGGTCTGGCGACCTACCTCTTCCGGGGTCAGGCTGCGGAGTTCGGCGATTCGACGCGCCACTTCCACCACGAAAGCCGGTTCGTTGCGCTTTCCGCGATAGGGTATTGGCGCAAGGAAAGGCGAATCTGTCTCAATGAACATGCGGTCGAGCGGCACCTGCAGCGCGGCATCGCGAATCGGCTGCGCCTTCGGAAAAGTGACGTTGCCAGCGAAGGAAATCATAAAGCCGAGGTCCAGCGAGCGGCGCATCTGGTCGAGCGTCCCGGTAAAACAGTGCAGGATGCCGCCAAGTCCGGTTGATTTCCAGTGTTCCTCGATCAATCGCAGCGTATCGTCCCAGGCGTTTTCGCTGTTTTCCGAGGGTCGGCAATGGATGATGATGGGCAGTTTGGCCTCGTTCGCGAGTTCCATTTGAAGAACGAACACCGCTTGCTGGATCTCGCGAGGGGAATGATCGTAAAAATAGTCCAGCCCAATCTCGCCCCATGCCAGCACTTTGGGATGTTTGGCGAGAGCTGCCATTTCCGTGAAGTCCTCTTCCTTTGCGAGTTGGGCTTCGTGAGGATGAATGCCGATCGTCGCGTAAACCCAGTCGTGGGGCTCGGCAATGCGAATCGCACAATCGAGCGAACCAGGCCCTGTTCCGCTGCCAATCAGAAGCGCAGCTTCGACACCAGCTTCGCGGGCACGCGAGAATACCTCAGCGCGATCTTCATCGAAACGCGTGCTGTCCAAATGAGCGTGGGAATCTATGTACATAAGTTCAGTGGGTTGCCGAGTCAAGTTTGAGTTTCAAGGTTTCGAGTTTCAAGTTTCAAAACCAGTTAGCTTTTGAAACTCGAAACTTTGAAACTCGAAACCTTGCCTCTTGAAATTCGAAACGTTTACTTCAGCCTTGCGCCAATTGGCACATCTTCCAAGAAGCTGGCCAGTACAGGCTTTCCGCCTTCCAGAGACGCAGCAACGATCATGCCGTTCGATTCCAGACCGCGTAGTTTTCTGGGGGCCAGGTTCGCAACGATTACGACCTTGCGACCGACCAGGGATTCTGGATCGTAGGCTTCGGCGATGCCTGCCAGAATTTGGCGAACTTCTGTGCCGATATCAACTTCGAGCCGCAGCAGCTTGTCGGCACCTTTCACGCGTTCGGCAACCTTGACCAGACCTACGCGCAGTTCGATCTTGGCGAAATCGTCGATCGTAATCTTGGTATCGACGGGTGCTGCCGGAACCGTGGTGGCGGGAACCGCAGCCGTAATAACGGGTGCAGCAATCGCAGCTTGTGCTGGAGCAGTTGGCGCAGGCTCGTTGGCTGCGGGTGCTCGTCTTTCTTCTTCCATCTGGTGCATCCGTTTGATCGCCGATTTGTCTGCGCGCGGAAATACTGGCTCGATCTTGCCAAGACTTGTGCCGGGCGCGAGCTGTCCCCAATCCAAGTTGCGCAGGGCAAATTTCTGGATATCACCCAACCCCATCTGGCTCCAAATTCGCGCGGTGGAATCCGGGATCACAGCATGAGCCAACGCAGTCACGACGCGCAAAGCCTCTGCGCTCGTATACAAAATTGTGCCCAGTCGGGCCTTGCTCGCGTCATCGCTTTTCTCGCCCAGGGTCCAGGGCGCGTTCTCGACAATATATTTATCCACACTGCCGACTAATGACCATGCTGATTCCAGTGCGCGTGAGAATTGAAAGTCGTCAAACAATCTTCCGAAGTCCGCAATCACTTGCGTTGCCTGTTCCGAAAGCACAATCTCCGCAGCCGTTGAGATTGTGCTAGCGGGGATCACGCCGCCAAAGTAGCGCTGAATCATGGTCAGCGTGCGACTGGCAAGATTACCGAGGCCATTCGCTAGATCGGAGTTGTAGCGCTGCACGAGAGCGTCGAAGGAGAACGAGCCGTCCTGGCCGAAAACGATTTCGCGCAACAGGAAATAGCGCAGGGCATCGGCGCCTAGAACGTCAAGAATGGTTTCTGCGCGCACAATGTTGCCACGCGATTTCGACATTTTGTTTTCTTCAAACAGCAGCCAGCCGTGCGCAACAATCGATTTCGGTAGCGGCAAATCCGCTGCCATCAGGAACGCTGGCCAGTAAACGCAATGAAAACGCACAATTTCTTTGCCGATCATCTGGACATCGGCGGGCCAGTACTTGTCGTAGAGCGATGTGTCTGCTGATCCGCGATTAGACGTGCCGTAGCCGAGCGCCGTAATGTAGTTGGCCAACGCATCCAGCCAAACGTAGATGACATGAGCGGGGTCGTCGGGAACCGGGATGCCCCATTTGAATGTCGAACGACTGATCGAAAGATCGCGCAGGCCGCCGCGTACAAACGACGTTACTTCGTTCCGGCGCGTCTCTGGACGAACAAAGTCCGGTTGGCTGGCGTAAAGATTCAGCAGTTTGTCCTGAAATGCCGACAGCTTGAAAAAGTAATTCTCTTCCTTCACCGTCTCTGTCGGGCGCCCACATTCAGGGCAGGGAGCGCCCGGGCCGGTGACGTCGACATAGAGCTCGTCGTACACGCAATACTGGCCGGAGTAGCTGCCTTTGTAGATGAAGCCCTTATCGCGCAGCTGACGAAACAGTGCCTGGACGCCGAGTTTGTGGCGTTCTTCCGTAGTGCGAATGAAATCATCATTCGTCAAGCCCATGCGATGCCAAAGAGCACGAAAAGCTGCGGAGACTTCGTCTGTAAGTTGCTGCGGAGCAATTCCCGCCGCCTCGGCGGCGCGCTCGATCTTCTGGCCATGCTCGTCCGTACCGGTCAAAAAATAGGTATCGATGCCCAGCATCCGCTTACGGCGCGCGATGGCGTCGCAGGTAATTGTCGTGTAGGCGTGTCCAATATGCGGACGCGCATTCACGTAGTAGATGGGCGTCGTGATGTAAAACTTTTGCGTCATGCTTGGGTGGTCCTCGCGGAGGCTGGCTCCGAAAAGCGTGTTCCAGAATAGAGATACAAAGCTTCCTGCATCACCGTCTTCAGTGGGACGCGATGTTTTGCGGCCAGCTGGCGACAGTCTTCGAATTCCGGAGCGAAGTTGCTGACGGTGCCGTTGAGGCTTGCGATCTTGATTCGAACATCGCCCCAGCGTGTGTGCACAACTTCGAAGCGACGATCTAGAATATGGCGTTGCTCATCGCGGGAGCGTACGCCGAGCGTGGTTGTTTCCGTAAATAGAATTTGCGTAAGACGCGAGGCATCCTCCGGGCGGGCCAAGATGGTGAGCAGCATGCCGGGTCGTCCTTTCTTCATTTGCACCGGAACACCGAAAGCGTCGAGAGCGCCTTCCGCCATTAAATAGTCGATCGCATATCCAAATACCTGAGGGTTCAGGTCGTCAATATTGGCCTCGATAACTGTAACAGTGTCCTGCTGCGGATGAGTGGCCACTTCAACGTGAGAGTCTCCAAGCGTCAAGCGAACCACATTGGCGTGGGCAGGGAAGTCTCGAGTACCGGCCCCGTAGCCGATGGCTTGCACCTTCATCTGAGGGAAAGACGAAAAGCGCTTGGCGAGCGTCTTTACGATGGCCGCGCCAGTTGGCGTCACCAGTTCCATTTGCGGACCAGAAGAAAAAACCGGTGCATCCCTCAGTAGCTCCAACGTGGCCGGAGCCGGAACCGGAAAGGTGCCGTGAGCGCACTTGACGGTGCCACCGCCAACATTGAGCGGCGAGCAAACCCATTCATCTGCGGCGAGATGCGTGGCTCCAACGGCGGCGCAAACAATATCAACCAGCGCGTCGACTGCACCCACTTCGTGAAAATGTATTGTCTCCACCGGAACGTTGTGAATCTTGCTTTCCGCCGCTCCCAAGGCCTGAAAAATGGCAGAGGCGGTAGTTTTAGCTTCGTTTGAAAGCGAAGATCGGGCGATGATCTCGCGAATCTCTTTCAGCCCTCGACCGTGAGAATGCTTGCGCTCGTGGTCATGCGAGTGATCGTGCTCATGTCCGTGCATATGTTCGTGCTTATGGCCATCATCTTCGAGGCTATGGCCATGTTCGTTGTGAGAATCCTTCACCTCCGCGATCTGCCCAGCCACCAGCACGTCTACTTTTGTGGCAGTAATTCCGCTGCGGTCGACTTTGGAAATTGCAAGCGATGCGCCAATATCCAGTCCCGCAACCGCTTCTTCGAACACGCGCGCAGGCACACCGGCGTCGATCAGCGCTCCAAGAAACATGTCGCCGCTAATGCCGGAAAAGCAGTCTAGGTATGCAATGCGCATGGGATGATCGGGCAGCCGCGTCAGCGTGGAAATTTGTCTCGCAACGAGTGCAACGGCGGCACTTCCCATCATAGGGAACGCGCGAGTGTGCGTCAAACTTGGGCGCGCTGTACATTTGTTACAATCATCCTTTTCTCCAACATGTTAGCGAGGATTCTTGTACCGTCATTTGCAACGCAAGCTGGCTGGGCATGTGCGCGAGTTTCTGCGCCGGAATTACGATCTCGACATCGCGCATTTGGCGATGGAGCAGCCTCCCAACGTGGAGTTCGGCGAGTATGCTTTGCCGCTCGCATTTGAGCTGGCGAAGAGACTGCGTAAGGCTCCGCGCAAGATCGCGGAAGAGATTGCCGTAGGTCTGGGCTGCATTCCTGAATTAGAACGAGCGGAAGCGGCGGGTTCTGGCTACCTGAACTTGCGCGTAAAGCGGGAGATGTTGGCCGCTGCCGTGGCTGCGGACGAAAAGCCTCTGGCAGATATTGCAACAGGCAAGATTCTGGTTGAGCACTCCAGTATTAATCCCAACAAAGCCGCACATATTGGACACCTCCGCAACGCGATTCTCGGCGATACGTTTGTTCGGTTATTGCGGGCGGCGGGTCGAACCGTCGACGTGCAGAATTACATCGACAACACCGGCGTGCAGGTTGCCGATGTGATTGTCGGCTTCCTGCATATAGAAAAAAAATCTCGAGCTGAGGTTGAAGCGCTCACGCGAGAACCGCGTTTTGACTACTACTGCTGGGATTTGTACGCCCGCGTTTCGCGGTGGTATGGGGTCGACAAAGAAAACGAAAAGAAGCGCGGGGAAGTTCTACATGCGCTCGAAGTCGGCGGCAACGAAACGTCGGAAATTGCTGAACTAGTTGCCACCGCCGTTCTGCGACGGCATCTCGAAACCATGGACCGGCTGGATATTCAATACGATTTTCTTCCGCGTGAAAGCGAAATTCTTCACTTGCATTTTTGGGATGCGGCGTTCGAGCGTCTGAAGACGGGTGGCGTGCTGTCCTTCGAGGCGGAAGGCAAAAACAAGGGCTGCTGGGTGATGCGGCGGGCGGGCACAGGGCAAAAGAATTTAACCACAGAGGACACGAAGCGCGCGGAGGAAGTGTCGAAAGGTTCCGAAATCGAAGCTTCAGATGAAGTTGCCGAGGAAGATCAGAAAGTAATTGTGCGTTCGAACGGAACCGTTGGCTACGTTGGCAAAGACATTGCGTATCACATGTGGAAATTCGGATTGCTCGGGAAGGACTTTGGATATCGCAAGTTCTATCGCTACCCAACCGGCCAGGATTGCTGGGTTTCCGCTATCCAAGGTGAGCGGGAGCATCCGCATTTCGGACATGTAGCGGAGATTTACAACGTGATTGACGCGCGCCAGTCTGAGGCACAAAACACAGTGATTGATGCTCTGCGCGGCCTCGGTCACGACGAAAAAGCCGATCACTACACGCACTTCTCTTATGAAATGGTGGCGCTAACGCCCCGCTGCGCAGCAGAGTTGGGATATCAACTTTCCGACGCCGACAAAGACCGGTCCTACATCGAGGTATCGGGGCGTAAGGGATTCGGCGTTAAGGCCGATGACTTGCTGGATCGCCTGATCGCATCCGCACAAAAGGAAGTGGATGATCGGCACCCTGAGGTCGCGGACGAGGAACGGCGCGAAGTGGCACGTCAAATCGCTGTGGGAGCCCTGCGTTTTTTTATGCTGAAGTTCACCAAGCCCTCGGTGATTGCTTTTGATTTCAAAGAAGCGCTGAGTTTTGATGGTGAAACGGGACCCTATGTTCAGTATGCAGTCGTGCGGGCTACCAATATTTTCCGCAAGGGTGGCTTCGATCCGGACAAATTCTCCTCGAAAGACGCAAACTTCGCCAAGTACTTAAGCCCCGGCGTCACTGCAGATGCTACCGCACGAAAGGAAGCCAACGAAATCTGGACGCTCTGGCTGGCGGCATCTCGAACCTCGCTCGTAGTCGAGCAATGCGTTGCCACATCCGAGCCCGCCTATGCCGCAAAACACGCTTTCCAGCTGGCACAGATGTTTAACTCGTTCTACCACCACCATCCCATTCTGGCCGAGCCGGATGCCGAGCGGAAACAATTCCTGCTTGCCACAGCTGCCGTCGTGCGTCGCGAGTTGATCCGAGTGCTGGGATTCCTCGGTATTCCCGTTCCGCGAGTCATGTAGGCAGAGTCCCTAAGTCATGGACGGAAATGCCTGTGCCTGCGCGGTCGTTCTTCATCCGCCAACGCGCTAATTTCAGACCTGCTACCTTTTAGCTAGCTATCCAGCTTGCTGTGTAACAACTCGCGCTGAAGTCTTGGAGATGTCAACATGCCGTTTCGTTTTCATAGCTCTTCCTTGTTTCAAATCGCCACATCGATCCTTGCCGCCTCTTTGAGTGCGTCGTCAGCAGTCGCGCAGGAAGCCGTTCCGCAACGTTCATCACCACGTCCCAAAATTGCACTTGTCTTGAGCGGCGGCGGTGCGCGTGGCCTGGCGCATGTCGGCGTCATGGAGTGGTTTGAGGAGCATCGCATCCCGGTCGACATTGTGACCGGAACCAGCATGGGCGGCCTGATGGGGGCAATGTATGCGACTGGAATGACGGCGCACGAGACGCATGAATTCATCAGCGATATCGATTGGGACGAGACGCTGCTCCCCGAGCCGGATTATGACAAGCTCGCGTTTCGCCGCAAGGAAGACCACCGCTCCTACCAGCTCGGAATCCCGCTGGGATTGAAGAATGGTTTAGCTGGCCCCAACGGATTTAACCCCGGGCATGGTGCTGCACTGTTGTTTGATCGGGTCGCGTTCGGCTATTCCGAAGTTGGAAGTTTCGACAATCTGCCAATTCCTTATCGGTGCGTTGCCACCGACTTGTTGTCTGGGAACGCCGAAGTACTCAAGGATGGGCAACTTGCTCAAGCGTTGCGCGCGACTATGGCCATCCCGGGAGTGTTCACTCCGGTCGATCTCGGCGACAAAGTTTTGGTGGATGGTGGACTGGTCGACAACATTCCTTCCGACGTGGCGCGCGATCTTGGGGCAGAAGTCGTGATCGCCGTGGATGTTGCGTCGCCATTGGCGGGACGCGGCGAGTTGCAGACGCTGGGAGGAGTTCTCAATCAGACACTGAATATCGTGACGCTTGAAAATGAGCGGCGTGGCCGAAGTCTGGCTGACGTGGTTATCGCTCCGGATTTAGGTAAACTTTCGGCGGCTGATTTCCTGAGTGCCGAGAAAATTATCCAGCTGGGATATGAAGGTGCGGGGAAGAGTCTGAGCGCTCTGGCGCCCTATGCACTCACCGAGGATGAATGGCGGCAGCATCTGCAGCAACGTTACGCTCGCAAACGCACTCCCGAAGTTAAAGTGGCGCAGGTCGAAATTACTGGAGTCACGGGCAACGAAAAGGTGAGGCTCCAGGCAGCGCTGAGTAAGTACGCTGGCAAGGAACTCGATATTTCTCATCTGGAAACCGACCTAACTCGTTTTACCGGCGAAGGGCGATTTGACCTGCTCGGCTATGAAGATTTGTCTTCTCCGGGTGGAACAGGTGTGCGGATTCGCGCGCACGAAAAGACCTACGGTCCGCCCTTCATGGATCTCGCGGTGAATGTGCAGGGATCGGGAACCGGAAATTTCGATTTCTCCGCGGGATTCCGCATTACGATGATGGACGTCCGCAAGCATGGCGGCGAATGGCGCAGCGATGTTGTGCTGGGCGGCACCAATTTTATTGCCAGCGAGTTTTACCAGCCCATTGGGACAAGCCGCTTCTTTGTCGCTCCACGCGGATTCTACATGAAGCAGGCGCGCACCACGTTTCAGGGCGATCATCAGATTGCCGAGTATCACGACCGCCGGCTAGGCGCGGGGTTTGATGTAGGTTACGATTCGGGCCGCCGTAGTGAAGTTCGCGTGGGCTATGAATTTTTCAACGGCGCACTGTCGCCAGTGGTGGGAGCGGACACTCTGCTCGGATCCAGCGGGAACAATGGTTTGCTGCGCGCGAAGTTCGATTTCGAAGGGCAGGATAGTCCAAACATCCCCAGCCGTGGCGCACGCTTTATTGCCGAGGTGGATCATGTGATTCACGCTCCTGGAGTCACCCATTCTTTCCAACAACTGAGGCTGAGCGGTTCGGAGTTTATCCCGATTACGGCCAAGGGATCAGTCTTTGGAACAGGAGCTTTTGGAACAAGCTTCAGTCGGGACGCCGGTTTCTTCCAGAAGTTCTCGCTCGGCGGCCCGTTCCGCTTGGGCGCCTACAGCCGTGACGAATTTCTTGGCAACCACTACGCCTACGCGTCCGTCGGGTATCGCTACGAGTTGTTCCGCCTGCCTGTGCTCGTGGGGAAGAAGGTGTATGCCATTGGAGCCTTCGAGTCGGGTTCGGCCTTCGATGATTTCGGACGAATAACTGCCCGCCACAGCATCAACATTGGCGCGCTCGCGGAAACGATTCTAGGACCGGTGGCTCTGGCAGGCAGCATCAGCCCGACTGGTCGAACGAAAGTCAATTTTTCGATTGGGCGATTGTTCTAGCCATCCCACCGCACATGGAGGCACGGGCGTCCGCGCCCGTGCGCCAATGACATAGCTTGCCTCAGATTTGGATTTTCTTCCAAGTTTGCCGCACCGCAGCCCATACAACATCGGCGCATGAACGCGCATCTTAGCCAATATCGGTTAGGAGGTCGCGAAAATGAGAAACATGCGAGGAATGATCTTAGGCGCCATCGCAGCGTTGTTTCTGGTTACCACAGCGTTCGCGCAGCCCGCTCCATTTCCAGGAATTCTGAAGAACGCCCGCTACGTCTATGTCACGAGCTACGACGGTTCGCAGTGGAACATGAACGTGTCGCCAGACGACCGCGTCGCCATCGGAGAGGTTCAGGAAGCGCTTCGCAGTTGGGGACACTATGCCGTGACGATGGAGCCGCGAGATGCCGACATGATCATCGTTGTGCAGCGGCGTGGCTCCGAAGACGAGCTTGCGGTTTTTGCGCCCAAGCTCGGCAGAGACTCCATCTACCTGTGGCGCGTAATGGGCCACGGCGGCTTGGACAAGGGCGAAATGCCCCTGTTCGACCAGTTCAAAAAGTCCGTAGAGAAGTTGGACGCAGGCAAGAACTAGAAGTTGCCTCGAATCGTGTGGCAGCGGAGCTTGCTCCGCTGAGTTGCAGGAATAACTTCCGAGAAGTAAACGACGTTGAGATGCCGCGTCGGCAGATTTCCTCCATCCAACCAAATGGACGAGAGCCTGCCGACGCGGCTTGTTTTTCCGCTAGACTCCGCGCGCAAACTCCACAATCGACCGCAATGCAACCCCTGTCGGCCCCTTCGCGAGCCACGGCTTGCCGTCATCCATCCACGCCGTGCCCGCAATGTCGAGATGAATCCATGGCGTGTCGGCTACGAACTCCTTTAAGAACATTGCCGCATTGATCGCCCCGCCGTAACGTCCACCCGAATTCACAATATCTGCGATATTGGAACGAATGATTTCGCGATAATCCTCGTCCAGCGGTAGGCGCCACATCTTTTCCCCGGCGCTCTTCACGGCCTTGCTGAAGCGCTCGTACAACGCATCGTCGTTGGCGAAAATTCCCGCGTTGATTTGACCGAGAGCCACCACCACAGCGCCGGTAAGGGTCGCCGCATCAATCAATTCCGTGCAGCCGAGTGTGCGCGCATAGTGCAAGCCATCCGCTAGAACCAGGCGGCCTTCGGCGTCCGTATTGATGATTTCAATCGACTTGCCCGACATTGCAATCTGAATGTCGCCCGGCTTCTGCGCCGTGCCGGAGGGCATATTTTCCGTCGCGCACACAATACCAATCACCTTGCGCTTGGGCTTCAGCAGCGCAATCGCCCGCATAGCGCCGAGCATCGTTGCTCCACCAGCCATGTCGTACTTCATCTTCTCCATTCCGTCCGCTGGCTTGATGGAAATTCCGCCGGTATCAAACGTTACGCCCTTGCCAACCAGCCCCAGCACCGAGCCAGCAGGAGCGTCTGCAGGTTCATATCGCAACACGATCAATGCTGGCGGCTCCTCCGAGCCTTGAGCGACTCCCCAGAAGGCGCCCATCTTCAATTCTTTAATCTTGTCGGGGCCCATGATTTCGCATTTCAGCCCAACTTCCTCCGCCATTTTGCGCGCGCGTTCGGCCAGGATCGTCGGCGTCATGCGGTTGCTGGGTTCGTTGACCAAGTCGCGCGTAAAATTCTGCGATTCGCCTAGGATGCGGCCTTCGTCCATCGCTGCAGCCAGCTTGGCTGGATCGCCGGCAGAAAGAACTGTGACGCCCTGCAAGCTCGTGTCTTTGCGGTCGGACTTGTACGTGTCGGAGTCGAAGTCGCCGATATAGAGTCCTTCCACAATGCTGCGCACCGCAAGCTCGGCAGGCATCAGGTCGGAGGGCGCAGCGAAGGCGAAGCTGCGAATGCCTTTGCTTTTCAGAGTGCGGGCAGCGGTTCCGGCTACGCGGCGCAGGTCGGCGGAAGAGAAAGTCTTCGCTTTGCCGCCTCCCACCAGAAGCAGGCGCTTGGCCTTGAGCTTCGCGGGAGCATGCACCAGCGTGGTTTCAAACATCTTCGCGGTGACCTCGCTGCCTGCCAGCACGGAAGCGGCAGCGTCGCGCACGGCAGCATCGGAGGTCTCCACGGTGACCACGGGCTTGGCGTCGGAACGGCCATTCCTGCTGGAATCTTTCTCGCTGTGATCCAGCACCAAAACAGCAAGGCAGTCAGTTTCAAATTCAGAGGGGTTGATAGAGAGAGCAGTTTTCATAGTCATCGAACATTAGTATCGGCGGTTTGGCAGGTGGATGGCAAGGAGTGGAATAACGATCGCCTTCAGAGTCGGAAGCTCGCTATGTTGGCCGACCAAATCTCACTGAGCGAAAGTGCGTAGTTCCGGTGAAGCGGAAATCTTGTTGGCTGATTGCGAAGCTAGATCCTTTACAGCGGTCGAAAGAACTTGCGCAGCAGCCAATCGGCCCAAGAACGGGATCACTGAAAGAGCGAGTGCTTTGCCCGCCTCTGACCCTAAGTGGGCGGGGGGAACTGCGGCACTCGCGGCGCCGTAGGTAATTTTCGTCTTATCGAAAAGAAAGGTTTCCTCGCTAGTTCCGTTTTCGATGACTAGAAGGATAGGAATGAAACCCTTCTTTGTAAAATTCGCCTGAAAATATGTCTTTTGCGCCTGAGGGTCTTCGATGGACGCCAGCCCGATGATTACACCATTCCTCTCAGCTGAGACCTGACATTCCTTTGCTCGCCTCACCGGGTAGTCTGGGAACGTAGATTCCGCAAAAGCGAGCGAAAGTAAAAACAGTGTTGAAGCGACAGCCAACTTTTTCACAGCAGCACTGTACATGTTGTCCGATCGGGTTGGCAAACGCTGCCACTCTTTCAACAAGTGATTGCAATCACAAGTCCCGGATATCTCTAAGGCCTATACTCGACTCAGCTCCTCCGAAAGGAATTCCCATGACCAGAAAAGCTCTGCTACTTGCCGTGCTCCTAGCTCTCGCATCGCTGTCCTTCGCGCAGGCTCCGGCAACTCCTCCCGCGCCCAGCCCCCATGACCAAATGGATATGGGCCACCACGGCAAGATGGCCGACATGCACAAGCAACACATGGAAGGCATGAAGGCCGACTTGGACAAGATGAAGGCGTCCCTCGAAAAAATGAAAGCCAACGTGGCCAAGATCCGCGACGCCGACGAAAAAGAACGCTGGCAAGCGAATGTCGATCTGTGGAGCGGAATGGTCGCTCACATGGAACAGATGATGAAGCACATGGACGGCATGGGTCCCGGAATGGGAATGATGGGCCACGGCATGATGCATCACGACGGCATGGGTGGCACTCAGGCTGACGATAAGAAGCCACAGTGAGCCCCGTGTCGCTCTGGCAGTGACCGTCAGCGAAATTGGACCGAGAAGCCAGCCGCCGGACCCAAATTACCGCTAGGCCCCTTTTCTGCCCCGGGAAATGGCCTCCCGAGCCTCCTGGTCGGCGGTGCGGCGGCGATCGGTCTCCCGCTTGTCCCACAACTGCTTGCCCTTGGCTAGCGCGATTTCCACCTTCACACGGCCATTCTTGAAGTAAATCCGCGTCGGAATCAGGGTTTGACCCTTGATCTGCGTCTTGACGTGCAGTTTGACGACTTCGTCCTTATGCATCAACAACTTACGGGTGCGCGTTGCGGCGTGATTGGCGTAGCTGCCGTGCTCGTAGGGGCTAATATGACAGTTGAGCAGCCAGAGTTCGCCATCTTTCACTAAGCCGTAGCTATCCTTGAGGTTAGCCTTGCCGCCACGGATGGCTTTGACCTCGGTACCGGAAAGTACAACCCCTGCCTCAAATTTTTCCAGCAAGAAGTAGTTATGAGAAGCGATCCTATTGACAGCGGCGTCGTGCTGTCCGGCGGCTTTGGGCTCCCGCTTGGGATTCTTCTCTTTGCCGGGTTGCGTGGAGTGGGATGCCTGACGGGCCATGGGCGTAACGAAAGGGTCTGTACTTGTGAGTTAAATGCTAACACGTCAGTCACTTCGGGGCGATTACCCCCGGGTGCTATAATCACGCCGCTGAGGTCATTTTTTCCGTTGAAATCCACAGGCTCCACGATTGAAGGAAGTAACCCAGTAAGCAAACATGGAAGCAATCTAAGGAACCAGTCAATGAGACGTCTTTTAAGCCTGGCGGCATCGCTTCTTGTCCTCGGGGTGCTCGCTTTACCCGTTCTAGCTGGTGACAGCGCCGGTTCCTCGTTCAAAAAGGGTCGGGACGCTGAGGCGCGCCAGAATTACGAGGACGCCTACAAGTTCTATAAGCAGGCCTATGACGCCAAGCCTACCGACTTGCGTTATCGTTCGGCCTTTGAGCGCACGCGCTTTTTAGCGGGAGCTTCGCATGTCCATCGTGGCCAGATTCTACGCGATGCAGGCAAGTTCGCCGAGGCCATGGCCGAATTCCAGACGGCGGTGGAGATTGATCCTTCGAGCTTTATTGGAGCGCAGGAGATTCGTCGCACGCAAAAAATGATGGATGCGACTGCGCAGGGAACCCGGCCGCAGGCAGCGAAGGAAATCGGGCCGCTGCGCAAGAGGTTGGATGAAGCCTCTGGACCGCTTGAGCTCGCTCCCATTGCCAATACGCCGATCACGATCAAGTCCACCGAAGACACGAAAGTGATTTACGAGACGATCGGCAAACTGGCCGGCGTCAATGTCTTGTTCGACCCGGACTATACATCGCGCCGGATCAAGATTGAGTTGAACTCGGTTACGCTGGAAGATGCGCTTAGTATCGTCGCGCTAGAATCGAAAACTTTTTGGCGCGCGGTCACCCCGAATACGATTTTTGTAGCCTCCGACAACCCTGCAAAACGGAAAGAAGTTGAAACCAACGTCATCAAAACTTTCTATCTTTCCAACGTATCGACTCCGACCGAGTTGCAGGATCTTGTCAACGCGCTGCGCCAGATTCTGGAAATCCCGCGCATCCAGCAGTTGCCTTCGCAAAATGCAATCGTAGTTCGTGGTACGCCGGATCAAGTTGCCCTGGCGGAAAAACTGATCTCCGATATTGATAAGTCCAAGCCTGAGGTGATCGTGGAAATCGCGATCATGCAAGTCAGCCGCAACAAGATGCGCAACCTGGGTGTGAATCCTCCCACCTCGGTCAGCGTGCAGTTGCAGCCCAACGTAACGACGACTACAACCACAACAGGGACAGGCACCGCAACGAACACCGGCAACACTGGAACCAGCACGAACGGAAGCATTAACCTGAACCGTCTCGCCAACCTGAATGCAACCGATTTCCAGGTTACGATTCCAGCGGCATCCGTGCAGGCGATGTTCAGCGATAGCAGCACCAAGCTGATCCAAAACCCGCAAATTCGGGCGCTGGATGGGCAAAAAGCATCGCTCAAGATTGGTGATCGCGTTCCGGTAGCAACCGGATCGTTCCAGCCAGGTATTGGCGGCGTAGGCATTAACCCACTAGTCAATACGCAGTTCCAATATCTGGACGTTGGCGTCAACATTGACATCACGCCGCACGTGCATGCGGGTAGAGAAGTTACGCTCAAGATGATGATGGACGTTTCCGCCGTCACAGGGAACAGCAATATCGGCGGCATTTCGCAGCCCATCATCGGTCAACGCAAAATTGAGAACGAGGTTCGCCTGAAGGAAGGCGAAGTCAACGTTCTGGGCGGAATTTTTGAAAATCAAGACGTTAAAGCGCTGAGCGGATTGCCCGGTCTCTCCAATATTCCGATCTTGAAATACCTGTTCTCCTCGACCAACGTCGAGCACAAAGAAAACGAAATTGTGTTTGTGCTGATTCCGCATATTGTGCGCGGGCAGGAACTTTCCGATCTGAATGAGCGCACGATTGAAGTCGGAACCGGCAACGCCATCGGATTGCGGCGCGCCAACAGGCCCGCCGCTCCAACGCCTGTAGCACCGGCTCCGGTCGCGCCAACTGCCATGCAACTGCCGCCAGCGCAGGCCGTACCAGCGCCTATGACTGCTCCCGTGACCTCGGCACCTGCGAGCGCACCGCCCGCAGTCGCATCGCCAGAGGCTCCCGCGCCAGCAACGCAGAGTCCGAACGCTGCGGCGCCATCTGGCACAACGCCGGGGGCGGTCAGCCCGCCAACGGCGGCTGCGTTCATGATGGATCCGCCTACAGTCGATCTTGCCGCTGGCTCGACCTTTGCTATGAACGTACTCATTACCGGCGCGCAGAATGTTTACTCGGTGCCTGTGCAGCTTTCCTACGATCCGAAGACGTTGCAGGTCGTCAATGTTTCCAACGGCGGGTTCCTGTCGCAGGATGGTCAAGCGGTTGCCATCGTGCATCGAGACGACACCTCCACCGGAACGATTCAAGTGAGTGCGACGCGACCTCCGGGATCAGCAGGGGTTGCTGGACAGGGCACCGTGTTTACGCTGACGTTCGTCGCGAAAGCGAGCGGTCGCTCGATGGTGACGATTACGCAAGGCGGAGCGCGCGATCCGGGCATGCAGTCGATTGCAGTTTCGCCGGCACAAGCTGCTATTACGGTGCAGTAGAGGTTATTTCACAGATTAGGATTGTCATTCTGAGCGCAGCGAAGAATCCCTATCGTGGCGAGACTGTCGTGTTTGAAAGGGATTCTTCGCTGCGCTCAGAATGACAAAAAGTCTAAGACGGAATTAGGTCGTGTGGCGACGGAGCTTGCTCCGTCGGGGCGTGGGATCTGGAGTGCGGCATGAAGACTCGAAATAACCCGGCGTTGCGCGCAATCTCCAACCGGGCGCCTTCGACCAAGTCGCGGGGCTTCACGCTGATCGAGCTGATCGCCGCTACCACGATCCTTTTGATTCTTAGCAGCCTGATGGTTCCGCTGGTGCAGGTGACACTGAAACGGCAGCGGGAAAGGGAATTGCGGCACGCGCTGTGGGAAATGCGAGACGCCGTCGACCGCTACAAGGATGCAGCCGACAGCGGTAAGTTCCAAATCAAGGTCGGTAGCGAAGGCTACCCGCCAGACATGGAAACGCTGGTCAAAGGAGTCGACGTTGGAGGCAAGAAACTGCGTTTTCTCCGCCGCGTTCCTGTCGATCCAATGACTGGAAAAGACGAATGGGGAATGCGTTCCATGCAGGACGATCCGAAATCGGATTCCTGGGGTGGACAGAATCTGTTTGACGTTTTCACAAAATCGGAACAAAAAGCGCTGGACGGGACAGAGTACAAAGAATGGTAAGACGCGATCCAAAACGGCGTAGGAGCGGCCAGACCAGCGGCTTCACCTTGATTGAAATGGTGATCGTGATGGCGATTGTCATGATTTTGCTTGGCATCGCCGTGCCCACCTACACTACCTCGGTGCAGCGTGCCCGCGATTCCGTGATGAAGCAAAACCTTTTTACCATGCGGCAACTGATTTATGAATTCACGCTCGATAAGCAGCGCGCCCCGCAATCGCTCGACGAACTGAAAGAAGCGGGCTATATGAAGGAAATTCCCATCGACCCCTGCACCCACCAGCGCGATTGGGTAACCGAGCAGGAAGACGTTCTGCTCTCCGCGGACCAGACGCAGCCTGGCATTACCTGGGTGAAGAGTAACTGCGCGCTGCGCTCCAGTGATGGCACGCCGTACAGCGATTTCTAGGAAACAAGTCGATGGAGGCGCGGGCGTCCTCGCCCGTGCGAATGTGCGACATCCCTCAGCGGATCTAATTGCACGTCGCAGCGATGAAGCACTAACATACGGTTATGCCTGTTCTCACCGACGCCCGTCACACTGGTTACGCCCCCATCCGCGCCGCACGCGGCAGTACTCTTTCCTGCAAAGGTTGGCAGCAGGAAGCCGCTCTGCGCATGCTGATGAACAATCTGGACGAAGAAGTGGCGGAGCGCCCCCAAGATCTTGTGGTCTATGGCGGGACAGGTCGCGTGGCCCGTAATTGGGAGTGCTACCATGCCATAGTCCGCTCGCTGCAAGCGCTTGAAAACGACGAGACGCTACTAGTGCAATCGGGCAAGCCCGTGGGCATGTTCAAGACGCACGAGTATGCACCGCGCGTGTTGATCGCGAATTCGAATCTGGTCGGCCATTGGTCGAACTGGGAAAAATTTAACGAACTGGAACGTGCTGGCTTGATGATGTACGGCCAGATGACGGCGGGCTCGTGGATTTACATCGGCTCGCAAGGAATTGTTGAGGGCACGTTCGAGACATTTTCAGCTGCCGGTGAAAAGCACTTTGGTGGAGATCTCTCCGGTAAGCTGATCGTCAGTGGCGGCATGGGAGGCATGGGTGGCGCGCAGCCACTGGCCGCAACCATGACGGGTGCGGCGTTCCTTGGCATTGACGTCGATCCCGAACGCATCAAGAAGCGGCTCAAGACGGGCTATTGCGACTTCATGGTCACCACGCTCGATGAGGCGCTACGGATCTTGAAAAACGCCGTGCGCAAGAAAGAAAACATTTCCGTCGGCCTGGTAGGGAATTGTGCCGATGTGATTCCGGAACTCGCCGAGCGCGGCGTGGTCCCCGACATCCTCACGGATCAGACCTCGGCGCACGACCCGTTGAACGGTTATGTTCCGAACGGTATGACGCTAGCGGAAGCCGTCGAGCTTCGCGCGAGCGATCCCAAGGCATATCAGGAACGTTCGATGGCAGCGATGGCGCGACACGTCGAAGGCATGTTACGGCTGCAAAAAATGGGTGCCGTCACGTTCGATTATGGGAACAACCTCCGCACCTTCGCGTTCCAGCACGGCGTAAAGAATGCCTATGATTTTCCGGGCTTCGTCCCCGCCTACATTCGTCCGCTTTTCTGCGAAGGACGAGGTCCGTTCCGTTGGGTAGCACTCTCGGGCGAGCCCTCGGATATCGCGGTCACCGACGATCTGATTCTAGAAATGTTTCCCAAAAACGAGATATTGAAGCGCTGGATTAATCTCGCCAGGAAGCGCATTAAGTTTCAAGGATTGCCAGCGCGTATTTGCTGGCTCGGCTATGGCGAACGCGCGGAATTCGGCCTCGCCATGAATGATCTCGTAAAGACGGGCAAGCTGAAGGCACCTATCGTCATTGGCCGCGATCATCTCGATTGCGGCTCGGTCGCATCTCCATTCCGCGAAACTGAATCGATGAAAGACGGCTCCGATGCAGTTGCTGACTGGCCTCTGCTCAATGCTTTGGTCAATACCGCTTCGGGCGCGTCATGGGTTTCAATCCACAATGGAGGAGGCGTTGGTATCGGTTACTCGCTACACTCCGGGCAGGTGACTGTCGCCGATGGCACGGACGCAATGGCGAAACGCATCGAACGCGTGCTTACCACAGACCCGGGCATGGGCGTAATTCGTCACGTGGATGCCGGTTACGATCAGGCCGTGGATTTCGCCAAGAAGAGCGGCGTGAAGATTCCGTGCCCAAAGCCATGACCTATCACCACGGAGGCATGGAGACACGAAGTTGGGTGCGGAACAAAAATGCGTAAGTCCACGTCACTGCTCTTCCTCAATATCGAGCAGATGTTAACCCTGCGTTCGTCGACGACCGGCCCGCGCCGTGGTGCCCAGCTCAACGAACTCGGCATTATCCGGGACGGCGCGGTGCTCTGTGCTGGCGGCAAGATTGTTTCCGTCGGCACCACAAAACAGGCCTTGCGCGACCCCTGGTACAGGAAACATAAGAAGACCATCCACGAAGTCGATTGCAGCGGCATGGTCGTTCTGCCGGGCTTTGTCGATTCCCACACGCACCCCGTTTTCGCTGGCCCGCGACTGATCGATTTCGAGGAACGCATCACCGGCGCTACCTACGCCGAAATTGCCGAGGCGGGCGGCGGCATTCGATCCTCGCTGGAAGGTGTGCGCAAGACTTCGAAGAGCGTGCTTACCCGCAAAGTGGTCGCCGCTTTCAACGAAATGGCCGCGCAAGGCACGACCACGGTAGAAGCGAAGTCGGGCTATGGGCTGAGTTTCGATTCTGAAATGAAGTCGCTCGAAGTCATCCGAGAATCCGCGCGGCAATGGCCTGGCACTGTGGTGGCGACGCTCCTCGGTGCGCATGTCGTTCCCAGCGAATTCAAACAGAAGCCCGATGAATACGTGACCGAAGTCTGCGAAAAAATGATTCCGCAAGCCGCTCGCAGGAAGCTAGCGCAGTTCGTCGACGTCTTTTGTGACAAGGGCGCTTTCACGGCGGAAGCCAGCGAAAAGATCTTTGCTGCCGCAAGAAAGCATGGTCTCTCCGTCCGAGCGCACATGGGGCAGCTTAGCGAAACAAAACTGCAGCCATTTCTAAAATTCCATCCGGCATCGCTGGACCACATGGATCACGTGAGCTCAGAAGATATCGCGCATCTCGCCAAGAGCGACACGGTAGCCACGTTTGTCCCAGGCGCTAATTACTTTCTCGGCCACTCGTATCCCGATGCGCGAAGGTTCATCGCCGCCGGTGTTCCGGTCGCGCTGGCGACAGATTACAATCCCGGCAGTTCACCCACGCCGAGCATGCCGTTCATCCTGTCGCTGGCCTGTACGCAAATGAAGATGTCGCCGGCGGAGGCAATTGTCGCCGGAACCACCAATGGAGCTTGGGCGCTGGGGCTAGGCGGCGCAAAGGGAAGCATGGAACCCGGCAAGGATGCGGATCTGGCTGCTTTCCGTGTTAACGACTACCGCGAACTCGCCTATTGGTTCGCGGCAAATTATTGCGATTTTACGGTGCTGAACGGGACCATGCTGAAGGGGAGCGCGGTAAACGGCGCCAGATAGACTAACGGGGACGCCGCGACTGTGCACTTTGTCCCGCGCCGCTGGTCATCGCCGCGAACAGACTGCTATAATCTCAAAGTCGCACCGCAACTGGCTTGCTTCGTGAAGTTCAGCAAGCATTGTCAGGCAGCTTCCAATCCCGCAAGTGGCCAGGTAGCTCAGGTGGTAGAGCGCAGCCCTGAAAAGGCTGGCGTCGGCGGTTCAAGTCCGTCCCTGGCCACCATCTTTTCAACGACTTACAAAATGGTAGCCGTAGAACGAGGGTGCTAAAGGGTTCGTTAACAGCGAAACCCCTTCGGTATTGGGTGTCAGTCGTGTCAGCTTTGGTCTCTCTGGGCGAAGCATCTTGACGATCTCGCTTTGAGCCTTTCGCTTAGCTGACGTGACGGCTTGGGCGTACAAGTCCAGGGTGATTTTGCTGTTTGCGTGCCGCAGAAGTTCTTGCACGACCTTGATGTCGTTTCCGTTTTCGACAAGCAAGGTTGCTACAGTTCTGCGGAAAGTGTGCCAACCGACCTTTCCCCGTACTTTCGCTTGCAGGGCCGCTGGCTGGAGATGCCTTCGAACGAGCATTCCTGGGTTGTAGGGCTTTTTGCCGTTTGCTTTCGGACTGGCAAATACCCAGTCCTCGGGCTGATTGTACGGAGTGCGTCGCCTCCAACTCACAAGAATCTCCGCCAAGGTTTGATCAAGAGGCACGGGCTTCTTGGAAACCTTGGATTTGCATCTGCCGACGACTCCATAAACGATTGCACGAGAAACTCGCACCTCCATTGCAGCGAAGTCGATGTCCTTCCATTGCAAGGCCAGCAATTCGCTGATACGGAGGTCCGTCGCCGCATCCAGAAATGCCATCGTGTAGCATGGCTCTCGTAGATGCGAGAGGATCGCCAGCACTTGGTCCACATTCAGAATCCTATGTGTGACATCGCTGCTGGCGCTTTGTCGAACGTACCTGATCGGATTAGCGTGCTCGTCGCGCGGCAAAAATCCGTACCTAGTCGCAGTTGAACTACGCGATGAACCGCTTCCATTCTGGTCGGTATGGGCGATTCATGTCCATGGACCCTATGTCCGGACGTTTAGGAGCTCCGCAGTCGGTCAACAAGTATGCGTATGCCATGAACGACCCGGTGAATCGCATTGATCCAACGGGGCTATTGGACGAGCCAACATGCATGGCTCTTGGCTTTCCTGGCTGCGGCGGCGGGGGCAGTAACGACTACTACGGATCCTTGATTAGCGATATCCTGTCCGTGGGTTACTGACCAGTTGCCAGACTTTGCGCCCTCGATAGACGAGATTGTGAACGTCACGGATTCCTTGCCGGATCCAGTGCCTACAATTGACGCCGATCCATTCGCATATCAGGGCGGCACGTTGGGTAATGGATCGCAAAACCAAAAAGATCCCATAGATCAGCTCAAGGACAAGGCAAAGGACGTCCTCAAAGCACTGAAAGACTGCGCTGCGTTGCTCGGAGGTGCCAAAAACGCAGATTCGTTGGTTGACAAAGCCAATCTTGTCAATGTGGATAACCCAGGACCCCTATCTGTCAACGGTGAAAACGCAAGAGCTCAGATACAACCGCTTGATCTTCAATTTCCCGGTATAGCTCACGCCGCAAGCGACATTCCACCGTTCGGGAAGAGGAGCATGGGAGGGAATCACATCTATATCGGCAATGCTTTCTTTGGAATTTCCCCCGACGCGCAGCCTTCGCGTGCCTTAAAAAGTCGCAAAGTTTTGTGCGGGGCTTGACCGAGCAGCGAGACGGCGTGAGTCAAGCAGAGGTCTGTTTGGGCTAAACTTCTGATGTTTCAATTCCTCATCGCGCCGCTCCAAGGCTTCATTACTTTCCTTGGGTGGTGCTAGCGGAAGTTCCAATGCCGGTGACTTTTCCAAACACTTTACGGAAGATTCCCAGGTCCACCCCCAAGCTGACAAACGCGCCCGTAGCACGTTTTTGGTTAGTGGGGAAATCGGTCGTAATGTCCACAGGAGTCCCAAACTTGTAGGCACTGTGCAGCGTGTTTTGGCTGCCGAACGCTGCTCCGCCGGACATCTGTACGCCCAACACGGGCTCGAAGAAACCACCAAAGAAGTACGTATTGGCTTTGGTCACCGAAACTGCTCCCATAATGCCGACTTCTATCTGCCGCAGCATCGTCACGATTTGCTCTGGCTTATACCCCTCTGCATGGGCAGGACCCGTTGTTCCTCCAAGTGGATTCTCTCTCATTCCACCTGGTACAAATTTCCCCGGTCAGGTCAGATCGAGCTGGCGGCAAATGCACACTCAGCTTCCATCATTGATGTGGGCGGCGGGGAATCAACACTCATTGACGACCGCGACTGCAAATGACCCGGTCGCCGGTTTTAAATGCCGTGACTCCCGCTCCCACCTCGTCGACGACGCCCCGCCTTCATGTCCCAAAATCCTGCCAGGCTCGCAGAGGGCAGATCGCCCTTCAGAATGTGCAGATCAGTTCCGCACATGGTGGTCTTGTTGATTTTTACAATTGCATCCGTCGCCGCTGCAATCTGCGGCTTGGGCCGATCTCCAACGCCATTTTTCTGGGCCCATGATAGACAAGTGCTTTCATAACTGCTCCGTTCGCCGTCCGCCTCGCAGCGTCAGCGATTTGGGCGAGGAACATTGGTCAGTATTGACCAGATTGCAGTCCACGAAGACCCTACAGTGTGTTCTAGCTGTTAGCGACCCCTTATCCGGCATAAAAGCCGCTTCGCTCTGGGTTTCCGGGAGAAAGCTGCTCGATAGCGGCGTCTTAATTATTGAAGACGATGATGTCGTTGCGTCGGGTGCGGGGGATGCTAGCACGGTACTTGGAGGGAGATAAGACAATGGGAACACATACTGATCCGGTCTGCGGTATGAAGGTCGATGACAAAAGTGCCGCAGGACAATCGACATATCTTAACAACACCTATTATTTCTGCAGCCAGGGCTGCAAAACGAAGTTCGATCAAAACCCGCAGCAATACGTGAGTCAAAAGGCGGCAAGTTGAATTTGCTCGCGCAGGTTGGTTGCGGACCATAGCTCCGAGTCAACTATTAAAGTAGGGCTTGGGCTCACATTGCAGGACAAGCCCTGCAACATCCTTCGCTTGCGTTTGCAGAAGTGGCAAGGATGTTCAGAACAACGAATACGATGGAAAGTATGAAGCCATACAATGGAATCATCCTTGTTACGGGAGCCAGCGGATCGATTGGCAGCGTTGTGATGCGACGGATGGCCGGACGATTCGAAGGCATCGTCGGTTTCGACCGGGAGGCGCCCAAACTACCCTCTCCCGGCTGTCTATACGTCCCTGTGGATGTCACGTCGGACGAGAGCGTGCGAGAAGGGCTGCGCATCGTCCGAGAACACCACGGGACGCAAGTCGCCTCGGTGATTCATCTTGCCGCCTACTACGATTTCCTCGGCGAGCCCACTACGAAGTACGACGAGATCACGGTTGGCGGTACCAGACGCCTGCTGCGCGGGCTTCTGGACGGTGGCTTTCAGGTAGCGCAGTTCGTTTTCTCTAGCACCATGCTCGTGCACGGGCCCGTCGAGCCGGGCCAGTTCATCACCGAAGACTCGGCGCTGGCACCCACATGGGCCTATCCCGAATCGAAGGTCCAAACCGAGGCACTCATTCGTACTGAGCGCGGTGATATGCCCGTGGCGGCACACAGCGATAATCTCTTCGGTGCCTTGGTCGTGACCGTTGCCATCATCGCGATGGCTGATGTGGGCCGTGCAACGCGCTATCTGAATGTGCTTTTTGGTGCATGGGTGGTCATCGCCCCCTGGCTGATGACCTGGTGCCACGATGGGCGCGAGAATGAATGATGCGATAGCAGGTGGGCTCATAG
>JANXUC010000064.1 GCA_025352065.1 Acidobacteriaceae bacterium | reverse complement strand
CACGTCCTAGCGGGTACATTGATGCTCAAGATCGGGATGGAAGAATACGAACTCGCGAGTGGCGATTCGATCTATTTTGATTCCGGCGCGCAGCACAGTTATCGCAAGATTGGGACTGCTGCGTGTAGCGCGATTGTAGTTACCGTTCCTTGATTGAATAGCTAAGTATTCTAGCGGGTTCCGGAGTTGCAATGAGCAAGTCTCTTTCAAAGACAGAGTGTGTAGTTTTGCTGGCACACGGGAGCAAAGACCCGCGATGGCGTATTCCGTTCGAGCAGATTCTCAGCGCCGTGCAAGACCAGGCGGGAGAAGATCGTGTGCGCCTCGCTTATATGGAGTTCATCGCACCTACGCTCACGGATGTGGCCCGCGCTTGTGTGGAGCGAGGAATTTTCAACCTGCGAGTTTTTCCGTTGTTCCTGGCAATGGGTGCGCATCTTGCGACCGACATACCCCGGCAAGCAGAAGAGGTGAGAGCGCAGTTTCCCGTCCTCAAAGTCGAGGTGCTGAAGGCTCTTGGGGAGGATGCCCGCGTGACTCGATTGATGGAGCAGATTGTTCTCGAAGTATTGAATTCCTGACCAAAGAAACGCACCGCCTTCAGTCGCTGGCCGCGAGTTTTCGTGTAGGGTATATTGTGGTGCCACGGGGGACGTTTGAGATGGCGATGGTTCGATGCCGTATGGCGATTGCGTTGTGTTTGCTGTTCATCGTGGTTGCATTGTTCACCAATTACGCAGGTGCTGCGCAGATGCCGATTTTGAACTTGATACCGGTCCCTGCCAGTGTGCAGCAAGGGCTTGAGAGGCTGCGCATTGATGCAGGGTTTTCTGTAGCGCTGAAGGGGTATGCCGAACCACGGTTGGAGAGAGCAGTAGAGCGCTTTCGTGAACAGTTATCGCGGCAGACAGGCATCCCGATGGCCGCCGTATCGAGCGCGCCTGGTGCGACTTTGGTTATCGAAACCGACCACGCCAGTAAGCCCGTGCAGGAAGTTGGCGAAGACGAATCCTACGTGCTGGAGGTGACGCCTGCAGGGGCGAAGCTCACTGCCCCGACTCCGCTGGGCGCGATGCACGGCCTGCAAACTGTTCTGCAGTTGGTCAGTGTTTCTCCGGAGGGATTTGCCGCACCGGCGGTGACGATTCACGATAGTCCGCGTTTTCCATGGCGCGGTTTGATGATCGATAGCGGCCGCCACTTTATGCCGATCGCGGTCATCAAGCGCAATATGGATGGCTTGGAAGCTGTCAAGATGAATGTTTTTCATTGGCATCTTTCCGAAAATCAAGGTTTTCGCGTAGAGAGTGAGAAGTTCCCAAAACTACATGAAATGGGTTCGGACGGCTTGTTTTATACGCAGCAGGAAGTCCGCGACGTTATTGCCTATGCGCGGGATCGCGGCATACGCGTTGTTCCAGAATTCGACATTCCCGGCCACAGCACGGCGTGGTTTGTGGGCTATCCGGAACTGGCGAGTGGCGTAGGGCCTTATCAAATCGAACGTCGCTGGGGCGTTTTCGATCCGGCGATGGATCCCACCCGGGAAAGCACCTACAAATTTCTCGACGAGTTCATTGGAGAAATGGTGCAGCTATTTCCCGACCAGTTCTTCCACGTCGGCGGCGATGAGGTTAACGGGAAGGAGTGGAACGCGAATCCCAAGATTCAGGATTTCATGCGCTCGCATGGACTCAAGGACAATCAAGCTTTGCAGGCGTATTTCAATAAGCGGTTGCAGCCCATTGTCAGCAAGCACGGAAAAAGCATGATTGGCTGGGATGAAGTGCTGGATCCTACGTTGCCCAAAGACATCACGATTCAGTCCTGGCGCGGCGCCGATTCGCTAGCGGACGCGGCCAAACTGGGATATCGCGGCATTCTTTCCAACGGCTGGTACTTAGACCTCGGCTGGTCGGCGGCGCGGCACTATGCGATTGATCCATTCGGAGAAAATACTGCTGCTCTATCCGCGGAAGAAAAAGCGCGTGTTCTAGGGGGAGAATCCTGCATGTGGGCTGAGTATGTTGACGAAGAGAACGTTGACTCACGCATCTGGCCGCGAAACGCGGCAATTGCGGAGCGACTTTGGTCGCCGGCGGAAACCCGCGATACCAGTGAAATGTATCGCCGCTTGGATGTCATCAGCAACCGGCTGGGGTGGCTCGGGCTGACCCACAAAACCTATTTTGGACCGATGCTGCAGCGTATCGCTGGGCCGGCAACACCCGAGCAAATTACTGCGTTGCGTACTTTGGCGGATGTGGTGGAACCAGTGAAGAACTACACGCGAGAAGAGACCGCGGATGCCGAACCCACCAGCGCTGCGCCTTTAAATCGTTTGGTGGACGCGGTGCCGCTGGAGAGCGATGAAGGTCGGCGCTTCAACGAACTCGTTGACCGGTATGTGAAGTCGTCATGTCGTGATTCCGGCTCCGCGACGAAACTGCGTTCACATCTAGCCCTGTGGCAGAGCAACGATGCCTTATTTCAAACTCTCACGCAAACGTCTTTTCTTGCCAAACAGGTAGCAACAAGATCGCAAGATTTGTCGGCTGTCGGGAGCGTTGGGCTTGCGGCACTGGATTCTCTAGCGAAGGGTCAGCGTGTCGCCGATGGTTGGAAGGCGCAGCAGTTAGCCGTCGTCGCGGAAGCCGAGAAGCCCAAGACGCAACTCTTGCTGATCCCAGTTTCTGGAATTAGAAGACTGGTTGAGGCTGCGGCTTCTGAGAATGGATGTTCCCCGGGGAGTTGAGGTCCAAGTCGCCAGATCCTATTTCGCGGCGGCATTCTTGACGGTAGCAGATTTCGAATAAGGCCGGGACGTGACCACGCCTTTGCCTTCTTCGATGGTGACCGTTTGACCACCGCTGATGTTGGATAGCTTTTCCAATTGTCCGCCGGGCCACTGTACTTCGAGTGTGTCAGCCTTGGTTTGGTTTCCCAGTCCGAAGGTCAGGATGAGTTCGCTTTGCGAGAGATAGCTGGAGCCGCTGCGTAGCATCTGCCATTGCTTTTCATTCTTGCCAGACGTGATGCGGACCACAGCACCAATACCATCGCGATTCGATTTCGTCCCCACCAACTTCACGCGAAGACTGTTGTTCGTCACGCCCGCGCTCTGGAATAAATGGGCCTTTCCGCCGTTCGTAGTAACTAACAAATCCAGTGCTCCGTCGTTGTCGATGTCGGCGTAAGCGGCTCCACGGGCCACATGCGGTGCCGCGAAGGCTGCTCCCAGTGACTCGGTCACTTCCTGGAACTTACCACCGCCAAGATTGCGGAACAGGTGCGACGGCTCCGCGTATTTGACCCGTTTTTGCACACGCTCGATCTGATCTTCGATGTGGCCGTCGGCGACGAAGATATCCGGCCAGCCGTCGTTGTCATAGTCGAAGAAGAAACATCCAAAGCCCAAAGTGACCAGGCTGTTCCGTCCGACTTCGGAGCGCGGCGCTTCATCAATGAAGAGGCCGTTGCCTTCGTTGTGATAGAGAGAGATCATCTGATTGGAAAAGTTGCTGATGATAAGGCTTGCATGGCCGGAGCGGTCATAGTCGGCGGCATCTATACCCATCCCAGCGCGAGCGATGCCGTCTTCGCTGAAGGCGATTCCAGCGGTCACACCTATTTCTTCAAACGTTCCGTTTCCCTTATTGAGGTAGAGCTTGTTTGGCTGCGTGTCATTGGCGAGCAGAATGTCGAGCCAGCCATCGTTGTTGAAGTCGAGAATCGCGACGCCGAGGCTCTTGGAGGAAGAGTCGTACAATCCCGCCTTGCGTGTGGCGTCCTCAAACTTGCCGTTGCCAAGGTTGTGCCACAAACGCGCGGACGAGCCTTTGTACGATTCCGGAGTGCAATAGGATTTGTGAGTTCCATCGAGCGTGCAGCGAATGTCGGTTTGGATAGACCACTGCACGTAGTTGGCAACAACAAGGTCTAGCCTGCCGTCTTGATCGTAGTCGACCCAGGCCGCGCTGGTGGAGAACTCATCGGGACCCCAAAGCCCAGATGCCTTTGTGACGTCCGTAAATGTGCCGTTACCATTGTTGTGGAAGAGATGGCTTTGTCCTAGAGCGGTAACGAAGATGTCATCGTGTCCGTCGTTGTCGTAGTCTCCGACCGCCGCACCCATTCCAAAGAGAGAAAAAGCGAGCCCAGCTTTTGCAGTTACATCCGTAAAGGTTCCGTTGTGATTATTGCGATAGAGCTTCAGCGTCGAAGCAGTGCGCTTGTGACCCGGCCAGTCCTCACTGTTCACCAGTAGGATGTCGGGCCAACCGTCTCCGTCGTAGTCAATGAACGCGACGCCTGGACCCATAGTTTCTGGCAGATACTTCTTTCCAAAGGCGCCATTGTTGTGCACAAACTGGATGCCAGCTTGCGCTGTGATGTCATGAAACTGAATTTGTGAGGCTGCCGGTTGCGTGGAAAATGCCGAAAGAAGAATGGCCAGTGAAATAAAGTGACGCCTCAATGGGAGCCTCCGTAGCTCGTCGTAGGTTTCGCTGCTGTGGGCTGCGTAAGTCCAGCCGGACGCGAAGGCAAGCGTACCGAAACGTGTTCATGTATCGTCTGGCGCTCGTTGTTGTCTTCTGGATTCAAGCGCCGATACTTGCCGGTGATCGCCTGCGCGGACTCGTCAGCTTTGAAACGCAGATAGCGGACTTGATGTTCATGCGCAAGCTTCTGATCGCCGAGGCCGTTGTAGCAAAGCATCAAGTTGTAGTGAGCCTGCAAGTCTTCAGGATCAATCGCGAGTACGGCTTTCAGCTGCACCACGGCATCCTGATAACGGCGTTGCAGAAAAAGAATACGTCCCAGATCGTTCAATACCACGCGATCTCGAGGGTACTGGGCGAGAACCTGCCGAAGCCGGTTGGCGGCATCATCGAAGCGGCCATCGCTGCGAAGGACTTTGGCATAAAAGAAATTGGTGCGTGCGAGATCCGGCTTGATTGCGAGCGCTTTCTCGAGCACCGTACGAGCGCGCTCCATGTCGCCTTCCTGCACGGCCGCACGGCCAATGTTGACCCAGCCATCAGGATTGTCCGGATCGATCTCCGTCACTTTGTGGAACGCGGCCTGCGCGCCCTTTAGATCTCCTTGCAGCAGAAGTCCGATGCCGTAGTCGTTCCAACGCTGCCAGTCTTCGGCGCGGAGATCGACTTTTGCTTCTGGGGTGGGATTGCCACGCGGACCCACCGGAAGAACCACTTCGTCTTCCGCCACGGTCACGATAGGAACCTCGGGAATCTGCTCATGTTTCGCGGAAACGCCACTCACAGACGCGTTGATCACAAATCTGCGGTCGTCAAAGTCAGGCGCAACATGGTCACTACCCTGGCTTCGCTCTGGCATGCCGGCGAACGAAAACTGCGTGTTCCACCAAGCGAACTTGCGGTAAAGCAGTCGCGCATGCAGAGTGATCTTCGAACCGGAAGTCTCCGGAACGTGCAGGCGGTAATGCACAGTGTCCGCGGCCCCGGGCGGAATCAGCCGCACATAAACGACCGACCGCGTCGACCACGCATTACGTTTGTTGATCGGGTTTCCGTGCGCATCAATTTGTAGAGAGCGGTAGAAGTGGGCGCCCTTTTCGACGGGACCTTTGCCGCCATCCTCGACCATGCCACTCCAGAAAATGGTTTGCCCTTTGTCGTCGGTACCTTTTAGTTCAAGCCAGGTGTCGTAGGCATCCACGGTGCCGCCCGGGAAAAAGTGACCGACCTTGTTGGTGCGAACCACAACATCTAAACGAACATCGTCGCCGCGGCGTAACGTCGGCAACACGCGGTTGAGCGGTCCAGTCACCGGCGAAACTTCTGCAGACGTCCAGGGAGTAACTTTTGCCTCCGCTTCCTCACCCACGGCAAAAGTGGTTGAGACTTCGGATTGCATCGTAGCCTTCTGGTCGGTGGGACGCGCGGGCGAAAGCGCGAAGATGTCAACCGTCAGGTTCTTGTTCTTTAAGAAAGTTTCTGTAGCTCGCAGTTGATCGGGATCTTCATTGGCCGTCGGCAAGGCCGTATTGGCCGCAGGGAAGCGATGCGAATGCACTACGCCGTTTACGTTGCCAAAATCCCGCGAAGTCTCCAGCGGCATATGGCAATCGGCGCACTGCTGCGATTTTGTCGGATAGTAAAACGAACGCGCGCCTTGGCCAGAGACGCCGCTAGCCTGCCAATTGTCGTATTCGTTGAAGCCGCGAATCCAGCGGTAGTGGTTCACCGGCGCGTCCAGATGAACTTTGTGACAGGAGGAGCAAAACTCAGCCGTTTGTGTGCGCATGAAAGGCTTCAAGAAAATACGTCGATGCGGCTCCGGATTCAACTTAATGGTGAAGTCATGCAAGCGGCGGACCCAGGGATTCTTGCTGGCCGCGAGCTCGTGTAGTTTGGGGTACGACAGCAGGAAATCACCTTGCCCCATGGTGCTTTTCACCTGCGTAATCGAGTGGCACATCATGCAGCCGAGTCCAGCCTGCGCTTCGGGACGGTGCACGATTTGCTTGATCGGAGTGTCCATCAAGCCACTGTAAAGAACAGCTGGGTCGTGGCATCCTCCGCACCATTTCGAAGGCTTGGTGCCTACTATATCCTGCATGTACTCGATGCTTTTGCGGTA
Source organism: Acidobacteriaceae bacterium (assembly GCA_025352065.1). Lineage (GTDB taxonomy): Bacteria > Acidobacteriota > Terriglobia > Terriglobales > Acidobacteriaceae > JANXUC01. The sequence goes on along the minus strand of JANXUC010000064.1, from coordinate 11,318 downwards.
CCACTGATTATTGAAGGACGAGAAGTGATGCGCTGAGCTGTTCCATTGTTTGTAGATGTCCTGATGGCAGCGCTCGCAGGCTTCAGATTCCATGAAATACTTGCTGGGAATCTTGCCGCCGCCTTCCACCTGGGCAGAACTCGGAAAGAAATCTCCGTTCGCACCATCTCCCTCCTGTTCCATCGTCTCGGGAGGCATGGATGGATTGTGGATGCGGTTGCTTTGTTGCCAACGTGCATTTCGTGCGTAGAACGCAGCTGCGCTGAGTCCAGCAAGCAACGCAAAGCAAATTGCGGTGCGCAAAGCTCCCATCGCGAAGCCGCCCGCAAGCCATCCTAGGCGCGACATCCGTGCGCTGAGCAGAAACGCGCCGGCAACCACGCAAAGAGCGACATGCAAATAGACCGAATTCCAATGTGATCGCTCGGTGCCAATCCTGATCAGCACTAAACCGATTGCTCCGCCAGCCAGCAGGAACACCCACGCCAAACTAGAGAAGAAGTCGCCGCTACGGAAACTTCGCCACAACACGGGCAGCACAAGGAGTGTGGCCAACGCACCTAGAAATGCGTGGGCCAACACGACAGCCGCATAAAGCACATGCGCCTGTGGAAACGCGTAAAGATAGAGTGCCGACAGAAACAGAGTTGTGACAAGGAGAGAAAACACTCGACCGAAGAAGGAGTTAGGCACCGCCGATCGCAAAAGTTAATCTCCGTAAAAAGACGGCGGGTGCAGCGCTGCCGAGAATATTTTGAGACTGGAGAAAGGTAGCGCGCGGAGAGATGCGCCGCAATAGTAGAAAAATACTAGACGATGCCTTTGCCTTCGACGCAATCGTAGGCGCGGCCAGTAGCGAGGCTTTTGAATTCTTCTGTGCGCCCGTTGGGCCAATGGATGACCGCGCGATCAATCTTGTCGCGCTTGCCGATTCCGAACGTTACGGGCAGTTCGGATTGCGAGAGATAGCCCGACCCTCCCTTTACTACTCGCGTTTGCGTGATGCCGTCGTGCTCAATCCGAACGGACGCTCCGATGGCGTCGCGATTCGACTGCGTGCCAGTCAAGCGAAAACGAATACTCTTGTTGCCGGCCAGTTGGTCGTTGCGATAGAGATAGGCCGGACCGTTGTTCGTGGTTATCAAGATATCGAGGTCGCCGTCGCGGTCAAAGTCTCCGAAAGCCAGGCCCCGTCCGACTTTCGGCTGACGAAAGCCGTCCCCGATATCTGTGGCGACATCGCGAAACAAATGCTTTCCGTTGCCCGCCGCAGAGTTTAAGAACAATTGCGGTGGCTGTGCGTATCCCACGTTACCGCGGATATTGCGAACCGTATCGTCAATATGACCGTTGGTCACAATTAGGTCCATCAGGCCATCGAGATCAGCATCCAAGAATGCGCAGCCGAATCCGAGAGTGCCTTTTGACGGCATGCCGACGCCCGAAGGGATCGCGACATCCTCGTACCCGCCCCTGGGCAGCGCGCGATAGAGGCCGATCATTTCGTTGTCGAAATTGGTGATGGCGATCCCGGTCTTGCCGGAGTTATCGAAATCCGCAGTGTCGACTCCCATGCCCGCGCGGGCTTTGCCTTCGGTGCTGAACGCCAGACCGGCGTCGACCGCAACATCCCGAAACTTTCCATTGTGCAGATTGCGGTAGAGCTTGTTGGGCTGCGTGTCGTTGGCAACGAGAAGATCGGGCCAGCCGTCCTGATCATAGTCGAGCAGGCTTACGCCCAGAGCTTTGGAACTGCTGTCGAAAATACCGCTGTTGGCGGTTACATCTTCGAAGGTTCCGTTGCCCCGATTATGGAACAGCCAGCACGTCTGTCCGCGATACGCTTCCGGTGTGCAATACGACTTATGCTTGCCATCGAGGCTGCAAACGACATCGTGCTCCGGCGACCACTTCACGTAGTTACAAACAAAAAGATCGAGCTTGCCGTCGCGATCGTAATCAAACCAGAGTGCAGACGTGCTGAATCCTAAGCGATTACCAAGGCCCGAGGCTTGGGTTGCGTCCACAAACGTGCCCTTGCCTGTGTTCCGGAACAGACGATTCTGACCGACGCACGTAATCAGAATGTCGGGGAAACCGTCGTTGTTGTAATCTCCGACGGCAACGCCCATGCCGTACATCTCGATATCGAGCCCGGCGCGCCTGGTCACATCGGTGAAGGTTCCATCGCGATTGTTGCGATAAAGCTGGAGCGTAGAGCGCTGCTTCTTATGCCCCGGCCAGTCCATGCTGTTGACCAGCAAGATGTCCTGCCAGCCGTCGGCATCGTAGTCGAGGAATGCGCATCCGGAGCCAAGGGTTTCCGGCAGCAGCTTGCCTCCGTAAGCGCCGCTGTTGTGCTGGAAATGGAGCCCCGCAGTGCCGCTAACATCCAGCAGCTTGAAGCCAGCAGACGGCGCTGCGGCGGTTACGGCAAACAATTGCGGAGACAGCGCGGCGGCTCCGGCAACGCCGGCGATTTCCCGCATGAAGTGTCTTCGATTTCTGAGATTGCGATTCATAGAATCGTAGGTTCAGTGACCAACATCAATAGATATCGAGATCATGCCGAACGACAACCTTGCCCTGGTAGTCCTGACGGATCTCCTTCAGCAGTTGTTCTTCGCCTCCTGCCACTCGACGGGCTGTTGTCCGCGCTTGATCACCGCCCGGACTCGCTCGATGGTAGAGGATCAGCAATCCTGGCTTCGCTTTGTTCGCAATCTCGGCTAACTCCTTCGACGACGTGTGGTAGGCCAGTGGGTATTGTTTCTATTCGGGAGAAATTTTGTCGAATGACGCCTGCGTATAGACCTCGTGAATCAGTACATCGCAATTGTGGCAGTTCTCCAGGACCTCACTCTTCGGCGTAGCGTCGCCCGAGATGACGATGGTCCGATCGGGAGTTTCAAAGCGATAGCCAAAGCTCTGGGCCAATTGTCCATAGTGCGCGTTGAAGGCCTTCACGGTCACGTTTTCGTCTTTGTACACAATACCGGATTTATCTCATGTACATTCATCTTGTATCCCGTTGCATTGGAGTGCTCCAAGCCCTGAGTTCTGCTCTTGATATCAACGTCGTACGCCTTCAGAATGTGCTCGGTTATGTCCAGAGTGCCTGCCGGGCCATAGACCTCGAGAGGTTCTTTTCTGCCCATGATCCAGGGTGTGAGAATGATGTCGGGAAAACCGAGGGTGTGATCAGAGTGTAGGTGGGTAATGAAACCAATCTTGAGGTTTACCGGCTCCAAGCTAGCCACGCACTTGTCGCGGGCCGCCGCCGCACGCCGGACGAGTCCTGTTCCAAAATCGACGAGATAGGGAATCCCATTCACAACGATTGCTGTACAGGGCCCCGCACGCTCCGGGTCGGGAAGCGGAGTTCCTGTGCCCAGCAGAACAATTTGCGTGTGAGGTATTGATTTTGCTTGGGCCTGTGAGATGGTATGGCAGGTCGAAATAAGCAGAGCTAGTAATCCGAAAGTACAGCATTTGCAACGATGTACTTTGATAGTGGCACCCCTTCAATAAAGTCAAGCGTCAGTATACTCATTTCTCCACCCGGCCTCTTGGCTTTGCCACGGGTTACTCAGAAATCGATACACCCTGTGTCTTACGGAACATTCACCAGCCCATTCCGGATAGCATACACAACCAACTCCGCCGTCTTGTGAATGTTCAGTGCAGCCATAATGTTGGCGCGATGCACAGCCACCGTATTCGCACTTAGGTCTAGTTGTGCCGCCATCTCTTTGTTGGATTTGCCATCGACAATCAGCTGCAGAATCTGCAATTCGCGAGGCGTGAGGCTATTCCCGCGTTCACCCTTCAAGGCGTCGGGGCGATCCACCTTAGGATCGAGAACAATCTCCCCCTCCATGACCCGGCGGATGGCCGTTACCAGTTCCAAATCGAGTGCGCTCTTCAAAATGTAGCCGCGTGCGCCAGCTTCAAGAGCCTGACTGACCCATGTTTCTTCGGAATGCATGCTCAACATTAGGACAGCCATTCCCGGATTGGCCGCCAAAATGTCTCGCATCGCCGCCAAGCCATTCATCCCAGGAAGCGCGCAGTCCATGACAATCAGTTGCGGCGCAAGGTCCTTCGCCATGCGGACGGCTTCCATGCCATCGCCGGCCTCGCCGATGACTTCAATATCCGAAGTATCTTCTAAAATCCGCCGAAACCCGCGGCGAACCAGGCTGTGATCGTCGACCAATAAAACGGAAATCTTGTCAGACATGGGGCTCCCGTTGTTGCTCAGAAACAGTGTTGCCCAGAAGAGCATTCTTTGGAACCACCAATCGTACTCGAGTTCCACCTTCGATGGTTTTCTGGAACAGAATACTACCGCCCACTAACTCAGCTCGCTCACGCATGGCGACCAATCCGATCCCCTGTTTCCCCGGCGTGGACTGGAATCCCGTGCCGTGGTCCTCCACTTCCAGTTGCAACGCTTCCGGCAGAAACTGTAGGCGCACCCAAGCTTCCCGCACACCCGCATGGCGAATTACGTTGTTCAAAGCTTCCTGCAGAATGCGGTAGATGTGAACCGCAGCGTTGTTTTCGACGGGAAACGGTGAACCCGATTTCCCATACGAAAGCTTGATTCCCGCTTGCCGCTCGACCGTCGGCAGGTACCACTCAATTGTTGGGACCAGACCAGCTTCGTCCAGCATCACCGGATGCAGCGCCTGCGAAAGGCTGCGGACGTTGTTCAGGGTGGACTGCGCAATCTCCGTGACCTCGCGCAAATCAGCGCGAAGCGTCGATCCCTCGGGCGCATGATTCCCAGCGCGGCTGAGCATGGCGCCCATCGCCGTAAGAATCTGTCCGAATTCGTCATGCAGCTCACGCGAGACGTGCAGCAGAACAGATTCCTGCATCGCGATCAGCTTCTGCGCCAGCTCACTGCGCTGTTCGGATAGTGTAGCTAGTTGCGCAAACAATTGACGGTTAGAGCGGATCACGTAAAGACTCGTCAATAAAATCGCTGCCAGCGTGGCAGAAAGAAAAACGTAAACCTGATGTTGCACGCGCGCGTAAATTTCACCCACGTGCGCAGCGGCCTGTTCTTCGCTCTCGTTATTTTGCACCAGCAGTCGGGAGACGGCTGTATTCAGCGCCGCCAGCCGCGCCTGCAGTGACAGTCGAATTTCACCGCGTGCTTCGTCTTCCTTGCCGCTGCGAGCTAAAGCGAACGTGCGTTCCGTCGCATCCCAAAATTGTGTCAACGAACTCCGTAAATATTCGCGCTGCTCCGGAGAACTTTGCGCCACCGCCAACTGCTCCTCGCGACGCAGAGCGTCATCCAGATCACCATGCAAGCGCTGAAACTGCGCCGACCACGCTGCCAGAGGATACGGTTCGTCGCGGTCCAGCATATCCCGCATGGCCAGCGCCATCGAGTTCAGATCGTTCTGAATGCGTAGCAGTTGCAGTGAGTCCTTGCGATTGCGGTCTGCCAATTCGCTCTGAAACCGGCGCAGGCCTCGAATTTGCGTCGTGATGTAGTACGAATAGGCGACGACAGCTGCCAGAGTCAGGATCAGGCCCAGAAGCAGTCCGGCGGTGGGCGACCGGTGTCGAAGCGGCGCAGGTTGCACCTACCGAGCATATAACGGAGCAGGCGTTCCTTCCAACTACAAGGGCAATTTGGCAAAGCCACCGCGAAGCAGGCGAGCCTTGACCGCCAGCTTGCCGCAAGGGAATTTTGCCTGCGTACTAAAAAGGCTAAAGCCAGGATCATGGAGCTGTGCGAACATAGTCTTAGACTCAATCGAGATTCTTGCCGAAGAGGCCGATTCAGATGACCGCAAGCATCAAAGGGAATAGACGGACATCAGTTCAAGTCCTGGCCGCCATTTTCTTGTTTGCGTTGCCGTTGATCGTGGCCGCGCAAGAAACTCAAAGTCCGCCATCGCACGCCGCTAGTCAGATTTCGAAAAATAGTAGCGCAGGTCAGGCGGGCGTCCGGCCGCAGCTCGCCGTGGACGAAGTCGTCCGCCAAATGGTGCGCAGAAACCTGGAGCGTGCCGATGCTCTCTTGGGATTTCAAAGCACCCGTGTTTACCACCTGCAATATCGAGGATTCCTCAGCAGCCGTGAAGCGGAGATGACCGTCAATGTCGTCTATCGCGCCCCGGATTCCAAACAGTTCACCGTCGTCTCGCAGACGGGTTCGAAGATCATTCTCGATCGAGTGTTCACCAAAATGCTGGAAGGCGAGCAGGAAGCCATGACGGACGACAACCGCGCCCGCACTGCGCTCAATTCCGAGAACTACAATTTCGCTCTAGCGGGATATGAAGCAGACGGGTCAGCCCCAAGCTACGTGCTACAAGTAGAACCCAAGATTCCCAGCAAGTTTCTCTATCGCGGCAAAGTCTGGATCGATGCCAAAGACTTCGCCGTAAGCAGGATCGAAGTCGAACCCGCCAAAAGCCCGTCGTTCTGGACCAAGAAAAGCGATATCCGCCACGTCTACTGCAAAGTCGATGGTTTCTGGCTCCCCCAACAAAATAAATCCGTCTCCACCATCCGCCTGGGCGGCCAAGCCACCCTGACCATCGACTACAAAGACTACAAAATCGCCGATGGCTCGGTTGCGCGCTTAGCGATGAAAGAAGCCGCAGGCGTCCGCAAATGATTCAATCACACATTGGAGCCGTTCGTGCCGCGTTAGAAAGCGGCATCCCAACAATCCGAAATAGGCTTTCCGGACACGGGCAAGGAGCGCAGGTCGTGGATGTTCCACTTCACTACGCCAGTTACATGCTGCACCTGACCGCCACAACCATCCAATTCTTGGTTGAGTCAGAGAAGGCTCTGGCCTGAACCGCGCAGGTAGAAGAGGCGCTGCAAAGGCATCGGAACGTTCTTATCGAACAGAACTCGCATCGTGTGCCTTTGCGGCGTAAGCGAGTACTTGCCGGACCTGTTCCAGAGGTAATTCGAAAAGCTGGGCTATTTCGTTCGGCTCAACACCCGCTTCGTAGTTGTTCAAGATGTCATCAACGGGCATCCGGGTTCCGCGCAGCACAGGACGAGCCCGCTGAACCCGCGGATTTATTTCTACAAGCGGGCATTTTGACCAGTCTATCAGAACCTCTGTTTGGCATGTCCGACCGTCCTTGGCGATTGTTTCGCAGGATTGTGGAGCGCGAGAACCGAAATAGTTCCGCTCTAGATCCGAATCCTGCCACACGCCAGCAAACATACCCGAGCTTGATTCCGCGTTACAATTCTGGAAGTAAAAGGACTAGCTTGCGGGACACGGATTTGGACCCTGTCAGTAAGGCGCTTTCGAAAACGGTATACGAAACTCACTGCTTGTCCCAAGATGCCGCCACAACCAATCACGCTGCTCGCATATGGCTCTTTGGCCGAACTCTATCAACATTACATTCGAGAGCTTGTGGAAGCCAGCCCGATCGCGTCAATCTGTGGGTGCAGAATCCACTGCTACGAGCACCATTTTGTTCACATGGTGAAACTTTTCGGACCAGAACACACAAGGCTGGAGTTTCCCGAGGAGAGGCATAGAATTTTGGAAGAGACAGTCGGATTTGGTACCTACGAACACGAGGAGCGCAGATCTGTGCGGCTGCTGATGGCAATTGAGACCATGAGGTTTCCGGACTTTGTCGTACGCACGCCCAATTTGGCGACTGCAGACCGGGCCTTCATTAAAGAGTTCGCTTGCTCGCAGTATCCGTACATGGTGGTACTTGTGCGCAGGGAAAAGAGCATTTTGACTCTTTGCACTGCGCAACCCACTCGACGCAGAAACATGAAGCAGTGGATGGCTGGAGAAATATTGTTTCCAAAAACACCGCAGCCACCCCTTGAGGTGGCTGTGTGAATACGGACGGGGATTCCACCCGCAATCTTTTACGGTACTGTTAAGAGGTTAGTCCCTGAGTCCAGGAGTTGTCAAGGCAAACAAGTCATTTAATTACAGTAGTTTACGACCTATCGGAGCCAGCAGCTAGAACCCTACTCCCCCACAAACTCCACCCGAACCTCGCGCGGAATGATCCCGGCCTTGTAGCCCATATCCAACAACCGTCGCACAGCCTCGCGCCCATCCGGACCGTAGTCGAGCGTGCGTTCATTCACATACATGCCAACAAACTTATCCGCCGCTTGCGTATCGAGATCACGCGCAAACTGCATGGCATACGCCAACGCTTCCTCACGATGGTCCAGCGCATACTGAATGCTCTCCCGCAGAGCCAATCCCACTTGCGCCATCAATTCTGGCCCCAACGAGCGACGAATGGCATTCCCGCCCAAGGGTAAAGGCAATCCAGTCATATGCTGCCACCACTTGCCGAGGTCCACTACGCGTTGCAACCCAGACTTGGAATAGGTCAACTGCCCTTCGTGAATGATCAATCCAGCTTCGTACTTGCCTTCCAGCACTTGCGGAATGATCTGATCAAACGGCACAACTTCGGTCTCAATCCCGGGAGCAAAAAGCTTCAGCGCCAAATAAGCAGTCGTGAGCGTTCCCGGCACCGCAATCAGCTTTGTCTTAATCTCGTCGGCGTTAAACGGACGCGGCGAGACGATCATCGGCCCATAGCCATCGCCCACGCTGCCGCCGCTTTGCAACAGCGCGTACTTATCCTGGATGTAGGGGTAGGCATGAAACGAAATCGCAGAAACGTCGTAGACGCCCTCGCCATTCATGGCCGCCCGGTTCAGGCTCTCGATATCGCACAGCGTGTGCGTGAAGCGAAGCCCCGGCGTGCGGACTTTGTTTGTGGCCAAGCCATAAAACATGAATGCGTCGTCCGAATCCGGACTGTGTGCAACCGTAATTTCACGTACATCAACAGACGTGCTCGTAGACATGACTTCCTTCTTAAGGGCCAGATTTAAGGCGCCAGCTTGCTCACAAAGCTTTGAAAGGGCACGACTTCAGTCGTGCCGAACGATGCCAAATAAACTAGGGCTTTAGCCCCTCAGGAACCGTGTGCGGGTGCTGATCGCCGCAGCGAACATGATCTTAATGACTTCCGCAAACACAAACCAATACAGCCCATACACGACAGTAAGTGAGATCGAATGCGTCAAAAGGTACAGCCAGCTCAACCCTCCAGCGAAGAGCAGTATCTCAGCTGTGATGCCAGCGAACAAGGCACGGAGGAACGTTCCTTCTCCACGCTCATAAATCCATCCCGCCAAGAACGCGACGAACGGATACGCCAACAGGAATCCACCAGTCGGTCCTAGCAACTGAGCCACTCCACCCGGTCCTAAGGGATTGAAAACAGGCATCCCCACGGCACCCTCCAACAGATACAACGCCAGCGCCAGAAAACCACGACGACTACCGAGGGCCAACCCAACCAGCAACACGCCAAAATTCTGCAGCGTCAGCGGCACCGGCGTGAAGGGAAGCGGGAACGAAATCCGCGCGCACACGGCCACGAACAAGCTCGCGCTAACTACCAGCGCAGTCTGAGCAGCGAAGCTAAGAGGCTTGTTTGCAACACTGTCGAGGCTAACTACCGCTGTTTTTGCCATAGTCTTTGTAGTCGTTACTATTTGGAATCCTGCGTTGCTCGTAGTTAAAGGCTTTCGGATCCGCTTGCGGAGCCCAATTCTTCGCCCGCTTCGTGCGGAGCAGCTTTCGAAGCAAACAAACGGCCTCGGACACGCATGAAAATCGCTACTGCGGCCCCGATCGCGACCACTCCGCTCGTCCCGAGGATGAGGAACCACCACATCATCCGCATGATGGACTAGGATATCAAAATCGCTTCGGTGAGTGGGATTAATCGCTGCGGTCCCGCCCTGGGTTCCTGCCGGTGGATTCCGCTAGCGAATCGTAAAACCCTCGTCCTCTTGCTGCAACTCATAGGAATGCCGCATCAGGAAAGGTTCTCCCGCCTGCTGGCTCATGCTGGTCATGCGGAGCGTTCCTGCGCTTCGGGTCAGGATGGTGCGGGTGACCACCTTCTTGTCGTTCTCACTGGCTGTGCCATCCAACACAAGGGTCAGATTCGATTTATCGTCCGCCTCATGCAATTCGACGATTTTTCCCACGGAAACATTCTTACCCTCTTTCATCGTCACACTCTGTGCAACCGGGTCGACTTCCCATAGTTCAGTCGAGTGCACCGTCTTCCCTGGCCCATCATCATAGGTCCAGGATAGAGTCAGTCCCTTCGCGTCGAGAATGGTCGGTAGAACTTCTCTGTGGTCGTCGCCGTAGTCTCGATAGTCGAGTGTGCCAGTCCAATGTCCAGCCAGCGCACCCGCAAGCGCCGCCGCAGGATCACTGATCGGCGCGGGAGCTTGCCGCGCCACCTCAAGCACTCTGTCGCGACCCGCCTGGTAATCGGCCAGCGTTGGCAGCACGAACACGTCGGCAGGCACGCCCATCCGTGGAACAAAGTGCGAAATGTTCGTCCGGTTCCACGCCACCGGTATGCGAACTTTCAGCCCGCTCTTCGGCAGGGTCAACAGAAAGATCTGCCCCGCAGTGGGGCCTTCGCCGCTGCCCGATGTATCCTCACCCACCAAACTCGCTCCGCCGCGTTCCTTCAATTGAGCAATCGCAAGCGTGGCACCCGATCCGTTACGAGAGCCCGTCAACACAGTCAGCTTTCCGGAGAAGCGATCCGCCTTGGCAGGCAGGTGCTCGATGGTACTCACGTCGTCGTCAAGCTCCGACGCATTCGGGTCGGGCTTCTTCTCGAACCAGCCGTCCGCGGTCTGTGTGAAGTTGTTCACAGGTGGGTTGAACAGGGAATCACGATCACCCCAGCTTTCGATATGGTCCGGCAGATCGCCATACCGGATAGCCTTGAGGCGCACTGGCTTCGAAAACACGAACGGAGCGTTGAACAGGTAGCGGCCCAGCGCGATTGGCACATCGTCGGACCCGCCGCCGTTGTTCCGCAAATCAAGGATCAAATGCTCCGTGCCAGCGTCTTTCATGGCCTTGAAGAAGCCTCCCAAGAACGCGGTTGGCTGCACCGGATTGCGATAGTTCACAAAAGTGTCAATCTTGAGTCGAGCGGCCTTGCCAGCCATGTGCCAGGTGACCGACTTGTAGAACTCGTTCTGATACTCGCCGTCGGGCGCGTTGAGTTGCACCCACCGGTTGAAACGAATCGGCGTCAGGTTGGCAGATCGAGCGTCGCGCGCGCCAATGGGCTTCCACTCGATCCGCCAGCTCTCCGGAAATCCAAAGAACGATGGGTAGTATTCGTTGAAGTCGTCGCCCATCAAGTCGCTGTCGTGCTCCAGCTTCGTCGTGATCGACTGGTCCGTGTCGCCGTCGTACGCTACCGCCTTTC
>JANXUC010000059.1 GCA_025352065.1 Acidobacteriaceae bacterium | reverse complement strand
TGGTGCAATTGAACCAAGTTGTCGTATTCTACCGTGAACGGAAACAGGGGGCAGGTCAACGGAACCAGTAGTCTCTGCAAGTTCCAAACATTCGTCTGGATCCATCGCAACCAAGAGTTGGCATCGCGAAATCCTGCGTTTCGTTCATCTCCTGAAAAGATCGAGGGGTCTTCGGAAACATGCGAGACTTATCAAGTTTGGAACCGACTCGAACATCGCCAAAGGTGTGCAGACCTGCCGCTAGCACGGCATCAGCCAACAGAGCTACTGCATGTAGAAGAAGAGGTGCGTACGGTTGGACTGAGCAAGTTGCGCCAACATGCCCTATTCTGTTCTCGGTTGATTGAGTAGAGTGGTGTGGATTTCTGGCAGACTCTTCAGTGCATGATTTTGTACCGTTTTTGTACCGCCGACCCGGTAGACTACCCTTTTTGGCACTTGTAGCCGCTTGGAGAACCAATAACTTACGTAGAATCAATGGGTTGATTAGTTCGACTCCCGCCGCCTCCATAACCATTTAGTTTCATACAGTTACAGACATACGAAAAATTTGAACGTGCCGATTCATATCTCCAGAACATACTTTCGGACGTGGGTTGCTTATTACTGGTTTCAGGAATACATCCCGGCTGCTGAATTTGGTGATCCGGGTCTTTCGCACATTAGCCCCGCTGCCTTCCTTCCCATTAAATTCGACGATTCCTCCGATCACCTGCTTGTGTCTCGCGGTGATGAACAACTCGTAGTCCTGGGACAAGGGAAACAGGCTCATTCCTGTGTAATGGATTCTCGCTCGTGTTTGCTGGCAATAGAGTCTCGTCGAGGTGTGAAAGAAGAAGAAGAAGAAGAAGAAGAAGAAACCAACGGAGAGCGAAACGACGCTCGCGACCCCATCTCCTCAAGCGGTGGAACCCTCCGAACCTGCACCCAAAAGAACCGCGGAGCTCAGTCCGAAAGATAGCAACGGGTCGGACGATGCCGTTTTATCCGCGACCTAATCTGGGGATCTCAGCCCAGCTCCAAATGACGCTCGTATTTGTGCTCTTCTTCAAAATGTAAAAGGCGAGGTTTGAGAAGATCACTGCGGGTTATGATTCCAATCAATTTATCGGGTTCGTCGACGGAAACCACGGGGAGGCGTCCCACTCCGCGAGTGGCCATCCGTTCCGCTGCCTCACGACACGTTTCTTCCGCAAACGCGATGATTGTTTCGGTTCTGACCAGATCGCTCGCAGTACGCGTCTTGTCAGCTCCCAGAATGGAATCGCCAAGAAGATCGGAAATCGTCAAGACGCCGATGAGTTTACCCTTCTGATTGAGCACCGGGTAGCCGCGATGCTTGTTGCTCGACGCAAAATAGCGCTCTAAAAGCTCGCTGGCAGGCATCACGGATGGAATCGTTACGACGGCTCGACTCATGGCCTCCGAAATGCGGACCCTTTCCAGGGGATCCACCCCGTATTCCCGAAAAATATCGTACCCTCTGCGTGCCACCTTTTCGGTGAGAATGGATCGTTTCATGACCAAAACAGTGAATGCATAGGCGCAAATGGAGGCGATCAGAAGCGGGGGTAGCGCTTCAATATCATGCGTGAGTTCCAGTGCAAATATCACAGCAGTGAAAGGTGCGCGCATCATTCCCCCTAGTACCGCCGCCATGCTCACGAGTGGCCACAGGGAATGGCTGCCAGCAGGCAGAAGGTGCGATTCCAGCGCCCCCAACGAACACCCCATAATTAATAGAGGGGCCAAGACCCCGCCCGAGGTTCCCGAGGCAAGCGAGACCATCCAGATAATGCATTTCACCGCGACCAAACCCAAAACGAAGGATGCAACGAGATGCCCCTGCAGAAGATCGCCGATCACGTCGTAGCCAACACCCAGGGCGCGAGGCTGAAAATAGCCTCCAATTCCGACAAATAAGCCCCCGATGGCCGGGCGCCACATCCAGTGGACGGGGATATGCTCGAACAAATCCTCGAGTTTGTAGAGCGAGGTGCTCAGCAGCCACGAGAACGCGCCCGCTGCCAAGCCGACTACAGCAGCCGCGATGAGACTGGGCCACTCAACCGCAGCATGGGCTGGAATTGGGAAAAGTGGCCCTGCCCCGAGTAAGTGAGAACGAAGAGCTGCGGCCACAGCGCTGGCAAGCGCTACGGGCACCAAACTGCGCGGCTTCCATTCAAAAAGCAAAAGTTCAACCGCCAGCAGCACTGCTGCAATCGGAGACGCAAAGGTCGCCGACATTCCCGCGGCAGCACCGGCAACGAGCAGCGTCTTTCTCTCCGCTGCTGTTAAGTGAAATCCCTGCGCGATGATAGATCCAACCGCGCCACCCGTCATGATGATCGGGCCTTCGGCTCCGAATGGTCCACCCGAACCAATGGAAATTGCCGACGACAGGGGCTTGAGAATAGCCACTTTCGGCGACATGATGCTCTTGCCAAAAAGAATCGCTTCCAGAGCTTCTGGAATCCCATGGCCGCGAATTCTTTCAGAGCCGTACCGCGCCATCAGTCCGATGATGAGCCCTCCGAGGACCGGTACCAAGATCATGAGTAGTCCGAGTGGGCTGCCCGAAGGTGATCGGGGTACCAAGGACAGTTGGTGAAAATAGAAGAGATTTGTAAAGAAGCGGATCATCGCGAGCAACAACACGGCTACGAAAGCGCATATCGCGCCGATGAAAACCGAGATGGTTGCAATCAGGAGCAGTCTTTGGTTAGCGGCAAAGTCTCCGCGGACTTTCATTTTCGGATTTCTTCTTTCTCGCTCTCAAAGAAGAGCTCGGGCGATTCTTCGGAAAGACCTGCGTTCATGACAACGAGCTTGAGGAGAGCTTCCAGATGCACTCGCTGTTTCTGAGGTAGGTTGTCGATGGCTGCGATCAACCGCTCTTGGGTGGTTGGTGGAGCTTTCTTCAGGAATTCGCGGCCCTTCGCCCTCAAACCGAGTTCCAACCTTCTTGCGTCTGCCTTCGAGGGTGTCCGAAGGACGAGACCCCGTTCGACGAGCCGGCTCACGACGACTGAAACCGAGCTTTGATGGGTCAGAGTGCGCTTGGCCAGTTCATTCAGAGAGAGACGAGTGGATCCAGCCAGTTTTTGAAGGACAAAAAGCTGAGCCCCGCTGATTCCCAAACTACTTTCGGCATTTTTGGATGAAACCCGCAACCCTCGGACAATGCGGCGAATCGAGTCCAAGATCGACTGGCTGGCAGATTCAGGTGGCAAAGATTCGGGATGCTCTCTCACGGTGGGCACGGTTCCTGAAAACATATGGTCTCCCATATAATCGCAGGAAACGAGCAAAAAGAAAAGTCTGGGACTCGTGCGTCCTCCCTTGCAAGCAAGCGGCACTCAGCTAGGACATAAGTCACGGCGTTCGGGGATCTTCGGTTGCCAGATGCAGCAAGGCTCCTCCGCGAACACATCTCCCGTCAGGGCGTAAGCGCGTGCGCGCGAACCGCCACACGCTTCGCGGAATTCGCAGACGCCGCACTTGCCCTTGAGATTCGCGCTATCGCGAAGAGAAACAAACAGTGGCGGATGGCAATACAGTTCGGTGAGCGACTGTTTGCGCACATTTCCCGCTGATACGGGCAGAAAGCCGCTCGGGAATACTTCTCCAAGATGGGAGATGAACACGAAACCCTTCCCGTCATTGATTCCGCGCGGGGCTCGTCCGATGCCGTCCGGAGTGCTCATTCCAGCCATCGCTGGAACCCGCAGGCCGTCGCCTTTGCGATTCTCTTCCGTGCGGCGCTGGAGGAGGAAGCGGCGGTAATGCTGGGCTTCCGTGCTCTTGATATCAAATTTCATGCGCCGTGAGGTCACGTAGGGCTTCTCGAACACCCGTTCGAACTCCTCAGCGGAAATCAGGTCCATCGTGGAACCCCGGGCCTGTTGGCACCAGAAAGAAAACGCTCCAGAGAACGATATCGAGTTGCTCCACCAGCGCGATGATCGAATCGAGCTCTTGCAGACTACGCCGCGTGATGGTGGTGTTGATCTGCACCGGAAGTCCGATCTCGCGGGCCCAGCTGACGGCCCGCAGAGTCCAGTCATAGGAGCCGGGCACGCGTCGGAATGCATCATGAGTTTCAGCGGTCGGGCCGTCCAGGCTGATGGCTAGACGAGCGAGTCCGCACTGTTTCAACTTCAGGATTGCTTCCGGGGTCAACAGCGGGGTAGCGCTCGGAGTCAGCGAAATACGTACGCCGTGGGTCGAGGCGTACTCCACCAGCTCAAAAATGTCTGGACGCTTCAGAGGGTCGCCGCCGGTAAGTACGAAGACTGGCTGCCTCGAGAGCTGCAACCTCATCGATCAGCCGCTTGGCTTCCTCTGTGCTCAATTCAAGAGGGCTGCGCAAAGGCTGAGCGCAGGCCGACCATGCACACAAGATAAATCGCAGGCCTGGGTGGTCTCCCAGATCACAATGAACGGGGGCTGATCAAAGTCGAATCGGGGTTCCATTGCGGGCTCTCCATTTCGGACAAATCGGCCAGGCCGCTACGATGACAGACCCGCAGGGCCTTGCATGTGACTAATGTCACAGGGTCTCTTCGAGTACGGTTGAGGCGAAATCAGGTTACCTTCGGAGAATGGAGTCAGCGCCCCTTGGGGCCGTGAACCCCGGAATCGACACGAGCAACGAAAGCGTAAAGACCCAGGCAGACCAGAAACATCAGACCCGAAAAGATAGCGGCTGGCAGTGCGGTGTGACGATTCCCGGCTAGGAAAGACTCTAGGGATGCGGTCAGCAGCCAGATCTGCACGATGAGCAATACGGCGATCAAAGACATGGCTCCGCCAATCGCCGTCAATCCACGGTTCTGAGGAGGCAATTCGCTTGGACTCCGCATGGGCGTCAGCCTTTCACCTCGATTGCGACCAATTGCTGACCACGGGTTTCGAGGACAATGCGCGGCAGCGGACGTGGAGGAGGCCCTTGCAGAACGGAGCCATCCTTGATCGAGAAGAAGCCCTGGTGGCAGGGGCATTCCAGCCGGTGGTCCGCGTGGGAATAGTACACAGCGCACGATAAGTGCGTGCATTTCTGGCTGTAGCTCACGTACTCGTCCTCGCCCGTGCGGATCATGATGCAGTGGTCTTCCTTGGTTGGATAGGTAAACAGCTTCACTCCTCCGACCGGAATCTCGCCGAGTTGAGCTATAGGTTGCTGCGGGTACAGTGGGGCCTTGTAGAGAATCGAACGAATCAGTATCCAGAGGTTCCCCGCGAACATCCCGAGGCTGGTGAGGACGAGAAACTTGGTCAGCTGTCTGCGGGTGACGTAGCGCTCATCCGCCGTATGGACCGGAAATTCTTCTTTCCAAAGTGGCTCGCTACTCCCGCGTCGCAACCAGCTCATGGCGCTCCTCCCACATGTAGTCCATCACGTCTAAAGCAATTCCTTCCCGCTCAGATGGTGTCATCATGTAAACCTTGGTTGTAATCTTCTGGTTGCCGAAATAGAAGATATTTGTGGGCTTCTCCCGCCGGCTGGCAATCTCCTCAGGTCGCACGTAAGCGAGCGCCTGGCTCGGACACACGGTCGCGCACATGGGTTTCTTGCCGACCGAAGTGCGGTCGTAGCACATATCGCATTTCATCATCTGCTGCTCGGCTTCCATCATTTTCGGAATACCGAACGGGCACGCCAGCACGCAGTTGTTGCATGCGATACAACGTGGTTTGAGAGAGGACTGGACAATTCCGTCCTCACCCTTCTTGATCGCATCCGCTGGACAGACTTGCGCGCAGGTAGGCTCATCGCAGTGCCAGCACACGTATGCTGCGGAGCTGATGCTCTCACGCCGCTCGATAAAGTCGAAGTTAATCATCGACTTCCCGCGGTGGGTCTCGCATTCCTCGCAAGCTTGCATGCACGAACGGCAACCAATGCAGCGCGAAGGGTCAACATAAAACTCGTATCCGAACACTAGGAATCTCCCCGCGAAGCGTCGTTATGATGTGCAGCACGATCATCCTCGGATGGATCGGGCCCATTTGCTCGGACAATCCTGCACGCGGACACTTTGAATTCAGGAATCTTGCTGCGCGGATCAAGGGTCCGGTGGGTGAGCCGGTTTGCGCTGCGAGTGCCGGCCCAGTGATACGGCATGAACACGGTGTCGGGCCGGATCGTCTTCACCACCATTGCACGAATCGTCAAATCGTCGCGGCGGGTGGTGAGCGTGATCCAGTCCCCATCATTGATGCCGTGCTGTTCGGCGAGCCGAGGATGAATCTCAGCCCGAGGTTCAGGATTCTGGTCCACGAGCGCGCCGATGCGCCGGGTCTGAGTACCGGACAGATATTGGCTCACTACGCGACCCGTCGTCAAAAACAACGGATAGTCGTCACTGACCGGATCGCCGCTCGGACGCCATTCAGTAACGTTGAAGTGCGCCTTCTCGTCGTGAGTGTAGAACTTCCTATCCACGAAGAGTCGCGGTGTGCCTGGATGGTCCAGGGTTGGGCAGGGCCAAAAAATACCCATCTCCGCGTCCACTCTCTCGTATGTAATACCGTAGTAGTCGGCGATGCCGCCTCGCGAGGCGATTCGAAGCTCTTCGAGAATGTCGGCAGGATTCTTGAAGGGGAAATACTGCCCGCGTCCCAGCCTGTGCGCCAACTCGATGATAATGTCGGAATCGCACCGAGCATCGCCGGGCGGGTCGACGCTCTTCTGCCAGTGAATAACGCGTCCTTCCGCGCTACAGCCAAGCCCATCCTCTTCTTCATGCAAACTCCCGGCTAGGACTACATCCGCATGGTGCGCGGTCTCAGACAGGAAAAAATCGATCACTCCAAAGAACTCCAGTTTCGACAGGGCTTCGCGCGTGAAGTTCGCATCCGGCAGCGAGACGAGAGGATTGAAGCATGTGGAGAGTAACCCCTTGATCTCTCCACGATGAATCGCCTCCATGATTTCCTGGGCGGTGTAGCCCGGTTGAGGAAGTTCTTCCGGCGGGATGCCCCAAACTCCCGCAACGTACTCGCGAGCGGCGGGGTCCGTAAGCGAGCGCTGGCCCGGAAGTTGATCGCATTTCTGTCCGTGCTCGCGTCCACCCTGACCATTGCCCTGCCCGGTAATCATGGTGGGGCCCGCGCCCTCGCGCCCGATATTCCCGGTAACAAGCGCAATGTTAATCACCGCCAGACAGTTCTCTACCCCCTTGGACTGGTGTTCCAATCCCCGAGCGTGCATCATGATGACCCGTTTGGATTTTCCAATCCAACGCGCAGCCTTCTCGATAGCTTCGGGAGGCACTCCCGTCATCTCGGCCACCTTGCGGAGATCCCACTGTTTGGCGGACTCCGCCACGGCTTCAAACCCGGTGGTGTATTGCTCGATGAATTCCCGATCTTCCAAACCGTCACGCAGGATGACGTGCAGCATTCCCATGAGCAGAGCAAGATCCGTTCCAGGCCGCAACGGAAGATATAAATCCGCATTCCGCGTGATGGGGGTCATGCGCGGGTCGGCGACGATGAGCTTTCCCCCGTTGTCACGACAGCGCCAGACGTAGTCGGTGGTGATGGGGGCGCAGTCTCCGATATTGGCGCCGATCACAAAAAGCACTTCTGCTTTTGGAATCTCGCTCCACGGAATCGTGCTGCGGTCTATACCAAACGCGAGTTTGTAGGCCGTCCCGGCTGAGACCATGCAGAGTCGTCCGTTGTAGTCGATGTGTCGAGTACCCAGCGCCACGCGAGCGAACTTACCCATGAGGTAGGATTTCTCGGTAGAGAGAGATGCGCCACCGAAGATGGCAATAGCGTCTTTGCCATGCGTCTCCTGGATCTCGCGCATGCGGCCGGCGGTGAAGGAGAGAGCCTCGTCCCACCCCGCGGGTCGAAACCCCTTTTCGCTGCGCATCAGCGGAGAAAGCAGACGATCCGGATGGTTGCCCTGAAGATAACGTTTCACTCCTTTCGGGCAAAGCATGCCACGGTTGAAGGGAAACTCTTCCCAGGGCTCAAAACCGATGACGCGATTCTCCCGAACCTTCAACTGGATTCCGCATTGCTGCCCGCAGAAACAGCAGTGCGTCTTCACTAGCTTCTCGGCCGGATGGCTCGATTCGTCCTTCCAGCCACCGTGTGGCACGTAGTTCAGGTGGGGTCCGAACTTTTCTTTAAGAATTTCTTCGGAGACAGGAGCCTTAGCCATTCGCTTCCTCTTTCAACCTCAATTGCGCAAGGGAAAGTGACTTGCGTTTGCAAGCAGGGCATAGTTCCTGCCAATTGCTCACCGGCCCAGACATCGCGTAATTGAAGCCGACCTGGGGCAGAACGCGTTCCAGGTCATCGATATGCATGCGCGAAGCGTAGCGCTCTCCGCACCGGGCACACGCCGCTCCTGCGCCTTCTTCACCAGCGCGCTGGTACAGTTTCACTCCCAGCTGTGCTGGCCGCTGAAAGATGTGAAAGAACTTTCCAAACGGAAGATAGAGCAACGCTGCAATCACCGTGATCGCGTGCAGGATGGCAATGAAATCGTAGAAACTCCCCGCCAGCCAAACCTGGGAAACCGTCAGAGCTAAGCCCGTGACGCATATGGCAAAGAGCAAAATCAGTGGCCAGAAATCCATGGCCAGCGTCTGCACTGCGCGCGCGCCTTCGTCACGCATGCGTCGCCACAGGGAAAGAGCAATTCCGCCCAGCACCATGAACGCCGCAATATCAAGACCATGAAAGAGCATTAGCGCCGTGAACGAGTGCAGCGGAAAACTGAAAGCCGGAAAGCCGAACAAATAGGTGACGTACCTCATCTGATCGTTCGGGGCGCTGGTGAAGTGAATCCAGCCGAACACGAGCGGGAACGTAATCATCATCGCCAACAGGCATCCCCAGAAGATCAACTGATGCATCACCCAGCGCAGCTTGGACCGTTTCGCGATGAAGGTTTGAGCGAAGATGTGCGTTGTAGCCGACGTAACAACATGTCCCAGGCTGCGGAATATTCCACGTTCCCGAAACAGCCGCCAGCCACTTTGCCAGTACACAAGCGTTGGAGGCTTCCGTATCCAGACGGTGTAGTGATAGATGATGCCCCAAGTCGCGAAAATGATCGCGAAGGTGTAGATCACTAGTGCGGCGTCGAAGTTTTGGAGATTGCGCGAACCGAGTACAATCGCGGCGATCAAGAGTCCTGTCCACAGAGTTGCCCAAGCTCCGGCCCGAATCTTGTCCGCGGTGCGTGTCAGAGTTACGGGAAGTTTGGCCGCAAGGGCTTCTTCGCGCGGCAGGAAGACCCGGCTGTTCATCCACCAGAGGAGGCAGGCAACTCCAGACAGCAAAACGAATCCCGGCCAAACTACTCCCCAGCGATCGCGGAATATGCCCAGCAGCAAAGGCGGAAAAAATCCTCCCATCCCACCCATCGCCCCTACCAGACCCGTGACGGTAGCCCGCTGGGTCGGGAAATATCGTGGCACGAGCTGAAACACGGCGCCGTTGCCAACGCCCAGCAGAGCTGCGCATCCCAGCGCGCCGACTGTAAAGGGCAACATGGATGGCGCACCCAGCAACAATCCAAACGCGGCCACGGCTGGCAGAATCCACGAGAGGACGCGCGAGCCACCAATCCTGTCGGACAGCCAACCCCCAAGAGGTCGGCAGAGAGTGGCGAGTACCACGAATCCCGCAGTTCGGAAACCGGCATCTGCGGGACGGAGGCCAAACTGATCCCGCAACAGGGTCGGAAGATAAATGGAAAACGCAACGAAACCGCCAAAGGTCAGAAAATAGAACGCCGCAAGAGCCCATGCCAGAGGCTCTCGCCGCAGTACGCCGAGCATCTCCGATAATCCTTTGGGGCGAGCCGTCTGCGTGGCATCTCTGGCAAAAACCGCGAACACTCCCGCCCAGACCAGCAAGAGGATAGACATTCCCCAGTACACCGCGCGAAATCCGTAGGCGGCGGCCACCACGGGACCCAGGAACACTGCGGCGGATTGCCCGATGTTTCCCAGACCGTAAATACCGAGAGCGCTACCCTGGCTTTCCATGGAGAACCAGCGCGAGACATAACCCACACCAACCGCAAAGGAGGAACCGGCCATTCCAAGAAGGAAACCCACGACGAGCAAATCTCTGTAGCTGTTGGCGGCCGGCACCAAAGCGACTGGCACCGCAACGAAGAACATCACAACTGCGAAAACAGAACGACCCCCGAAGCGATCCGCCAGCATTCCTATGGGGAGGCGGGCCAGCGCTCCCAACAGAACGGGAACTGCGACCAAAAAGGCGGTCTGTGTTGCGGAAAGATGAAATAGCTGGCGAAAATGCGGGGCAAAGGCGCTGATGAGACCCCAGGCTGCAAAGCAAATTGTGAAGGAAATGGTGCCGAGGAGCAGGTGTCGCTTTTGTGACCCTTGAGAACGCTCCAACGTGATTACTCCTCGCCGTCTTCCTAAGAATTCTACTCTCAACTTCAGTGCCGCTGGCCGAACGTTCCCCGATAAAGGAATAGAGCGCGCAAACTCGCCGGTTCGGGCTTCGACTATAGCTTCACGCGCCGGCCAGCGCAGCGGGTCGATGCCGCAGGAATGTGGCAAATAAATTCGCGGCAAATATTGTTACAGCAGTCATCTCGACGATCGCGGAGACAGGGAGCCAAGACCAAGCCGAACGCACGAAACCCTGATATGCGAGAACCTCCGCATTTACGCGGAGGAGACATCCTGTTGCCAGAAGCACCATCGCTAGAAACATAAGTTTGGTGCTGAATAGCAGTCGCATTCCAGAAAAAGCTGGCAAGACCCGTTGTCCGATTCCAAACACCATCGTGGCCAGGAAACCAACCGTCAGAGCGTGGCGTGACGCGCCCCAAATCCCGTGCGAGTTCTCTACCGAGGCTGCCCAAACGCCAAGGCCCGCCGCAATCAAGGCCCACACATAGGCAAGACGGACAAAAATGGGGAAGCTGCTATGTATTCCCTGCACCTTGGCGGGACGCTCCGGAAATTCAAAGAGTCGAAGTGCATAGACGGCGAGTGCTATTCCAGAGAGCAGGCAAAGAACTGCAACTACCATCCATCCCCAAAGAGCTGTGAGCACCCCTGCGAAATTCATGCCAAGCGCCCACAAGAGCACACGCCCGCGTACGGGGCGAAGTCCGAGAAAAATGGGAAGCCACTTGGCACTGAATCCCCAGACAAAGGGGACCAAACAACCCCAGGTCTCAAGGACCAAAAAGCGTCGATCTATGTACGCTGGTATTTCGGGAGACGTGCCCCAGGTCGCGAGAAACAAAGTAATCCCGAAATTCACCACAAGGGTGAGCAACAAACCTATGGAGCCTCCGATGACCACGAAGACCCACTCTTCCAGTTTGCTCTTGCCGGAACCTTCGGGACGGTGCCCGGAAACGGTACGAAAGAAAATCACAAACGCGACCAATTCCAAGCCCGCCGAAAGCGGCAGGAGCGCTCGCCACTGCCACGGGTAGACACCAGTCAGCCATCGGAGAGAAACGCCGACGGTCCAAAGCACCCAGGACGCCCACACCGCGTATAGCGAAAACGGGCTCATTCTCCGCAGCTTAGGAATGGAATAGAAACCGACCCCCAGAATGAACGTACCAATCCAGCCAAAAATCTGGGCATGACCGTGGGCCTGAATCCATGCGGGGGACACGGAGTCTGCTGCGCGATGGCTGCTGATCGCCAGCAAGTTCCACACCCCGAAAAAAGTTCCCGGAAGCAGCATGAACAGCAGCCCCGTACTGATGTAAAGCATCAACATGCGCGACAGGGTCTGCTCTCGCGCCGCCGTGAGGTCAAATATCTCGAGCGACGTGAGAGGCCGACCGGCTTCTTGTTCCATTCGCGTTACGAGCGTAGTCATATTTTTGCGTTCCGAGTCAGTGTGCCGGTTCCATCGCGATCGCCCGCGGAAACAGGATGTTGTTTTCCAGGTGAACATGCTGGTGCATGTCCGTCTCGAATTCAGCTAGCGCTTTGTACAAGGCCTGGTAGCTAACACAGGCGCCGGAAGGAGCAACGTAACCTCCACTGGCTTCACGCATGACGCGCAACGCGTTACCGGCGGAATCGTGTTCGTGCTCCATCATAGAAATCGGATTCTGCAAGCTGCCGAAGGGTGGAGGCAGGACCGGCTCGTGCTGGAGGACGGCCTCCTCCATCCTGACGATGCAAGGGAAAAGCACGCTCTCTTCCTTCATCATGTGCAACCTCATCTCCTCCGCCATGTTAAGAAAGGAGGTGCGCATTTCGAGTAGTTCGGGGTGTTTCTTGCCGTGAACTCCACACACTTTGTCGAACAATGGACGGAGGCGGGCAATCTCCTCGCGGGTGTATTTGTGGTGAGTGTTCGTGATGTGCGCGATCAGGTCCGCCAGCGGTTCCCTCTGCCAGTTTTGATCTTTCTGCGCGGAGTGCGCGGCCTGTTCCGCCATTTCCAGTGAGTCCAGCACCTGGTCTGTGCTCAGGTTCGCGGCGCGGCAGGCTTCCGCTAGCGATTTGTTGCCGCCACAACAATAGTCGATACCCAACTTCTCAAACACTCGGGTAGCGGCAAAATTCTCTAGAGCCAATTCCCGCACCGTTCTTTCCGCAGTCACATTCATCGTATCCTCCTGGCAGCTCGCATTCCTTGCGACTGCGCTTGATGTCCTGAGGTTAGAGGAGCGGTAGAGTCGTGACGATGACTTTTGTCACGGCGGACACAAATACTGGCGGTCGAAGGCCATCAGCAGGAGGATGAAGCACAAAAACAAAGCGAGACGCTTCGTCCGAATGGTGCCGCTCCCCTGAATCTTACTCAGCAGAGTCTGTTTCGGCTTCCAAGGCCTTCAAATTACAGACTATTACCGTGCGGCCGTCGATCTTGAGAATTCCTTCTGACTGTAGGCGTGAAAGATTGCGAGAAACGAGCTCGCGTACCGTGCCAATCTGTGAGGCCAATTCCTGATTGCTGACGGGCAGCGCGATTTCCACGCCCGCAGCCGTCCGCTTGCCTTCCTTGTGGGCCAGCCGCAACAGGAATGAAGCGAGGCGGTGGCGCACGGTGGTGAAGGAGAGTTCTTCGATAATACCGACCAGTCGTCGCAGGCGAGCGCCCACGACTCGCAGGACCTTCAGCGCCACCTGGGGATGGGCCAGGCAGAGCACCTGAAAATCTTGTTTACTTACAAAAAGTAGCGTGGCATCGTCGATCGCAGTCCCCGACGCCGGGTAGTTTCCTCCATCGAAGACTGGAAGCTCAGCGATGGAACTGCCCGGGCCATCAATGCTGAGCACCTGCTCCCGCCCGTTCGCCGAACTCTTGAAAATTCGGACATGGCCGGACTCGACCACATAGAGCCCAGAACATGGCTCGCCTTCACCGAAAACGCTCTGTCCGGCAGAAAACTTGCGCGGAAGCGCACGCTGCGA
Organism: Acidobacteriaceae bacterium; assembly: GCA_025352065.1. GTDB lineage: Bacteria > Acidobacteriota > Terriglobia > Terriglobales > Acidobacteriaceae > JANXUC01. Next base: position 5,433 of record JANXUC010000059.1, on the reverse strand, counting down.
AAGGAAGTCAAGTTCGTTCTCCGTCAGCCCGGAGAAGATCGCTACCTTCGCCAAAACAAGGGACTGCGGGACTGAAGCTTCTGGCATGGACCCATTGTACAGAACCATTCCAGCGTCGCATCAGGACCCGCAGTCTTGTCTGTCTATTCCAACTACGGATCAACAAAATGATGAATATCAAATTCATGTAGTACGTGATATCAATCCAGAACGAAAAGCCTTGTGGATGTGCATGGCTGAAGAACTGAGGACTCTGCGAAATGGACGGGAGACCCACCGTCAACCACTGGATGTAGGCTGCAAGAATTGCCAGCAGGAATGGCGTTGCCAGCGCTGTCAAGGTCGCACGCTGAATACGCATCCTAATTCCTATCTTTATCGTTCGCCTTTGCTTGGGTAGGGATGAGGTGTAGAGTAGAACCGACCCTTTATGAATGGCTACATGATCGGATTTATCGCTATTGATCATGTACTGTGGCTCGTCTTTCGATGCGTGGTGCAGATAGCCTTTGAATCGAGTGTTCGAAGTGACTTTCCTCGCGATCACACCGCTCACACGGCCAGCTTCTGAATCCATTTGACATGATCCCCGACCTTGAACACCTTAGACATTGCGCTCCTCCTCTTGACCATCGCCAGCCGCCGAGCAGTGCGGCCGCACCTCCATCACTACCTTCGATCAGGAGTACGACTGTGCCCGGTGACCTCATTGCTTCACCGCCAACGCTTCCGCTTTGGTCGGTTCGGGATTATGCCAGCCGCCGTCGCCGGCAATGATCTGATCAGCCTCGGCAGGCCCCCAGGTGTTCGGTTCGTACTCATGGACCGGCGTCCCGTTTCCCAGAATCGAATCGACAACGCCCCAAGCGGCTTCCACGCCATCTTCCCGAACGAACAAGGTAGGATCACCTCGGATGGCATCGCCGAGCAGGCGCTCGTATGGCGTCATCTCATCAACTGAGGATTGTCGTACGACGAGTTCCACAGTTTCGCCCACCATCGCTTCTCCGGGCATCTTGGCCCGTGCGCCGAGAGAGATCGTTACATCGGGGCTGAGACGAAAGCGAAAGTAGTCCGCCTGACCTTGACTGATAGTGTCGAACACGTCCTGGGGAGGACGCTTAAGTTCAACCAAGACTTCGGTTGCACTGACAGGCATTCGCTTGCCAGCTCGAATGTAGAATGGAACACCGGCCCATCGCCATGTGTCGATGTGCAACCTGATCGCGGCGAAGGTCTCCACTTGCGAATCCGAAGCGACACCGTTCTCGTCGCGGTAGCCACGGAACTGGCCGCGGACGACATCGCCAGGAGTGAGCGGCCGCATGGCTCGAAGAGCCCGTTGCTTTGCGTCCCGCATGGCATCCGCATCGTGTCCGACTGGTGCCTCCATGGTTAGCAGCGCGACGACCTCTAACATGTGATTCTGCACGACATCGCGGATCGTACCTACCTCTTCATAAAAAACTCCCCGGCCTTCAACTCCGAGGGTCTCGGCCATGGTGATCTGGACGCTTTGTACGTAGTTGCTGTTCCAGATTGGCTCCAGAAACGAGTTGGCAAAGCGGAAGTAGAGGAGATTCTGGACGGGTTCCTTGCCCAGGTAATGATCGATTCGAAAAATCGCCAACTCTGGAAAGGACCGATGCAGGGTTTTATTGAGTGCCTGCGCAGAGGCAAGGTCGCGGCCAAAAGGTTTTTCGACGACCACGCGCGCCCCCTTGTCGCAGTCCGCATTGGCCAGGCCCTGAGCTACGGTCTCAAACAAATCTGGCGGAATAGCGAGGTAATAGAGAGGCCGGGATGCAGAACCCAGCGCTTTTCGCAATTCGCGAAATGTCTCCGGCGAGCTGTACTCTCCGTTCACATACTGGAGTTTTGCCGAAAGTGCTGCAAACGCCTGAGGATCCACGCCACCGTGTTTCTCAAGACTCTCGCGGGCGCGAGCCCGAAGCCCGTCAAGACCTTTCGCAGACCTCGCCACGCCGATGATAGGCATATTGAGGTGGCCATGTCGGATCATGGCTTGAAGTGCAGGGAATATTTGTTTGAAAGCCAGATCACCAGTGGCGCCGAAGAAAACAAATGCATCCGAATCAAGGTTCGTCATTTTGCGACACCTGTCCCGGACAACCCTTGTACTCGCGTTGCTGATTCGTCACCGGGATAACTGACCTGGGTTCCGTTGACCTGGGCCCATGGAGTCAGCGTGTGAAGCCGAGTGCGATTCGCGTTGCTGATTTCTCTTACCTCAATTCCTTGCGCCAACAGGGAATCTGCAATCAGTGAGCGATGGCAGCGCCAGGGCACAGCTTCCGCGCACATCACCGCAAGCCGCTCGTGCTTCGCAAGTTCAATTAAGTCGTCGAGGCTCTTGCGGAACTCAGGGGTCTGCATGTAATCCGCAAAACCACGGAAACTGGCGTTATGCCAGCCTGTGTTGGTGGAGTCCCGCCGTGCGTGGCGGAAGCCGCCAAGTCCAGGCATGTACTTGTAGTGGATGCGAGATCGATGCAGAGTCGGTGACAGCTGGTCACGGTTGAACTGCGGATTGTGCCGCGAGCGCGGGACGGTGCGTACGTCAACCAGCCTTTCTATACTGTGCGCTTTGAGAAGACGGATGAACTCTTCAATCGAGCGTGTGGAGTGGCCTATCGTCAGAACTACCAACGGCATCTGCAATACGGCTTGTTTCATGGGAATCGCCTTGCGAGCACCAAACCTCGACAAACTCACGCAACACGAGCGGTCTGAATTCCCGCCTTTTGGGCCGCCTGACTCGCGAGCAGCACCCTGCGTTTCTCTTTCAGCGAGGCCAACAGTTCGTCCAAAGAATGGGTAAAGGCAGTGATGCCATCGGCCAGCAGTTTTTCCGTGATTGCCCCCAGGTCAATACCCAGCTTGGCCAAGCGGGCCAGTGCCTGTTCGGCGTCTTGCTCTCCCGCTTCGAGTGTTGGCTGCACTCGACCGTGATCACGGAATGCATTCAGCGTTGCGGGTGGAATGGTATTGATGGTGTGTGGTCCAATCAACTCCTCGATATACAAAACATCCGAGAAAGTTGGGTTCTTGGTCCCGGTGCTTGCCCACAACGGACGCTGGAGTCGTGCCCCCCGATGCTTGAATTCATCGAACGCAGTTCCCATAAAGATTTCACGAAAGCGACGGTACACGACCTTGGCATTGGCAATCGCTATCTTTCCCCGTAGCGACAATGCCTCTGGAGTTCCGACAGCGTCCAGCGCCTGATCGACCAGTGTATCCACGCGGCTGACAAAGAAAGAGGCGACCGAAGACACCTCGTGGGGCTTCGCATTTCGCTTCAGCCCACGCAGGTACGCCTGCGCCACAGCCTCATAGTGGGCAAGCGAAAACATCAGAGTGATATTGATGTTGATTCCTTCGGCGATCAGGGTCTCTACGGCCTGAACACCCTGCACAGTGGAGGGGATCTTCACCATCAGGTTCGGCCGGTTTACAGCCTCCCTCAAACGTCGCGCCTCCGCGATGCTTCCCGCGGTGTCATAGGCCAGTCGAGGAGAGACCTCGATACTTACGAAGCCATCCGCGCCCTCAGTTTCATCGTAAACTGGCCGCAAGATGTCCGCGGCCATCTGGAGATCCTCAATCTCAAGCATTTCGAAAAGCGTAAGGGGGTCGCGGTCAGGCTCCGCCGACAACAGCAAGTGCAGTTCATCGTCGTAGGAGGTTCCTCCTGTAATTGCTTTCTCGAAGATGGTGGGATTGCTGGTTACACCATGCACACCATCTTCTTTCACCATTCGCTGGAACTCACCGCTCGTGATCAGATCGCGACGAATGTAATCCAGCCAGATGGATTGTCCACAGTTCCCAAGTTGTTCTAGTGAGTTCATAGTTTTCCTCCGCGCGTCGGCGAGACCATCAACCGCAGTCAGGCAACGGCAGCCCGCCATCTCGGTATCTCAATAGCCAGAAAATTCTTCCGTCCGAATGTCGTCCTCTGCAACCCCGGCACTTAGCAGCGTCTGCCTCGTAGCCGCCACCATGGTGGGAGGCCCGGCAACATAGTAGATGGGTCCCTGCAGGACAGCCAGGTGCCTGGATAGCATTGCTTTGTCTATCAGAACTGTCTCGCCCTTCCATTCTTTCTTGGACTTGGACATTTCTGTCATGGTGCAGATCAAACGGAAATTGGGATTCGTTGTCTCCAAGGTCTGTAGGGTGTCCAAGAAAGCTGCGTCTTCGGGCCGACGATTGGAATAGAACAAGTATAACTTTTGCTCGAGCCGGTCGCGGTCCGCCTGCCGCACAATGCTGTGAAAAGGCGTAATGCCGATTCCGCCTGCGAGGAACACGGCTGGCTTGGCCCGATTCATGTGTAGGGTGAAGGAGCCTGCGGCATGGCTTATCTGCGCTTCCGTAGCCAGCGCTATTTTCTTCAGCGAGCGCTTGAATGCAGTGTCTCGCATTCGGGTGGTGAAAGTTAGCTCGTTTTCAAATGGGGGACTTGCAATGGAAAAGGTGCGGGTGTTTCCTTCTGCGTCAGTTTCCGGTGGGTTGCGCAGTGTCACGTCCACATACTGCCCCGGTCTGAAGTCGAATCCGGGAGGCTTCTCGAAATGAAAAGCCATAGTACCTTCGGCAACTTCTTCTCGACGCATCAGCCTGGACTTCTGGCCTATGATCTGGGCCGCCTCGATAGCCATGGCTCCTCCTCCTTAAAGGGCGTTCGAAGCGTGTTCCGTTGCAACAGCCGGGGTCCCGTCGCAATCGCAGCAATCCTCGTCATCCATTAGCGGCAATACTTCTTCGTCCAGAGACGACCCGAGGGGCCGCTTTGGAAACTGTGGGTCCCACTCTAGACATCGTTCGTCTTGACTCTACCAAGTCGAGATATAACCGATCCGGTCAATAGTGCTCACATTCATCTTCGGCGGGAAACTGTGCCATGTTGACCATTCTTTTGCGGGTGCATCGTCGATCATTGAGCTGCTATAAGACCACATGGATTCGATCACCCAGCATGGAAAGTGCTCTCGACCGGTGCCAACGACTGCCCCACCGAATAGAAGCATGCGCTGGACCTGCTCCCCGGAAACCGCGCACGAGTGAGTATGATTTCAGATTGCGGAAAGGGGAGAGACGATGTCGAAGAGTCAGCACACGGAGGCGCAGATGATTGGGGCGCTGAAGCAGTTGGAGGCGGGGCGGAAAGCGGAAGACGTGGCGCGGGAAGTGGGAGTGTCGAAGCACACGATTTACGCCTGGAAGGCGAAGTACGGCGGGATGGATGTGAACGAAGCGCAGGAGGCCAAGCAGTTACGGGATGAGAACACGAAGCTGAAGAAGCTGGTGGTGGACCTGAGTCTGGATAAAGAGAGGCTGAAAGCGGTGATCGCAAAAAACGGATGGAGCTCGTAGACCGGCGGTCGGACGCGAGCTGGCTGCGGG
>JANXUC010000056.1 GCA_025352065.1 Acidobacteriaceae bacterium | reverse complement strand
ACAAGCCTCAGTCCCTCGATCCAAGTGTTACCTATGTCCCCGGTCTGTTTTGTTACCCATGTCCCCGGTCCGTACCCCCGTGCGGGTGGACACTCTTGTCCGCCGCTTTTGGGCTTGATTGTGTAGCGTGAGCATTCCTGCTCGCCAGCTCTGGAACCGAACCCGCTCCCGGTTTCCTCTGTGAACCTCAACGTCCTCTGTGGTCAAGAATTAGTTTGTCTCACCCAGCACATGTTCCACAATCGTCAATGGCACCACAGGCTCAACAGTTCCGATGCCAGAAAATCCGCGCCATTACTCCCACCCACGTCGTAGATCACCAAAATGTTCGGATGATTTAATGCAGCGACCGCCCGCGACTCCTGCTCGAAGCGATGCAACCGCTCGCTATCCGCAGCGAAAGACTCCGGCAAAATTTTCAGCGCAACATCGCGCCCTAGCCGCGTATCGCGCGCGCGATACACCTCGCCCACGCCGCCTGACCCCAGCGGCGACTGAATCTCATACGGACCAAGTTTCATACCAGCAGCAAGAGCCATAAGAACGCCGATTATACAGCCTCGATCTCCTCTGCGACCCTCAGTGTCCTCTGTGGTCGAAAGGCTTTGTTCGTTCACGCAAATGCGACAAAAAGATTACACACTCTCCTTGACGCACAATCGCTCCAGCAGCAAAAGTAGTAAGAGAAATTTGTCGCCCAAAAATTTACCAGGAGATGCAGTGCGCAACTTCTTCTACTTTCTCTTAATATCCGCGCTGTCCGTCTTGCCCCTCCTAGCCCAAGCCCAGGAGGCCCCTTACTTCGTCACCTACGACCACCATCTCGAAGAGCCCGGCAACCTCGAATTCTCCCCTGCTGTCACTTTCCGCGTTCCCCGCACTGGTGAGCGTTTCATTTTCGCTCCCTACGCCGAACTCGAGTACGGCGTCACCGCCAGTTGGACCACCGAGCTCTACATCGAAGGCCAATCCACCAACGGCGATAGCGCCGTCTTCACTGGATGGCGTCTGGAAAACCGCTTCCGCCCGCTCAAACGCGAGCACCGCATCAACCCCATCCTCTACTTTGAATTCGAAGACATCAACGAAGCCAGCCGCATCTCCAAAGAAGTCGTCGGCCACTCCCTCGATATCGGCATTCCAAATGACGCGCTGCGCCGCATCCCGGCCCGCGAAATCGAAACCAAGCTCATCCTGTCTTCCACGGTAAAAGACTGGAACATCTCTGAGAACTTCATCTTCGAAAAGAATCTCTCCAAAGACGAAGGCATCGAATTCGGCTATTCCTTCGGCGCCTACCGCCCGCTGGCAACCCTGGCCTCCGCCAACAAATGCCGCTTCTGCCGCGAAAACTTTACCGCCGGCGCCGAACTCTACGGCGGCCTCGGCAGCACGCAAGCCTTCGGCTTCAAAGACACAGCGAGTTACATCGCCCCTGTGATCGCATGGCAATTCAGCGATAACGTAACCTTCCGCTTCTCCCCAGCCATCGGCCTGACTCACGGCAGCAACCCAGCCTTGTTCCGATTCAGTACCGCCTACGAAGTCCAGAACTTACGCCAAAAACTAGCCCACCTCTTCGGAGGCAATAAATGAAGAGAGTGACAAATATCCCTCCGTCAAATTTGTCATTTCGAGGGGCTTCAGTCCTGAGGAATCTACTTTTGGGCTGCGCGGCACTCCTCTGCATCTACGCCGCCGCCCAAAATGCCAGCTACAAACAAGACCCCACCTGGCACGCCCCAGACCAGGCCAGCATCCGCAAAAATCCTCTCGCCGAAAACAAAAACGCCGCAGCAGGCGGCGCCAAACTCTTCCACCGTCACTGCGCCGAATGCCACGGCCCCACCGGCACAGGCCTCAAGAAAGCCGCCAATTTCACCATGCCAGAAATTCAATCCCAATCCGACGGCGCGCTCTTCTGGAAAATCACCAACGGCAATCCCGACCGCCGCATGCCGTCCTTCAGCCAACTCCCAGAACTCCAACGCTGGCAACTAGTCCTCCACCTCCGCACCCTGAAACCACTCCAGTGATCTGTTCATGTAGGGCGAGCATTCCTGCTCGCCGCTTTTGACTTTCGCGGAGCCACCAAAAACGGAGGGTGCCCCATCCTTCTTTCGCGCACTTTGCGAAAGAGGGTGGGAGCCAGTTCTCCGTCCCCGTGTTTCCTCCGTGAACCTCTGTGCCCTCGGTGGTTACCAGCTTTCCGGATCTCCTCTGCGTACCTCCGCGTCCTCTGCGGTAAATAAAAACGCCACCCAGTTTCCCAGGTGGCGTTCTCCCAACAAATGCTCTTACTCGTCCGCCCCAATCCGCATTCCATAAAACGAACGATGCACAAAGAACACCGACACCAGGAAGAATCCCAGCGCCAAAACGTGAACCAGCACAGGAGCGTTGGTCGTAAGTTTCACCGCCAACTCCACGGCCAACAATCCAAACAACGTCGTGAACTTGATCACCGGATTCAACGCCACAGAAGACGTATCCTTGAATGGATCGCCCACCGTGTCGCCGACCACGCACGCATCGTGCAGTGGCGTACCTTTCTTCTTCAACTCGGTTTCTACGATCTTCTTCGCGTTATCCCAGGCTCCGCCGGCGTTCGCCATAAAGATCGCCTGATACAACCCGAAAATCGCAATCGAAATTAGATACCCGATAAAGAAGAACGGTTCCACAAACGCAAACGCCAGGGTTCCGAAGAACACAGCCAGAAAAATGTTAAACATCCCGCGCTGCGCATACTTCGTACAAATCTCGACGACCTTCTTGCTGTCCTCGACCGAAGCTTTTTCGGCGCCATCGAGTTTGATATTAGCCTTGATGAACTCCACCGCGCGATAAGCGCCAGTCGTAACGGCCTGCATCGAAGCACCGGTAAACCAGTAAATCACCGCACCGCCCGAGATCAACCCAAGCACAAACGGAGCATGCAGCAACGACAGCTTGTTCACGTTTTCAGTCAGCCCATGTGTCAGCGCCATGATGATCGAGAAGGTCATCGTAGTCGCCCCCACCACAGCCGTGCCAATCAGCACCGGCTTCGCAGTAGCCTTGAACGTATTGCCAGCGCCATCGTTTTCTTCGAGCAAATCTTTCGCCCGCTCGAAGTTCGCATCCATACCAAAGTTCTTCTTCAGATCGGCTTTAATATTTGGAACAACTTCAATCAGCGACAACTCATACACCGACTGCGCATTGTCCGTAACCGGCCCGTAAGAATCCACCGCAATCGTGACCGGACCCATGCCCAGGAATCCAAATGCCACCAGCCCGAAAGCAAATACGGCCGGAGCCAGCATTCCCAAGCTTGTTCCTAGATCCATCAGCGAGAAGTGGTAAGCGACCGACATCAATCCCACCATCGCCAACCCCAGCCAATAAGCCGAGAAATTTCCAGCGATCAATCCAGACAAAATGTTCAGCGATGCCCCGCCCTCATCCGACGACGTCACAACTTCACGTACATGCCGCGATTCCGTCGAAGTAAATACCTTCACCAACTCCGGAATCACCGCGCCAGCCAAAGTTCCGCAGGAGATAATCGAAGCCAGCTTCCACCACTGCGACGTATCTCCACCCAGCGACGGCACAATCAGGTAAGAAATCACATACGTCATCACCATCGAAATAATCGACGTCAACCACACCAGCGAAGTCAGCGGATGTTCAAAATTCATCTTGTCCACATTCTGATACTTCGCCTTCACCACAGCCGAGTTGATGAAGTAAGCCAGCGCCGATGCCACCAGCATCATGATGCGCATCACAAAAATCCAAACCAGCAACTGCACCTGAATCGTAGGACTCTTCACGGCCAGCAAAATAAACGTGATCAGCGCCACGCCGGTCACGCCGTAAGTTTCAAATCCATCCGCCGAAGGTCCAACCGAGTCGCCAGCGTTGTCCCCCGTGCAGTCCGCAATCACGCCCGGGTTGCGCGCATCGTCTTCCTTAATCTTGAAGACGATCTTCATCAAGTCCGACCCAATATCCGCAATCTTAGTAAAGATGCCGCCGGCAATGCGTAAAGCCGCCGCCCCCAACGATTCCCCAATAGCAAACCCAATAAAACAAGGCCCGGCATAATCCGCCGGCACAAACAAAAGAATGAACAACATAATCAAAAGCTCAACCGATATAAGCATCATTCCAATTGACATACCGGCTTCTAGGGGGATTTGGTGCAGGGGGTAGGGTTTGCCGCGGAGGCCGGCGAAGGCTGTGCGGCTGTTAGCGAAGGTGTTAACGCGGATTCCGAACCAGGCTACGCCGTAGCTTCCGGCGATGCCGACTAAGCTAAAGCCGAGGATGATGGGGAGGGTCAGGGCGATTGATTTGCCGGGTACTGGGCTTAGCCATCCGAAGTAAATCGAGATGACCACCGCGATGAAGGCCCAGAGAATCATGATGAACTTGCCCTGCGTTGTCAGGTAGGTTTTGCAGGTTTCGTAAATCAGCTCGGAGATGTCGAGCATGCTCTGATGGACGGGCAGGTTCTTCAGCTTGGTGTAAATCATCAGTCCAAAGCCGAGGCCGAGGACGCAGAACACGAGGCCAATCATCAGCAACTTGTGGCCATCGATGCCGTTCAGGAACGAGACGGACGACATATCCGGCAGGCGCAGTCCGGCTTCGCCGCTCGCTTCCGGTTGGGCCCACGAGGGGATGGAAGACAGGGTCATTAAGCCAGCCAAGGTCGCCAGCATCTTGAAACGGGTTAACATGAAGTTCCTCCAGAGAATAAAGACAGTGCTAAGATTTCAAGTAGTTGGCTGCAAGCCGCACACGTCCCGCGCCTGCTTATCGAAGCCGACCGCGAGGTTGTGAGGGTTGAAGTCCCGATGCGCTTCCACGGCAATCTGCGTTTGGCCGCGTCGGAAAAAAGCTTTGAGAGCCTGCGAGAGCCTATCCGCGGTCCCACCAGTCGTTTACAAAGCCCTTCTTTATAACATTTTAGCGGCGGAGGGTCAATGAGGTTTTACCACAGAGAGCACTGAGTTTCACAGAGGTGGGGCTGGGTTCCGAAGCGCTTGACTGGGACTCGCGATTCGGCTAGAACTAGTTAGCTAAGCATAGTTAGCTAATGTCTATGCCCACCGTCACCATTCACGAAGCCAAGACGAATCTTTCGCGGCTGATCGAAAAAGCCTGTCGCGGCGAAGATGTCGTCATCGCTCGCGGTTCTGAGCCCGTCGTACGCCTGGTCGCGCTCAAGGACAGCAAGGGCCATCGCAAGCCGGGCTCGTTGCGCGGCAAGATCAAGCTTGGCTCGGAGTTCTTCGAGCCTCTTCCTCTCGACGAGTTGGAAAGTTGGGAATAGCCTCCTTTGCGACTCCTTCTGGATACGCACGCCTTGCTGTGGTGGCTGAACGATGACCGCTTGCTGCCAGTCAAAGCCCGCAAACTGATCGCGCTGGGCAGCAACGCGGTTGTCGTCAGCGCGGCTTCGGCGTGGGAAATTGCGACCAAAGTCCGTTTAGGCAAGTTGGATATGGCCGCCGACCTGATCGCCGATTTCAGCAGTGTCCTTTCACAAGAGGGCTTCGAGAGCCTTCCGATTTCGGTTGACCACGCATTGCGCGCGGGACTTCTCCCTGGCCCGCATAAAGATCCGTTTGACCGTATGCTGATTGCGCAAGCGCAAGCCGAAGGTGTTCCAATTGTGAGTAGCGATGCGGTGTTTGACAGATACGGCGTGCGGCGGCTGTGGTAGATGTAGCGCGGACAGTCTTGTCTGCGAAAAACTGGCAGCGGGAGAGAAGCGGGTGTCCGCGAGAAACAGCAGATTCCTCACTGCGTTCGGAATGACAAGGGTTGAGGGTAAATTCAGTTTCTGAAAATTTGCCATTCCGACCCTGAGCGTTCTTTTGCGAAGGGAGGAATCTGCTTCTCGCTCGCGTTCACCACCCCTCCCAGGCCGGCGAGCAGGAATGCTCGCCCTACACGATCCTCTCCGCCCGCGCTACATTCGGTTTTGCCTCCAGGCGGAGGAGGTGCCAGGCTTCGCGGTATTGGTCGAAGTTGTGGGCGCGGTGGGCGCCGCCGCGTCCTGCGGGGCGTTGGTGGCAGAAGAGGGTGAAAGTTAGGGTGCCGTTGAGGGCCTGAATGGGGATGATGTACCAGAGTTTTTCTGGGACGATGTAGGCGGCGAGGATGTCGATTTGGTCGGGCGTATAGGGTCGCTTGGAGCCGTCCTTCTCCCAGGAGTGAGCCATGAAGGGGTAGCCGTAGCGTCCGGCGATTTGGTGGCTGGTGGATTTGACCTGGACGCGCCAGAGGCGGTGGCCGGAGTCGAGGATGAAGTCGTAGCGGTCGCTGTCTCCCCAAGGCTTGGCGACGCCGAAGCCTTCGTAGGTGGCGCGTTCTAAGAAGGCGGCTTCGGAATGTTCTCCGAAACGCTTTCTGGTGGATTTGCGCGGGCTGCGCGGGTTGGCGACAGCTTTTTTTGTGGGCAAAGTAGACTCCTTGGTGACGGGTTGAGTGGCGATTGATTTTGGGCAAAAGAAAAGGCGTGGCTCAGTGGCCACGCCTTCTTTGCTGCGGATTTTGGAAATCTTTACTTCTATATCCAGAATAGCAGGTTGGGAGGGGGAAACCGCCATTATTTTGCGAACTATCTTTGTATTGGAATGAGTGAGTTGCGAGGAAAAGGGTAGTTTAGGGGGCTTGACAAGAATTTCCCAAAATGGGAATTGGGGGGGATTGGAGGGATTGGTTGCGGAAGGCCAGTTTGGGCTGCCGGCATCGGAAGTGGAGTTCGATTTACACTGCTGGGATGAATGTTCGAGTTGATGCTATTTCTGCGCGGGAGCTGTATCGAATTTTGTTGAGTGCGGTGGCGCCGCGGCCGATTGCCTGGGTTTCTACCGTGAGTCCCGACGACGTGCCGAATCTGGCGCCGTTTTCATTCTTTAATGTGGTGTCTGCGGAGCCGCCGATACTGGGTTTTTCGCCAGGCGTGCGTACGCTTCCGCACGGGCATGAGGAGAAGGGGACGCTGGTAAATATTCGCGCGACGGGAGAGTTTGTGGTGAACGTGGTTCCGTATGAGTTGGCTGAGGCGATGAATCTTACCAGTGGCGATTACGAGTATGGCGTGAATGAGTTTGAAGTGGCGAGGCTGGCGTCACGGCCGTCGGAGATGGTGACGCCGATGCAGGTGGCGGGGTCTCCGGTGAGTTTTGAATGCAGGTTGGAGAGGATTCTTGATTTTGGAGCGGATGGAGAAGGTAGCAGCCTGGTGCTGGGACGGATTGTTTGTGTTCATGTTGAAGAGAGTGTGATGCGGGATGGCAAAATTGATGGGGACGCTCTCGACCTGGTTGGCCGCATGGGAGGATTGCAGTACTCGCGAACGACAGAACGCTTTGAGCTGAAGCGCCCTGTGGTGAAACGTTAAAGTTTACGTTTCTATATTGGAAAAATTTAATAAAACCGGAGGGTGCGGTGTGCCGGAACATCAAGACGCTGTTTAATTTTGATCCGCCGGTGACGCCCGGATGAAGTGCAGGCGGCATCGCTGCAATTTGTAAGGAAAATCACCGGATTCCACAAACGGTCGAAGGGGAATGAGGTGATGTTTTTGGCGGCGGTGGAGGAGATTGCTGGAATTTCGGGGAGGTTGTTGCGGTCGCTGGAGACGACGGCGCCTGCGAAGAATCGGGAGGAGGAAGCGGCGAAGGCGCTGGCGGCGGAGCGGTTTGAGGATTGAGCGCGGGCGTTTATAGAAGCAACAGATTCCTCACGATGGGGCCGTTCGGAATGACAAACTCTGGAGGAGTTGGTTCTGAATCCGGCGAGACGCTTGTGCGGCGAACTAATTTGCCTTCATTTTATCTTTCACACTCTTCGCGAGCTTCTCAATTTCTTCAGCTTTCTTGACCACATTGACGGAGAGCGTGTGTTCGTTGGCTTTGGCGACGTATTCTTTTAGCTGGTTAGAGAGGGTGACGAGTTTTTCCGTGTCATCTTTTATCTTTTGGAAGCGCTCTTCGTTGGCTTTTTTTTCGTGGTCGTGCTCCCAGCGCTGGCGGGCCTCGTCCTCGGGCGATGGCTGGGCTGAGGGATTTTGGGGGATGGGAATTTGGACGCCTGCCTGCGATGCCGCTCGGGACGGGCTTGGGCTGGCGAAAGATAGGGTGAGAAACAAGAGGGAAAGTAGCAAGCGCTTCAGGATCACAAGAACCTCGTAGCGACTCAAAGTTGGGTATTTTGCGATTATATTCTGTGGCGGGAGTTTTGCCGCGTAAGGGGGAATCGACTACGCTTTAGGAATCATGACTCACTCTATTTACGCTATTTTGGGCGGGCTGGTTGAGCCTGCGGTGGATGCTCCGGGATTGATGCGGGACTGGCAGCAGGATGCGCGGCAGTTTCTGCACCACGATTTGCCGAAGATCGTATTTGTACTGGTGGTCTCGTTTTTACTGATTCGTTTGTTGCGGGCGCTGACGAATCGGATGAGCGCTGTGAGCGTGCCCTACCGCTATACGGAAATGCGGGCGCGGCAGTCGAAGACGCTGGCTGGCGTGCTCTCCAGCGTGGGGATGTTCGCTATCGTGTTTGTTGCGGGCCTGGAAATTCTTTCGCAGTTGGGTTTTAACCTAGGCCCGGTGCTGGCCAGTGCGGGGATTGCCGGGTTGGCGATTGGCTTTGGGGCGCAGGCCCTGGTGAAAGATGTGATCAACGGATTTTTTATCCTGCTGGAGAATCAATATGACGTAGGGGACACTGTGCGGGCTGCCGGGGTGACAGGGTTGGTGGAGGATATGTCACTGCGGCGGACGGTGTTGCGCGATGCGGATGGGACTGTGCATACGATTCCGAATAGTGAGATTAAGCTGGTTTCGAATTTGACGCGGGATTGGTCGCAGGTGCTTTTGCGGACTACGACGGCGTACACGGAAAACAGCGAGCGGGTGATGGGCTTGTTGCAGACGGTGGGCGCGGCGATGGCTGAGGATACGGCGTGGGCGACCGATTTTATAGTGACACCACGCGTTCTTGGAATTGAACGAGTTGCAAACGGGGAAGTGGAGTACCTGGTAGGAGCCCGGGTGAATCCTGGCCGTCAGTACGATGTGGGCCGGGAACTGCGGCTGCGGATCAAGGAAGATTTCGAGAAGAATGGAGTGGAGACGGGCGCTTCGGGCAGGGTGTATGTGGTGGAGGGGAAGAGCGATTTGTAGTTGGAGATTTGAGGAATTGGAACGAGCGTTTTGGGCGGTTCGGCTTACCTTCTCCCAGGTTATCGTGCAAAGGGCGCCCGCGAACCTGGGGCACCGAAAGGCGTATCTGAAATCGATTGCTTTTCGGTAAGTTATTGTTTATGAGGAATTTGTGCTTGCAGCCCACCCTCTTTCGCAGAGTGCGCGAAAGAAGGATAGGGCACCCGTTTTGTGTTTGTGGTCTTGAGGAGAGCGAGACCGAGAAATAGCAGATTCCTCACGGTGGAGATGTTCGGAATGACAAACTCTTAAGTTACCGGCTAATCCCGAGTGTTTCGGACTGCTAAATCTCCAGAATACTAATCAAGAATTACAAAGTGACCAAACACCAAATCACAAATCGCCGATGACCATATTAAAAATTCCTACAGGGCGCTCATATTCGCGAGGAACTCCGCGTTGTTCTTCGTCTTGGCCATGCGCTCGGTGAGCAGTTCCATTGCTTCCACCGGGGATAGCGGGTTCAGGACCTTGCGGAGGACCCAGATGCGTTGCAGGTCTTCTTTGGGGATCAGGATTTCTTCTTTTCTTGTTCCGGAACGTTGGATGTCGATGGCTGGGAATACGCGTTTGTCGACCAGTTTGCGGTCGAGAATGATTTCCATGTTGCCGGTACCTTTGAATTCTTCAAAGATCACGTCATCCATGCGGGAGCCGGTGTCGATCAGGGCCGTCGCAATAATCGTCAGCGAGCCGCCTTCTTCAATGTTGCGGGCTGATCCGAAGAAGCGTTTCGGGCGTTGCAGAGCGTTGGAATCGACGCCGCCGGAGAGGACTTTGCCCGAGGGTGGAACGATGGTGTTATAGGCGCGGGCTAGACGGGTTACCGAGTCCAGCAGAATCACTACATCGCGCTTGTGTTCGACCAGGCGCTTCGCTTTTTCAATCACCATTTCAGCGACTTGGACGTGGC
The DNA here is from genome assembly GCA_025352065.1 of Acidobacteriaceae bacterium. GTDB lineage: Bacteria > Acidobacteriota > Terriglobia > Terriglobales > Acidobacteriaceae > JANXUC01. The sequence goes on along the minus strand of JANXUC010000056.1, from coordinate 74,289 downwards.
GGGCTGCTGGTTCGTCGAAGGTGGAGGAAATGACCTCGCCTTTGACGCTGCGCTGCATGTCGGTAACTTCTTCCGGGCGCTCGTCGATCAGAAGGACGATGAGAACGACTTCGGGATGATTCGTCGTGATGGAGTTGGCGACGTTTTGCAGCAGCATGGTTTTACCGGCGCGAGGCGGCGACACGATCAGGCCGCGCTGGCCTTTGCCGATGGGCGTGAGCAGATCCATGACGCGTGCGCTGGCGTTTTCGCGAGTGGTTTCCAGCTTGATGCGTTCTTGCGGATAGAGCGGCGTCAGGTTGTCGAACAGGATTTTGTTGCGCGCTTCGTCGGGGGATTCGAAGTTGACGGCTTCGATCTTGACCAGAGCGAAATATTTTTCGCCTTCGTGCGGCGGGCGGACCTGGCCGCTGACGGTGTCGCCAGTCTTCAGATCGAATTTGCGAATCTGGGAGGGCGAGACGTAAATGTCGTCGGGGCCGGGAAGGTAGTTGTAATCGGGCGAGCGGAGGAAACCGTAGCCGTCGGGGAGAATTTCAAGAACGCCTTCGGCGAAAATGTGGCCTTCTTTTTCGCTTTGCGCCTGAAGTATCTTGAAGATGAGGTCTTGTTTGCGGAGGCCGCTGGTGCCGGGGAGTTCCAAGGTCCGGGCGATCTTGGTCAACTCGGTAATGTTTTTTTCTTTTAATTCGGAAATAGTCATCGATTCACCTGAATGGGGGTTGTGCGGAGGGTCAACGGGAAAGGTCGCAACGATCAGATTTGAACAAAGGGATTGTTTTTAGGGTTACTGATAACTTAGGCGCAGCCTGGTAGCGGGGGGCAGAGCGGCGGGGCTGGCTTAAGCCGCCCGCCGACGCTCCTCAACGGATTTGTTGGTTTCTGGTTCCTTCAGAACGGTCATCTGCTCGGAAGCGATCAGCTCGAGGACCTCGTTCATGGTTTCCTGAATACGAGTATTGGGCCGGTGGAACTTACGGGTGGCCTTGGAAGCGAGCTGACATAGGACATAACGGTTCTTCATGGTATGTAAAGCGCTGAAAACTTTGCGTGAACGCATTGGAGGATACCTTCTTTCCTAAGTAAAGAGCGCCGCAGTTTGGTGCTTCCTAGTTGAGAACGCCTAGGTTGGGCTAACTTGCACCCTAATCCGGGCAGTAACCTACTAGTTTCTGCGGGGAAACCAGAATAATCAGCCACACCTTTAGATGCGCGTGCAAGCTCTGAAGTTGCGTAATTTCAAGGATTTATCCTGTGACGTGCCAGCTATTGAACGGCTAGTCTGGGACCAGAGGCCTGCAACTCACGACTCATGGAAACAAGGATTCTAGAGCGTGGGGGGCGAAAGGTCAAGAAGTTTCGGAGGTGACTATCGAAGGGGCTACTTTTCGGCTCCTATATTTCTACTAAGTTGTTCATTAAGAGATAGATATGTTGGATTTCGAAGCCAAACTGCGGACACGGGAGATGTGCTCTGCTGGCTTTCATCACCCTGTAACCCCCGTCTCTCTATCCTTGGGGAAGCAGTGATTTCAAACCTGAAGATTTGCCAGGCGGGCCAAAATGGATCGACCTTTCTTCCTATACTCTTACGGTGATTTTCGTCTTTTTACGGTATTGAACAGGGCCAATCGCCTAGTCGCGATTGCCTTGGGCCTGTGTGTTTTCGCGCTCATTCCGGGCTGGTTAGTGGCGCAGGTATCCACAACTTCACTGCGCGGGGTGGTGGCGGATTCCACGGGAGCTTCTACCAGGCGGCGACAATGCTGCCATCGTCGTCGGCTGCGGCGATGTCGGCGTAGCAGCAGGCGATGAGCCAGCTGACGGGGTTCAATAGCCAGATTAAGACGAAGGATGATGTGACGGTGCAGTATCAGCTGGTGGCAACGGGGCAGAGTGCGCGGAGGCTGCAGAATGCGCAGCAGAGTAAGGCGAAATCGGACGGCGAGGATGTGCTGACGCGGCTGATTCAGCTAGCGGCAACGACGGTGCTGACAGAAGTGAGGAAGAAGTAAGCTGTTGTTCTGGAAAGCTGAAGGCTCGCGATGTTCTCGCGAGCCTTTTTCCCAGCGGCTGATCGCAGCGACCCTTTCCACGGATTGACATCTCGTTTACAATTTAGTGCGCCCAGAGTTCCCTTTGGACCCGATACGCTTTCAGCAGCGTGCGGTTGAAGGAGTCTTCCATGTCTGGCTTGCGCAATTTCGGTTTCTCCCGGTTATTCTCCGCATTGTTGTCCCTGTCGTGCTTTGTAGTTCTCAGCAGTTGCGGGTCGGCCCACGATTCCGACGAGCATTACGTTTTCATTGCGGCGAATACGAAGGTTCCCTATTGGCAAAGTGCGACGTTAGGATTTGAGAAAGCTGGAGAACAGCTGAAGGTGAAGGTGGCCGAGTCCGGCCCGGATACTTATGATCCGAAAGCGGAACGAGAAGCACTGGATGAAGCCATCCAGCAGAAGCCGAGTGGAATCCTGCTGGCAGTGACCGATCCCGGACTGCTGCAGAACAGCATCAACAGCGCGATAGCGGCGGGGATTCCGGTGATCACGGTGGACTCGGATGCGCCGGCCAGCAAGCGACTGTTTTTTATCGGCACCAATAACTATGAGGTGGGGATGGTTGGCGGAAAACGGCTGGCCAAGGAACTGAAAGGTAAGGGCAACGTGGTTGTGTTCACGATGCCGAGCCAGCCGAATTTGCAGGACAGGCTGCGCGGCTACAAAGATGCGTTGGCGAGTACGGGCGTCAAGATCACGCAGGAGATTGATATTCAGGGCGATCCGCGCATTGCTTTCGACAAGACGGAAGCCATGCTGGGCAAGGGAAAAGATGACGTGCAGGCGTTCGTGTGCCTGGAAGCGCAGTCCGGGAAAGAAGTGGCCGAAGTGGTGGACCGCGCCCACATGAAGGGCAGCAAGATTGTGATGGCCATGGATACCGATCCGAAAACGCTGGATTGGATTCAGAAGGACGGGATTGTCGCGACGATTTCTCAGAAGCCCTATACGATGGCCTTCGTAGGGCTGCAGATGCTGGATACTTTGCATCATCACAAGCCCGCTGCGCTGGACGCCGACTGGACGAAAGATAGTGCTGCGCCGATTCCCAGCTTTGTGGATACTGGGTCGGTGCTGGTGGACAAGAGTAATGTGGCGTCGTTCTCGCAGGCCAAGTAGGGTGGCTGTGTGAAGGGAAAATGAAGTGTGGCGCGGTTGGCGAGAATAGATGAATATTTCGGAAGACAAGGTGGAAGTCGTCAACCGCTTCGGCCTAGTTGCACGGCAGTTCTGCGCTGTCGTGGATTCTGCCTCCACCTTGGACAGAACTGAACTGTTAACAAAGATTTACCGAATTCTTCCCAAGTTGATTGACGAAGCCATCGCCTTGCCTGACGTGGACCTCAGCGACTACGAAGAGCAGATTGATAGATATGGCAAGCCCGTAATTTCTGTAAACGTTTCAACTAGGGAGCAGGAAGAGACTGGGAGACTTTACAGATATTTAAAGGAGAAACTAGGAGATTGGGACGCCTATCATCAAGTATTCGATCCGACCCAGGATACCGAAGCAATCTATGGAACACTGGCCGACGATATTGCTGATATTTACCGCGATCTTAAGAAAGGCCTTGACCTTAGCCAGGCACCTCGACACCAGCCCGAGGACTCCATTTGGGGATGGCGAGTTCTGTTCTACTCTCATTGGGGCAAGCACGCTATGGACGCATTACTGACGATTCATTTCCGGTTGCAGACTTCGGGGTAGCTTGACTACTTTGCCTGCCGAGCGCGTATCATCCATAGCGTTATGAATACTCAAAAAACGGTGCATGAATTTGGTCTTCGCGAGAAGGCTGAGATACTGTCGGCGCAGGATGTGGAGCGCACGCTGGTTCGTCTGGCTTACCAGGTGGTGGAGGAGAACGGCATTGAGCGCCTCGGCCTGATCGGGATCCGGCGGCGCGGCGTGCCCATCGCCGAGCGCATGAGCAAGATCATCGCGGGGATCGAGAAGGCTGAAGTTCCCGTGGGGACGCTGGACATTACTTTCTATCGCGACGATCTTTCCACGGTGGGCCCGCGGCCTGTTGTGAAGGAGTTGGAAATTGGTTTTCCTATTCAGGACATGAATATTGTGCTGGTGGATGACGTGTTATATACGGGCCGGACAATTCGCGCTGCGTTGGATGCGCTGTTTTCGCTGGGGCGGCCTCGTCGCGTGCAGCTTTGTGTTCTGATTGATCGCGGCCATCGTGAACTACCCATTGAGGCGGCGTTTATCGGCCGCAAAGTCCAGACAACCGCTAGCGAAGTAATTGAAGTGAAGCTGACAGAGATTGATGGTTTGGAGAAAGTAGTCCTGATGGAGCGGTAACTCAGTTTTCCAGCGAAGAATGGGGAGAAGTTGACCACAAAATCAGGTGCAAAACCTACACCAGAATATTCGTTCACCAGTGAAGACAATCGTCTTCTGAAGGCTGCGCGGAAGGTGATGAAGAACGCGCACGCGCCGTATTCGAACTTTCACGTGGGTGCGGCATTCTTGACGACTAAGGGCGAGATCTTCGCGGGTTGTAATGTGGAGAACGCTTCGTATGGGTTGTCGAACTGCGCCGAGCGGACCGCCATCTTTACTGCCGTTGCACAACTTGGGCCCAAGGTTGAGATTCGTGCGATTGCGGTGGTCAATAACCATGGGGCCCCGTGTTCGCCGTGCGGTGCCTGCCGGCAAGTGATTTATGAATTCGGTCCGGAGGCTAAGATTTTGTTTCAAGGTAAAAAGGCCTGGAAAAAGAGTCACATAACGGAACTGCTGCCGGAAGGATTCCGTCTCCAGTGAGCGAGCCGCAAACCAGCGAGAGCACCAGCATTCGGATGATCGACGTCATCCGCAAGAAGCGCGATGGGCTGGAGCTGTCACGTCCAGAAATTGAATATCTCGTCCGCGCCTACACCAAGGGCGAAGTTCCCGATTACCAAGTTTCCGCCTGGCTGATGGCGGTGATTCTGCGTGGTCTTACACGCGCTGAAACTTCGGTTTTGACCGACGCTATGCTGCGCTCGGGAGATGTGCTGGATTTGTCTGAGCTTGCCGCAAAGAAGGTCGACAAGCACTCGACCGGCGGGGTGGGCGACAAGACATCTCTTGTGCTCGCGCCGTTGGCGGCTGCGGCTGGGCTAGCTGTGCCCATGATCAGTGGCCGCGGCTTGGGTCACACTGGCGGCACGCTGGACAAACTCGAAGCCATTCCCGGATTCAACGTAAATCTTGCTGTTCCAAAATTTCGTAGCGTGCTGGCGGAGTGCGGTTGCTGCATGATCGGCCAAAGTACGGAGATTGCCCCAGCTGATCGCAAGCTGTATGCGCTGCGCGATGTCACGGGTACGGTGGAAAGCCCGTATCTGATTTGCGCTTCCATCATGAGCAAGAAACTTGCGGAAGGCGTGGACGCGTTGGTTCTTGATGTGAAGACCGGCTCGGGCGCATTCATGAAAGAAGAGGAAGATGCTGTATTTCTGGCCGAGTTGATGGTGGAGACGGGCGAGCGCATGGGCAAGTTTATGGTGGCTTTGATCACGAACATGGATCAGCCGCTCGGGCTGAAAGTTGGCAACGCTCTGGAAGTGGAAGAGTGCATTGAGGTGATGCGCGGGGAGGGTCCTGAAGATCTTCGTGAGTTGTGCCTGGAGCTGGCGGCCTGGATGTTGTATCTCGGCGGAGTTGCTGCCAACGTGGAGCAAGGCAAGCTGTATGCCGCGAAGTTGATTGATTCCGGAAAAGTGCTGCAACGTTTTCGACAGATGGTCGCGCTGCAGGGAGGGGACGTCGGTGCGATTGACGATCCTGCCCGGCTGCCGAAGGCGAAACATACGCAGGTTGTGGCTAGTCCGAAGGCAGGTTATGTGAACGCAATGAAGTGCGAAGCGGTGGGCACGGCATGCGTGGTTTTAGGCGGTGGGCGCGAGAAGAAGGAAGACTCCGTCGATCCGGCGGTGGGAATTGTGCTGCATTGCAAGGTTGGCGACCGCGTGGAAGTGGGAACGCCGCTCTGCACGGTTCATTTCAATTCAGAAACGAAAGCGGCAGCCGCTACCCGGTTGTTGCTCGACAGTTACCAGATCGAAAGCGCTCCTCCAACGCAGAAGAAACCGCTCGTGCATCGCGTGATTCAGGGTCGAAAGTAAAATTCGCTGTAACCAGAAGGGAACTCATCTATGGGGCGATTTACCGGCGTGTTGGGCCTGCTGGCAATGTTGGGGCTGGCCTACGCATTTTCCACCAATCGACGGGCGATCCGAGTGAAGACCGTCCTTTGGGGGCTGGGGCTGCAAATCGCTTTTGCCATTTTTGTGCTTCGGGTGGAGTTCGGGCGCACTATGTTTCAATGGGCTGGGAATGGCGTCAACAAACTGCTGAGCTATTCCTACGAAGGTTCGTCCTTTGTTTTTGGAGACCTTGGCAAGCAAGGTTCGCCGGTGGGTTTCCATTTTGCTTTTACGGTGCTGCCCACGGTTATCTTTATCGCCGCGTTTTTTGCCGTGCTGTATTACTTCGGCGTGATGCAAATCGTCATCAAGCTGTTAGCCCAGGTGATGACCAGAGTGATGGGCGCGAGCGGCGCAGAATCCATGAATGTGGCTGCCAGTATTTTCATGGGGCAAACGGAAGCGCCGCTGACCATTCGTCCCTTCCTGCCCGATGTTACGCGCTCGGAGCTGATGACAATTATGACCAGCGGGATGGCGCATGTTTCTGGTGGCATGATGGCGGCGTATATCGCGCTGGGCGCGGAGCCCAAGCATTTGTTGAGCGCGGTGATCATGACGGCTCCAGGGACAATTCTGGTCTCCAAGATGTTAGTACCTGAAACGGAACAGCCAAGAACGGCTGGCCGTGTGGTGATGAATGAAGAGGACGAAGCCGAGAGGAAGAATCAAAACCTGCTGGGAGCGATAGCTCGCGGTACGACGGACGGCCTGAATCTAGCAATCAATATTGCTGCCATGCTGATTTCGTTTTTGGCGCTGATTGCGCTGGCCGATGGAATCATGCTGGGATTGCACAACGGGCTGGCGCACTTTGGGTTCGCATGGTTTCCGTCCAGCCTGGAGAGCATTGCTGGCGCGGTGTTCGCACCGATTGCTTGGCTGATTGGAATTCCGTGGAAAGACTGCATGCGCATAGGGGACTTGCTCGGCACGCGCATGGTGCTCAATGAATTAGTAGCGTTTTCCAAGCTGGGTGGGCTGAAAGGTGTTCTCGATCAGCGATCGTTTACCATCGCTACTTTCGCGCTGTGCGGATTTGCGAATTTGAGCTGCATAGGGATTCAGATCGGCGGGATCGGGGCGTTGGCGCCGAATCGCAAAGCTGAGATGGCGAAGTTGGGAATCAGGGCGATGCTGGCGGGAACGATGGCGAACTTGATGTCGGCGTCGATTGCGGGGATGTTGCTGTATTGAAGGATTGTTCAGAAAAGGTAAACAACTTCGTTGGTCTTTCGTCCCGGGGCGATTCCAAGTTGCCAAGGGCGGCGAGCAGGATGCTCGCCCTACACGGGCCAAGACTGGGCGGTTTCTGCGACGACGTTCTGGTTTTGCTCACCCAAACCGTCAATTCCTAAACGCGTACGATTGCCAGATTTCAGATAGCGCGGGGGCTTCTGGCCCATACCGACTCCGGGAGGGGTCCGGTGGTGATGACGTCGCCGGGCTGGAGGCTCATAAAGCGGGTGAGATAGCTGATGAGAAAGCGCACGCCAAAAACCATGGTGTGCGTGGAGCCGTTCTGGAAGCGATGCCCGTCGACCTCCAGCCACATTTTTAAACTTTGCGGATTTGGGACTTCCTCCGCTGTGACCAACCACGGACCGATGGGACCGAAGGTGTCGGCGCTTTTGCCTTTCACCCACTGCCCTGTGCCCTCAAGTTGGAAAGCACGCTCGGAAAGATCGTTGATTACGCAGTAGGCGGCAACATGCGACATGGCATCGGCTTCTTCGACATACTTTGCGGCTTTGCCGATGACTACGCCGAACTCGCTTCCCAATCGGCCTTGGTGGCGCCGCGCGGAATTACGACGACGTCGTCAGGGCCGCAGATTGAGGACGTGGCCTTCATAAAGATTACGGGCTCGACGGGAACTTTCATGCCGGATTCCGCTGCGTGATCTGAATAGTTCAAGCCAATGCAGATGAATTTGCCGACCTTTGCAACGCAGGGGCCAAGCCTTGATTGCCTTGCACCAGCGGCAAAGTGGCGGGGTCGACGGCTCTTAGGCGAGCGATGGATTCGGGGGAAATTGTTTCTCCTGTTATGTCGGGAACGATTCTGGAGAGGTCGCGGATTTGTCCCTGGGTATCCAAAGTGCCTGGTTTTTCCTGTGCTGGTGCGCCATAGCGAAGAAGCTTCATCTAGATTCACGCTCGGAACTGAGGGTACATTATCGACAGAATGTTCATCAGGCGGCGCAAATTAACCGAAAAGATCATTTATTCGATCATCCAAGCAGGATGGCTGCAGGTATACTCAGACGCCATGCGTGCCCTAGTTTATACCGCTCCTGAAAAAGTTGAGATGCAGGATCAGCCCCGCCCGCAGGTCCTTTCTGGCGAAGTGGAAGTCGCAGTGCAGATGGCTGGAGTTTGCGGATCGGACATTTCCGGTTTTTTGGGCCACAGCGCTTTGCGTAAGCCGCCGCTTGTTCTGGGACACGAACTGGTGGGATGGTTGCCCGATGGACGACGCGTGGTGGCGAATCCGTTAATTAGTTGCGGTGTGTGTGATCCGTGCCTTTCGGGTACACAGAATCTTTGCGTGTCGTGGAAACTGCTGGGGCTGGGGCAAACCCAGGGATCGTTTGCGGAGTTCGTCGCGCTACCCGCGTCGCAGGTTCATGAGATTCCCGAGACGCTGGCTTCTTCGCAAGCGGTGATGGCGGAGCCGCTGGCGAACCTTGTGCATCTTTTTCGGATTGTTGGGCCGCCAACGATGTTTCGGTTGGCGATTGTCGGTGCCGGTACGATGGGTGCGCTCGCTCTGTTGGTGGGAAGACTCAGCGGAGCGCGCGACGTTCTTGTGGCCGATGTGAACGATGAACGCCTGGCGACGGTTCGAAATCTTGGTGCCACAGCGGCTGTGAATACTGGAACACCGGATGGTGTCGTTGAAGCGCAACGCTTGGCGGGGCGCGGTTTCGACGTTGTGATTGATGCCAGCGGAAGCGCTCCGGCAAGGCAGATGGCATTGGATCTCTGTCGTCCCGGTGGAGTGGTGGCGCTGCTTGGCATGGGTACGCAGAAAAGTGAAGTTAATTTTGTTGCGAGTATTCGCAAAGAACATCGCGTAGTGATGTCGTTCGCTTATACGCCGGTGGATTTCCGGCGAGCGCTAGACTTGCTGATTGCTGGCCAGATTGATATTTCGAACTGGACTCAGAAGCTGTCTTTGGAACAAGGCCAGGATGCGCTGGAACGCATGAGCCACCGGCCCGGCTCGGTGTTGAAGATGCTTTTGGAGGTCGGCTCTGCACGCTAGTTGTGTTCGCTCCGTGCCGAACAGCTATACTCATCTGCGCTTGGAGTTTTCATGACTGCTACCGCAATCGAATCCGAACGTCCGCCCTTGCCAACCTTGGCGGGGATCCCTCGCTGGCTAGCTTACTCACTTTTCACAATCGTGTGTTGGGGAGCTTGGGGAGCCGTCTCAAAAGTTGCGTCCGACGGCGTGGATGCCAATACCAACCAAGTATTTTTTACGGTTGGACTTCTTCCGCTAATTATTTTCGCATGGCGATCGCAGCGTGCGCCGGGAGGTCCAAAGCGGCGTTCCGGAATCGCTTGGGCTTTTTTGACCGGCATCCTGGGTGGCACCGGCAACATGGCATTTTTTCACGCGCTCGGCATGGGCGGAAAAGCGTCAGTTGTGGTTCCGGCGACCGCTTTGTATCCGTTGGTCACGGTGGTTCTTGCGGTGGCGTTCTTGCACGAACGCCTGGGTACGGTGCAGAAGATCGGCCTAGTTGTGGCCTTGGTCGCAATCTACTTATTGAGCATGGTGTGAAATGATTCCAGCCTGGATTTTGTTCGCAGTAATCGCGTTGGTGTTCTGGGGGATTACCGGCATCACGCAAAAGCTTGCCACCAACGGCATATCGAGCCAGCTTTCGTTTATCTGGTTTGCGTATTCGATGATTGCGATTTCCGCGGTCTTAATGGTGATCGCGCCGATGCACTGGCATGTGCGCCCGTTGATTTTCTGGTTGGCAGTTGGCGGCGGAACTCTGAACGGGCTGGGAGCGCTGACGTGTTTCGTGGCGATGGAATCCGGTGGAAAGGCTGCGATCGTGACTGCCTTGATCTCGCTGTATCCCCTGCTGACCGTGGCATTCGCGGTCACGGTGCTGCACGAGCATCTTACGGCGGGGCAGGGAGTTGGGATTGTGCTGGCGATTGTGGCGGCGATTCTTTTGTCGATGGAGCCGGCTGCGCCGCCAAAGTTAAAGTCGTGAAAATCAATCAGCCAGCGATGATTGTCCCATCCTCTTCGATGCGTTGAACTGACTGTATATTTTCCTGCACGGTGAACAAAACTTCGGTATCCAGAACCTGTCCTGGGGCCAACGTCTTGTGGCGGCCTGCCGCTTGCATCGCTTCAAAATTCAACGGGTACCCGGTGCAGGGTTCCAGCACGGCGACGTTGTAGTTGCGCCATCCGCCATAGCTGGCGAACAGCCAGCAACTCGGGAAAACCTTTTGGTCAAAAACTAGCCCGCAAGAGAGGCGATTCGCTGTATTGGTCAGCGCGCACCAACCTGCAGCCATCTCCGTTCCGTAGAAGAAGTAAAGCTGGCGCTCGGATTCAGCAGGAATAGGACGTAAATCAATGTCTTTACCACCGACCTTCGCGGTTGGCCAAGTGAAGCTGCTGGGGCCGCCGCCGAGGGTTCCGGGAAATGCTGGTTCCAGAACAACCTTCATAGCGGGGAAATCTACGCGGTGCTGCGGAGTTACTGCCATGGCTGGATGTAGTTTCCAGAGAAATGGAAAAGGTGCGTTTCCCCGGTTGGTCATCTGGTGACGGAATCGAATGCGAGCAGAATCGGGTTCAATCCAGATTGTTTTCTCGACTGAAATCGCGCTGATGGGAGTGGTAAAACGCAATATCACTCCTGCCTTGTTCTCCGCGTGAAAGGCCTCCGCTTGCCAGTCGCCAGTCCAGAACTCGCCGTGGTCCGGATAGATTTCGCCGTCGATCAATCCGGCTTCGTCGCTGGGGAAGAGTTCATCCCAGCCGCCGCTCCACAGATCGTCGTAGCGCGAATTCATCGGCAGACGAGCGGGAGCGATACGAGGGTTATTCCAGAGCAAATCGGAATCCAGGGGCTTGTAGGTGATCTGCCAGATCTTCGCGCCGGCTTCAGGCAGGACGACGATGCGGAGAAACTTGTTCTCCAAGACTATGGTGCGCAGCCCGCGATAGGACCACTCGGTGCTTACCTTGCAACTCATGTAATTCTTGTCCTTTAATTCTTAGTTCTTCCGCGGAGTATCCGTCGTCAGCATCTCGATTTTAAGTTCGGGGTCGGCACGAACGACAGCATGCTCTCCGCGTCGAATATAGTTGGGAGGGGTTAGAGAATTGTGAATCGCGAGTGTGGAGTCGTCAGCGGCAACGATACCGCAATCGAATTTCACGTGATCAAAAGTTGCTTGACTGCGTCCGTTCAATCGAATCTGGCTTGTTGCTAAGTCCGGCCTCTGTGCAGCCAGTCGCAGCGCGCCGACGGTGGAATTCTCCACTCGCAGAGTGGAATCGGCGCCGAAAGAGAGCCAGTCGGCATAGACTTCCGAATCGCGAACAGTGATTTTGGCCTTGCCATCCGCCGTCAGTTCGTCAATAACGCTCCCGGTGAAAGTAACATCGGCGTTTCCGCGAGCGTAAACGTCCCAAGTGTCCGCATTGACATCGTTGAGGTAGATGTGGAAGGGACAGTTCGAAGCGCTAAGTTCTGGAACGAGTATATGTGTTTTCGCTGAGCCGATAATTCCGTGCGGCAGGGTGAGCGTTCCTTTGCAATCGGGAAAGATGGCTAGTTGCGCGCGTCCGATGTGACTCAAACTCACGTCACTGCTGCCATGCACGTAGAGCAGAAAAAGTTGCACCGTCGTGTCGGAGAGATCGGCGGTAGCCTGCGATCCCATGCGCAGCTTTTGCGAAAAAGGCTGGTCGGCGGGAATATTGGAGAACTCGATCTTGTCGTCGTCGCCGGTATGGGTGGAAAGAAATACCAGTCGCAGGTGCCGACCCACGACCTTACTCGAGCGGGAAATCTCCAACTCGAAGATTGTGAAGTTATTGAGGTTGGCGTTCACGTGATTTAAATGGAATTCTGTGTTCTTTGTTTGGAAGTCATCAACGGTGACTTCGCCTTGCAGGCCCCACATAGGGTGCGCGGTGCCTTCAGCGGCCAAGGTGGATCGGAGGACAGTGATTTTCGCAGGACCTTCACATTGCAGTCCACTGGTTCCGTTGGCCGCGCCCGGAGGGTCAGAGACTTTGATTTTTACGTCTTCAAGCGTGAGGTCGGCGCCGGAAGCTACTGTGATGGGTCCGCGCAGATCGAGAAAAATCCCTTTCAGCTTTACATGGCCTTCAATGTGAAGCGGGCCGTCTTGACGAAAGTCTGTTTTTTCGTCAATGACGGTTCCGTCCTTTAGGGCGGGCAGAGTTTTCTGTCCCACGGCGATGGAGGTCGAGGTCAGGAGCAAGAATAGGAAGGTGGCAAGTTTCATCGATATCGCCTCTTTGGATCGAGCTAGCCCGCAAGCATACACGTTCTGTTCTGTTTATTGCCGATGTTTATCGAACATTCCTTCACAAATTTGGCAACGCTGCCCGTTGCTGAATCCGCACTGTGCGTCGTATGCTGGCCTCGGGCTTACTTCGATGAAGGTTTGTAGAGCGGGATGCCGTCGTTGGTTTCGAATTGTCGCTATGATGGCGGCCATTGGCCTTTGCCCGTTGGCGGTGGGGGAAGAGAACCTCAAATTCCTTATGCAGCAAGCGTTTGCGCTGCATGAAAAAGGCCAGTATTCGGAGGCGCTGCCCCTTCTTCGGCGTGCCTATCGACTGGATGCGAAGGATTATTTTGTCAACTTGCTGCTCGGCATTGACTTGCTTCGCACGGGGGAAACCAAGAATTCAGTTCCATATTTGCGCGCGGCGTCGCGGCTTCGTCCGAAGGAAGAATTCCCATTGGCTTATTTGGGAGAGGCGTTGGCCCGGCAGGAGCTCTATGGCGATGCGTCGGAAGCATACCTGAAGGCGTTGCGGGTGGCGCCGAACTCAGCCGAGGCTTCGGTTGCCTTTGTGGATTTTGCGGTGGCGCGATTCTCCAAAATGTCGGATCAGTTGCGCGGCTCGCAGAAGGGGTTGGCGGCGGAGTATCGGCTGCAGGCGCTGGCGCTTTCGGCGGCGGATGCTGGGCGAAAGCCATTGCTGGAACGCGCTGCCGGGTTGGATCCAGAGGCTCCGGGGATTTGGACTGACCTTGCGCGGGCGAGCTTGGCTGGCAGCGATTTGTCCTCGGCGGAAAAATATCTTCACCACGCTTTGGAGTTTGAACGCATTGACCTTGCTGCTTGGCTAGTCGATGCGGAACTGGCCGCGCGGCGGGGTGAGTGGCCGCATGTGGTCGAACGCCTGAACGCGGTGGGGCAGGTTTCCTTGTCAGTACTGGAGAGGGCGAGTCATGTGTGGCCAGCTGAAGTTTGGCCTCCAAGTTCTGCGAGGGTCAGTAGAACTGCGGTGAAGTTTTTTGAGTGCGTGCGGACGAAGGCGGAGCGCTGCGAATTTGCGGTACGTCCTGCGGGCGGTAATCACGATGCGCCGGATCGACCTGAGCTGTGGCTTCGAAGGCGCGCGGCTTTGGGGAGCCTGAATGACTGCGGCCCGAGCATTCCAATGTTGGAAAAAAAGCGCCCTGAGCGGTCGCTGGAACCATACGGCATGTTTCTGCTTTCGCTTTGCTATTCGCTCGAGGCGGGAGAGATAGCGGAACGAGCGCGTAAATCCGGTGCGGATGAAGCCGTGCTGCACATGATGCAAGGCGACATTTTGCTGCGGCTGCAATCGAATGCGAATGCGGCGGTTGCGGAATATCAGGCTGCGCTGGCGCGACGGCCCGGGGATCCGGCGGTATTGGAGCGGCTGGCTGAAGCACAGCTGGGCGCTGGCAAGAACGATGCTGCTCGCGAGAATGCTAGAGCGGCGCTCAAGATTGATCCGCAACGTACTTCGGCGAAACGGACACTGGCCAAACTCGCCATGGAGGAAAGAGATTATGGCGCCGCGGTGCCGTATCTTCGCGAAATATTGGCACGTGATTCGGTTGACGTGACCGCGCGTGTCGAGTTGGGGAGAGCTTTGGCGCAGACGGGCGCTGCCGAAGAGGCGCTACAATATCTTGCGCCGGTTTTGGAACACAAGTATCCCGATGAAAAGGGAAGCCTGCATCAGATTCTGGGAACGGTTTTGAGAAAGCTGGGGCGGACAGCCGAAGCTGAGAAAGCGTTTGCCACCGCGCAAGAGCTCTCTGAGGCGTTTCAGAGTAAGTCGTATAACGATCGGAATAGTAAGAGCCAGGACGACGATGGGCAAAAATAACCAGCCACTGAACCGGCGCAGTTTCGCCAAGCTGTTGGGCGGAGCTTTGATCGCGCAGTCTGCGGGAAGAACGTTTGGCCTGCCTTTGCCGAGCGGCGCAATCCAATTCGAGAACGTGGCTCCCGCTTGCGGGCTGGACTTTGTTTTGCGTAACGATGCCTCCGGACGCAAATATCAGGTGGAAACGGTTCTTGGCGGCTTGGGCGTGATTGACTTTGATCACGATGGCTGGCCTGATCTCTACTGCGTGAACGGTGCGTCTTTGCCGAATCTGCAGAAATCTGATCCGCGTTTTTGGAATCGTCTTTACCGCAACAATCGCGATGGGACGTTCACCGACGTTACGCAAAAGGCGTGCGTGCAGGGGCGCGGATACGAAATGGGCGTTGCCGTTGGAGACTTCAACAACGACGGCTTTGATGACCTCTATGTTGTCGGCGTGCACGGCAACACGCTGTATCGAAATAACGGCGACGGTACTTTTACGGATGTAACACAAGCGGCTGGGGTCAGCGGGCTCGATGCGAAAGGCCGCAAATTGTGGTCGGTGGCTGCGGCGTGGATTGACTACGACAACGACGGGCACCTCGATTTAATTGTGTCGAACTATTGCGATTGGGCTGCGGGGAGTGACCCAATTTGCGGCGGACTTGCGGGAGCGACTCGCACCTACTGCCATCCCGATATGTATCGTGCTGAGCCGGTGCTGCTTTTTCACAACAATGGGAATGGCACGTTCAGGGAAGTTTCTGCCGAGGCGGGACTGGCGAAGGTGTTGGGGAAGGGAATGGGTATTGCGATTGCCAGCGAGGGCGATGGGTGCTCTGATATTTTTATTGCGAATGACAATGATCGTAATTTGCTGATCCGCAGTCTTGGTGGCGGCAAGCTGAAAGAAGTTGGCATCCAGGCCGGAGTTGCTTACAACGGAGACGGGCGTCAAATCTCGGGGATGGGCGCAGACTTCGGGGATTTCGATGGAGATGGTCTTCCGGATATTGTCATGACGGGACTTCGCGGTGAAACGTTTGAGCTGTTTCGAAATCGTGGTGATGGGACGTTTGAGGATGCCAGCGCTTCGAGTGGACTGCTGGCGCTGAGTCGCGGCTGGAACGGATGGGGATGCGGATTCGCGGATTTCGACAATGATGGCCAGCTCGATCTTTTTCTCGCGAACGGTGGCCTTGACGCGAATGAGCCGCAGGCGAATAAGGTTCTCAAGAATGAGGGCGGAAAATTTATGGATGTGTCGTCGGATGCGGGCGCAGATTTTTCTGTAAGTCGTCTCCATCGCGGCATGGCGTTTGCGGATTTCAATAACGATGGGCGGATTGATGTGGCGGTGTCGTCGATCAACGAGCCAATTGAATTGTGGATGAATCGGAGTCCCGCCCAGCATTGGCTGCAACTTTCTCTGGAGGGGACGAGGAGTAATCGGTCGGCGTTGGGCGCCAAGGTTGTTTGTAAGAGCGCGAGTCGGACTCAGGTGGCACGGGTAGCCAATAGCGTAGGGTATGCGTCGTCGAGCGATCTACGGGTTCACTTTGGCCTGGGTGCAGAGAACAAGGTTTCGCTGGAAATCCACTGGCCCTCTGGAACCATCCAGAAAATCGATCATGTAAGTGCCGACCAGCTATTGAAGCTGGAAGAACCTGTGCAAACGCCGGTTCCGGCGAATACGCCGAAATAACCCCCTGCAGTTTAAACAAAGAAAATAACCTGATCCCGCATAGCAGTACTTAACCAATGCCGATAGAACAGTGGACGGCAACTTGTGTCGTTTTTTGGCGCCGCGAGATCGAAATTCGAGGCGCTGGGCCAACGAAACTTTGAGGAGGATGTTTATGCAAAGAAGCGAGCAGATTCTGCGGACTCAATGGTTCGGGAATGGAGTGAAGGCGGGGACGCTGGCCGTGCTACTGGTCACCATCCTGCTGGGAGCAAGCTCGTTTCTTAGCGCGCAATCCTCCAACGCGCAGGTCACCGGTGTGGTCACCGATGCAACCGGAGCTTCGGTCGATGCCGCTACCGTTACGGCAACCAACTTGGCGACGGGTGTTACATACACCAACACATCGAATAGCGCGGGTGTGTACTTCCTTGCGCAACTCGTCCCCGGTCCGTATGAGGTTGCGGTGACCAAAGATGGCTTTGGTGCGGTCAAGCGCTCGCATCTGACGGTCCATCTCGCCGACCGCATCAACCTGGACTTCTCCTTGAAGCCAGCGTCGGTTCAGCAATCGATGACGGTGACAGCCACCGAGTCGCTTTTGCAGGCGGATAACACCAATGCTTCCACGGTGCTGGACAACAAGATGATCACGGAGCTTCCGCAGCTCAATCGCAACAGTTTGGATCTGACTTCAGTGATACCGGCTGTGCAGGGCCAGGGCCCGCTCAGCAACCAGATTGCGTCGCTTGGCAACGCCGCGTACTTGTTAGCGAATAACGGAAACTCGTATTCCGTCTCTGGCGGGCAAGTCAACGGCACCAGTATTACAGTAGATGGCAATCAAATTCAGGATGCTGAATTCAACGCCAGTAACCGCGCGGTTCCGACGCCTGACGCCATCGGCGAGTTTCGCGTCGAGAGCGGCATTCTAACTGCTGATCACGGTCGGTACTCCGGCGGTACGATATCGATCAGCACCAAGTCCGGCGCGAATAGGTTTCATGGACGCGCCTTCGAATACTTCCGTAACGAAGCGTTGAATGCGAACACTTGGCAAAACGATTCGCTGAGCCTGGCTAAGCAAGCTTTTCGTCAGAACAACTATGGGTTTTCGCTGGGCGGACCGCTATCGGTTCCGCATCTGTACGACGGCAAGAATCGAACCTTCTTCTTTTTCGCATGGGAAGGTGAGCGCTACTCCAGCGGTCAAACCGTACTTAGCACGGTTCCGACCGCAGAGCAACGCAACGGAGATTTTTCCAAGACTATCCTTGCTTTCGACAATAACAATAACCCGACAACCTACGCTGCACTTTTCGACCCCTACAACATCTCTGCCGGAGTACGCCCGCAATATGCGAGCGTGCCCGGAGCGCCAGTTGGGATCAACGGATTGGCGGGCGGGAAAATATGCTCCGCTGCGGATGTTTCCGGCGGCACTTGCCCATCCGGGAACGCGTCGCTTTCTTTACAAAGCACGCTCTTCGCGCACTACATGGCTCTATATCCCCTGCCAAACCACACACCGCAGAAGAACGGCTATACCAATGATCGCGTTGATTCGATTAATACCACGCGGCCCACAGACCGTTTCTTTGCCCGCGTGGATGAGAACCTCTCCAACAGCCAGCGTCTCAATCTTAGTTTCAGCCGTTCCAGGTTGACGGATCGTATCCCCGCCCCATTTGCTCACGCTGCTCGATCGGTAACCAGCGATCACGATGTCACTGGCAGCTTGCAATACAGCTTGGTCGTCTCGCCTACATCGGTCCTTGAGGCCCACTTGGGATTTAGCGTATCCAAGTTGTACAGCGACGGAGTCTCCGGCAACGGTTCCGACCCGGATCCGAACGTGGATATTACGCAGTGGGGATTCGACCCGCTCATCATCAATAATCCGTCCCGCACCACCAGCCACATCGCACCCGTACTCAATCTTCCTGGTTTCTCCAACGTTGGCGGATCAGAGTTTGATACGTTTATTAACCAGAACGCCAACGGCTCCGTCAGCTTCACCAAGATCCTCGGTCGACACACGCTGAAGGTCGGGTTCGAGCAGTACTTCCTGCGCTTCAATGAGCATGGCGGAGACCATACCGGCGTTGCATGGATCAATCCGGGCGGAGGCTCCGTTCAAAGTTACCTCAACCCCGGTGACTCGTCGACAGGCTTTGCCTTGGCAGAGCTGATGATGGGATCCTCGCACGCGTTCCAATGGGGCAACTGGAATATTTCTCCTCATGGATGGAACGAGGGTGCATTTGCCATGGATGACTGGAAGGTCAACAAGAAGCTCACCCTTCAACTCGGCTTGCGTTGGGATCACGACGGAGGCCGCTCGCCCGTCAGCTACGCGCCGGGACAAAGCTCAGCCATTCAATACGACATCCATGCTAAGAACGTGTTGACGCCTAACGCAGGGTGGGACTACAGCCAAGTTACGGCAGCGGTTCCGGCCCTGGCTAACCTGCCCCAACCAGCTTGGCTGACGCAAGGCGCCACGGGGCGAGTGGTTTTCCTCAACTCGCCGGAATATCCGCAGAAAAACCTTTACACCACGAACTGGAAGAATTTCCAGCCTCGCATCGGCATGGCCTACTCGATCGATCCTTACACGGTGCTGCACGCCAGCGCGGGAATCATCTATCAAGGCCTGAACGGCCTCTCCACCGACTTCTTCAGTTTTTACTACAACAGTATTACGTTTAGTCAGGTTTCGACGCTGGACCAGCAGCATTGGATTTCCGAACTTGGACCGGATCACGGCTTAGGCACGTTCCCTGGGCAAGCGGCGGGCACCAATTTGGGCTATTTTCCAGTCATCAAGACCAACAAAGACTATGGTTTCCAGACTTTTGGTCAGGCGGCCAATCCGGATCAGGGCGGCGCTTCCACAATCGGCCACTTTGACAGTCCCGAAGACTATACCTGGGACGTGAGTATTCAGCGCCAAATCGGACGCAGTTGGGTTGCTTCCGTAGATTACACAGGGACCCGGGGAATTCATCTGCTCATGCCGCTATGGGGATGGAGCCTCAACAACATCCCGTTGAGTTACTACCAACTGGGGAACAATCTTTCGACGCAAGTTCCCAATCCGTTTTTCGGGCAGTCGCAACAGTTTGCAAGTCAGCCGACACTTTCAGTATCCCAGTTGCTTGGGCTTTCGCCACAATACTCAAGTGCGACGCCAGGGCAAGCTACCTGGGGTCGATCGATGTCGAATTTCCTCAATTTCCAATTGCAAACGAGGGGCTACCACGGACTCACCCTGTTAGGATCATTCACCTATCGCAGAACTCTTACCAACACCGGTGGCAAGGATATTCAGCACGCCGGACCAGCCGGACGGGGCATACTGCAAGATCCACACAACCTGATGGAGGCGTATGGATTGGCGACCTATGAGCTGCCACGTACGCTTCTGCTCAACTATTCTTACGAGCTTCCGTTCGGACGCGGACGCCAGTTCATGAACACAGGCAATAGCTTTGGCGAGAAATTGTTAAATGGCGTTATTGGAGGCTGGAATGTGGCCGGTGTCACCACATGGAGTCCGGCGGGCACGCCGGTCTTCACTCCTCAAATTGGGACCAGACTGAACGGAACGAGCGGGCAAACCGCTCCTGGAGCAGCCTTGCGTTATTCGCTAAACGCAGGGACGCCGATTGGTACATCTGGAAACTACGGAAGTGCGTTGGTCGACGCAAACGGGAACTTTGTGCATGCCGACCAACAGGGCCACCACCCGGTGGTGTTGAATTCATCTGCCTTTGCGGACACCCCGAACTTTGGCTTGAGCAACGCAGGATTTCTACTACCTGGAATTCGGAATCCCGGTAGCTTCTTTACCGATGCTACCCTGCTCAAGAAGATCCATTTCGGTGGCGACGATGCGAGATATGTTGAAGTCCGGCTGGAAGCGCAGAACATTTTCAATCACGCCAATTTCGGACCAATCGACGCCAACCCCAGCTCCGCAACTTTTGGAGGCGTTCTCCAAAAGGGAGGGCTGAATCTCAACAATCCCCCGCGAACCATGCAAATTGGGTTCCGCTTCTTCTTCTAACTTGAAACGTTCTAGCAACGATGTCTGAGTAGCACATGGAGCTGGCATTATTTCTGGGCCAGCTCCAGTGGCCCTTCCAGGATAAAAGTAGTGATGAAAACCTCAATCCGCATCACGCTAATCTGTGCGCTGCTAATGGTCGGTGGGTTTGCGAGCGGGCAAGTTGCAACCCTGAAAACTGGGGACACGGAACTCAGTTTGGAAGCTTCGTCGAAAGCTCCGCGCTTGGTGAGCCTGCAAAGCTCTACGCAGCCAGCCTGGCTGAATCGCGCGTCCGAGAAACTGATTGAGAGTGCTCAGGTTGGCGAGGAATCGGTGCCGATTGCTTGGGTCTTGAACCCCGCTGCAAGTAATATCTCGGCGACTTCTGTCTCCTACGTTTTTGATTCTGCATCTCCTCATTTGCGGCTGATTTGGCGTTGGAACGCCCGCTCCGCCCACGGTCCGGTTGAGCACGACATCCGGATTGAAAACCTGGATTCCCGCGAGGTTTGGATTCCACTGCAGAATAGCTTCGCTTTCGATTGGGAAATTTCTGCGAATGATTCGCTGGAGCATTTGTATATAGAGAAGGGCGCGGACACGCCTTCAGCCGTCGGCACGCACTTGGTGGCACTCGCTGAAGGCGCGCAGTGGGAGGGGACTTCGAGCACTTACGGGCATCCGAGTCCGGGGGAATCGCGGGAAGTTATTCCGTACTTTCTTGTTCAGCGGAAGGATGCAGCGCAGGAGGGGTGGTATGTCGGCATCGAATTCAGTGGGCGAACTCATCTAACCTTGGCTCGCAAAGGCAATTCTCTACGAGGTGAGGTTGGGCTGAATCCAAATCCCGGCCCCTATCGCACGCGACTGAAGCCGGGTGAGGTTTTTGAAACACCGCACGTATTTTTGGGAGCCAATTCGGGCGGCCTCGACGCTGCAGGGAACACTTTGCGGCCGTGGGTTCGCGAGGTGTTGGGAAACCCTGCGGCATGGAAAGATCCGCAATATCCTCTGGCTGTCAACAACAGCTGGGGCGGTGGCATGGAAGTGAACGAAGAGATTGCTCGCCGCATGATTCGCGATTCGGTTGAACTTGGATTGGAAATGTTTCACATCGACGCAGGATGGTTTCGTGGGGTGGGAGATTGGTATCCTGATCCGAAGAAGTTTCCGAATGGCCTCGCTCCGATTGCCGATTATGCGCACTCGCAAGGCTTAAGGTTCGGGCTGTGGGTGGACTGGACGCAGGCTGCCTTGGACACTCAACCCGGTGCACTGAATGTTCGCGATCCTGAAGTGCGCAGATGGTTGACAATCGATCCGCCTGTAACCTGGAAGCCAGAAGCATTCAAAGGGTTGACGGTAGATCTCGGCGTTCCGAAAGCGCAGGCATGGGCTCAGAAAGAGACTGATCGCATTGTTACCGACTACAAGCTCGATATGCTGGAGCACGATGGCTACCTTGTCGCGCAGGGGTGCGACGCGACCGATCATCCCCACGCGCCGCCGGACTCGCTGAACAAGTGCATCTACCGTGATTCTGGCTCCACGTTCGTCCGCAGCGCAAACTCGACGGATGTGAGCTATCACGCGGTTCGCGCTTACTACGATATTCACTCGCATCTTCGTGCCGAACACCCTGGATTGCTGCTCGAGGTGTGTAACGACGGTGGGCGGATGGTGGACTTCGGTTCAGCGGCGCACGGAGATTATTTTTCCATCACCGACACCTACGATCCGCTTTCGAACCGGCGGGCGTTTTACGACACCAGTTTTGTTCTTCCTGCCGCCATGCTGGAGGACTACGTGGAGCGGTGGCCAACTCCCAACATCCAGAATTTCCGCTACATGTTGCGCAGCGGCATGATGGGCTGGCTTACGATCATGCTCGACACCACATCCTGGAACGCCGAACAGCATGCTGCGGCCAAGGAAGAGATTCGTCTTTACAAAACGGAACTGCGTCCTTATATTCGCGATGCGCATCTGTATCATATTTCGGAACGGCCGGATGGCGTGCGGTGGGATGGTATGGAGTACTTCGATCCACAGCGACGCAGCGGCGTAGTCTATGCGTTTCGCGGCAGCGTTGCGGCGGAAGGCGAGCACACGTTTTCGTTGCAAGGTTTGCAGCCCAAGGCGCGCTATCGAGTGCGGTTCCATGATCACTCGTCTCCGGATGCGACGGTCAGCGGTTCGCAGTTGATGCAAACAGGTTTACGCGTTCGGCTTTCTGAGTCCAACAGTTCCGAGATAATTTTTCTGGAGGAAGTTTCTGGAGAGAATCACGCATCGATGCCTGCGGGCATCTCAACCGCCAACCAAGGACCGGCATGAACCTCAATGGCACAAGACCTCAAGCGCTGAAAGATCGCGTAGCTGTTGTGAGCGGAGCGGCGCACGGAATTGGCAAGGCCATTGCGGCACGCTTCCTCTGGGAAGGCGCTCAGGTCATTTTGCTGGACCGGGACGTTGCCGCCGGAATCGCTGCTACCGCCGAAATTTCTGGTGACCATCCGCCCTTGTCGGCTGAGTTTTTGCCGACAGATCTTCTGCGCCTGGACGAGATTCACGCAGCGATTGGAAAAATTGGCGAGCGGCACGGACGCATCGATATCCTGGTCAATAATGCGGGCGTGGAAATTGGAAAGCCCTTTGCCGAAACGACGCTTGAGGATTGGGACATGATTCTTGGCATCAACCTGCGCGGCGCGTTTGCGCTGACGCAGGCTGCGCTGCGACTATTTCCGTCGACCGGCGGAGCCATCGTTAATATCAGTTCCGTTCATGCCACACATGCTTTCCCGGACTCGGTTGCATACGCATGTTCGAAGGCTGGGCTGGTAGCTCTTACGCGAAACTTGGCGTTGGAACTGGCACCGCGGGGGATCCGCGTGAATGCGATTCGTCCCGGATATATTGATACGCGGCTTTGGGACGAATACTTGCGCCAGTCGCCGAATCCAGAGGCGTTGGCGGCCCAGACGACGGACCTACACCCTCTGGGGAGGCGCGGCTTGCCCTCTGACGTGGCCGACGCGGCGCTTTTTCTGGTGGCAAAGAACTCATCGTTTATTACAGGTACGGATATGCTAGTTGACGGCGGACTTACGGTTCGCGCACACTCCTGAGGCGTTTAATCAACACAAAAGCTCTTTAAGCGGTGGCTTCTGCCGTTTTTATGCTTCTCCTTTTGAATTTCCCGTACTAAAATCTGGATTCCTTGTGGACGGGGGAAATTTGTGAAGAAACTGACTACCACTTTGAGCGGCGCACTAAAGCAGGAATTCCAGAAGGACCTTGAGCTTTTCAAGCATTTCCTCCTATTGGTGAACAATGCAGGGCCAATCCGGAATGTCGAGCTCATGTGGAATGAAGATCTTGATCCTGCGAAGCCTAAATTCAAGAACCGCATTGGCACCGGGGATGCCTTGGTGCAGTTACAGCCCACGGGTGCGGCCACGAATCGAAGCTCACCGAGCACGCTCTTTTGCGATTTAGTGCACGGCTTTGGCGCGCATGAGGAAGAGACCTGCGCCACGTCGGATATTCCCGCGCAAAAGCGTTGTCGTGCCACTGGGTGCAGTCAGGCTTACTCCTGCTATGTAGGACTGACTGATATTGCGGTGCCTGTCATTTCCGACGGGCAGTATCTGGGTACGCTGTTCTCAGGGCAGGTTTTGACCGGGCCGCCGACACCAGCAGGTTTCCGTGTGGTAGCGGAGACGCTGGCGGGCCAGCCGCACATCAATTTTGCTACGCTGGAGGCGGCATACTATAACGTGCCGGTTGTGACCCAGGCGCAAGTCGCGGATATGGTAACGATCCTCGAGCTTTTCGCGCGATATATTTCAAACTCGTGGAAGCGGCTGCGGATTATTGCAGAGACGCAGCGCAACCATGACCGTCAGCTTGCGTTGGATCGTAAGGAGCTTGCCGCTCTCCTACTTTCGGGCGACATTGAAGATCAGGAAGAGTTGCACGATTTGGTGAAGCGCGCGGGGCTGCAGCGAGTGCCGGAGCGCGTTCTTGTATTGCAGGTCGCACCGAGCGCCGACAATCCCGGTGATCGCGCTCACCTCGCGCACCAACTGACGCTGAATCGACTGTCGCATACCGTAGAAGATTTATGTCAACAATGGCCGAATACTCTTGCTATGGTTCTGCGGCCCGGAGAAATCTGCATTCTTACGTCGTTGGAAGTGCGCAACCGAAGTCACGAGCGTATTTCATTACAAGAAATGGCAGAATCGATCCTTGCGGCCGTTCGTGCGCAGTGGGCTGAGCCTGCGCGAGTTGGCATCGACCGAGGTCGTCGCTCGCCAGTGGAGCTGCTTCAGGCTTATCAGGAAGCGGCTGCGGCGCTGGCTTCGGGTGGAGGTGATGTTGTGTTTTCCCAGGATTCATCGCCGCAAGTAAGCCAGCCGGTTGAATCGTTCGGGCGCCTGATGCGGGCGATTTTGAAGGATGAAGGGTCGGCTGCAGCTGCGCGGGAATTTCTGGCGGCAGCATTGCCCACGGATCGCTCTGCCGCGCGCTCGCAGCAGTTTCCGGCGACTTTGACGTGGGCGGTGGAACACGTTGCTCTGGAGGTTATTTCCGCAGGCGGAGACACGCAGCGCGTGAATGCAGCTAAGGAGCAAGCCGTTACGGGGATATTGCGTGCACCCACTCCGTTTAGCGTCGGCGAAGCTTTCCGCGGATTCGTCGAGTTTCTCTCCAGCCACATTGCTTCAACCTACAGCCAGAGGGAGCACAAGATCGTGCGCGCCGTCTCGCAATATATTGAGGAGCACGGCGCGGCGAGCGTTCGTATACAAGATCTGTCGGCGGCGCTGCATCTTTCGTCCGGACATTTGAGTCGCGTGTTTCGACGCACGACGGGAATGACGCTGGAGAATTTTCTGGTTCAGCAGCGAGTGGATCTGGCGAAACGAACGTTACTCGACCCGCGATTGAACGTGGCAGAAGTTGCGGAACGATGCGGCTTCTGCAGTCCCGCTTATTTTGCTTCGGTATTTAAGAAGTACATGCATTGCACGCCGCGAGAATACGCCAGCGATCCTTCCCGCTATGCGAATTTGGCGCCCGCCGCGACAGAAGAGCAAGGGCGCTTGCATGAGTTTCGCCGCCCGGTCGCTTCATGAAAATTGAGTCTGTAGACTTCTTCTGCCTCTCCATGCCGGAGGTGACGACCGAGGGCGATGGCAGCCAGGACGCCCTGCTGGTGCGGGTTGCAGGTGGGAACTCTGTTGGCTGGGGAGAGTGCGAAGCGTCGCCACTTGTTTCGATTGCTGCGTTTGTTTGTCCTATGTCGCACGGCGCGTGTCGGCCGGTGGGAGCATCGGTACTGGGCCAGACTCTCGACCGTCCGAGCGATATCGCTCGCATCGCTGCGCAAATCGAACTCGATAGCATGGACCTGCTACAAGCGCCTCATACTTGGTCGGGCGTTGAAATTGCGTTGTGGGATCTGCTAGGGAAGGCGCGCAGCGAACCGGTTTGGCGGCTCCTTGGGTACGACAAGATCTATCCCAAGATTCCGTACGCCTCGCAACTGTTTGGCGACACACCGGAAGAAACGCGGCAGTTTGCCGCCAATGCGCGAAGCAGTGGCTTCCGCGCAGTGAAGTTTGGCTGGGGGCCCATCGGCAAAGGCAGCTTGCAAGACGATGTAGACCAATTCGTTGCCGCGCGCGAAGGTCTCGGCCCGGATGCGATTCTTCTAGTCGATGCGGGGCAGATTTTCGGCGACAACGTGGACGCAGCAGCAAGTCGTTTGCCTGTTCTGGAGAACGTTGGAGCTACTTGGTTGGAAGAGCCCTTCCATACCAGCGCGCTTGAGGCTTACGGCCAATTGGCGGGCCGTAGCAGGAAAGTAAAACTGGCAGGTGGAGAGGGCGCTCACAATTTTTACATGGCGCAACATCTGATTGACTATGGACGGGTGGGATATGTCCAGGTTGATTGCGGGCGCATCGGCGGTATCGGCCCGGCGAAGCGCGTAGCCGAATATGCGAACGCGCGTGGAGTCACCTTCGTTAACCACACCTTCACGTCGCATCTTGCATTGAGTGCTTCTCTGCAACCGTATGCCGGTTTAAGTGAGCACGAGATTTGCGAGTATCCGTTTGCCCCTAAGCCGCTGGCTCGCGAACTTACGATGAATCACCTTGATCGCGATGCCGAAGGTCGGGTTTTCCCGCCAGCAGAGCCCGGTCTCGGCATCTCGATTAATTTTGAAGCCGCCCGGAAGTACCTTGTGGATATTGAGATCAAAGTGAAGGGCGAAACTCTTTTCTCATCTTCCAATACGTTCTAGCAGCCTGCCGCTCGTGTAAGATTCTTTTTCTTGAAAATGGTCAAACAGCAGCCGTGAGGCCAAGCCAACCGACGGAAGGATTGCAAATAGATGCCCGCGACGAGTCATTTTCTGCAAGACATATATCGCCAGCCAAGTCAGTTGCAGCGGGCGATTGCGGGGCTCAATGGAGAAGGCTCCGCTGCACTGAGCGAAGCTGCCGCGCTGGTGCGGGAATCCCGGAATGTGTTTGTGACCGGCATCGGCGCCAGTTGGAACGCGGCACTCGGTGCTGGCGCTCTCTTTAGCCAGCGAGGTCGCCCAGTATTCACGGTGGAAGCTGGAGAGCTCATGCACTTCACCTCGATTCCGCGCGGCTCAGTCGTGATTGCGATTTCCCGGACAGGCCGCAGCATTGAAATTGTTCAGCTGATCGCAAAGATTCGCGAGAGGGGCGCTTCGCTGATCGGTATTACGAACTCGCCGGATAGTCCGCTGGCCAAGGAATCCGCAGTGGCGATCATCATTCCGGCTGCGCTCGATTACGCCATTTCGGTCAATACATATTCCACTCTGGCGGTCGCAGCGACGGCGCTGGCAACTTTCGATAACAGCGATTTCAAGGATTCTTGCGTATCGCTTTCGCGCGCGTTAGCAGCAGTAGAAAAAAAATTAGACGTATGGCGGGAACAACTGACCAACTCTTCCTGGCTCGCACCGAAAGCGACCTGCTATTTCCTGGCGCGCGGCCCCAGTCAAGCAAGTTGCTATCAAGCCAGATTGCTTTGGGAGGAGGGTGCAAAATCTCCTGCGACCGCTATGAATACGAGCGGCTTTCGGCACGGACCGCAGGAGACCGTTGTGCCCGGAATGCGGTTCTGTATTTGGACCGACCCTGCCATCATGCGCGTGCAAGACTTTGCCGTTGCCGACGATCTGAAAAAACTCGGCGCTTCCGTGATGTTGGTCGGACAAAAGTTGCCGGAGGATTCCGGCCATCTCGCGCTGGAGATTCCCGAAGTCCATGCCAACTGGCAGTTCATTCTGGATGTGCTGCCGATCCAGCTCGCCGCAGAACGGCTCGCGGGACTCTCTGGAGTTGATTGCGATACCTTTCGCGTTTGTTCCTACATTGTGGAAGACGAATACGGTTTGCTCAATCAAAAGAGGCCCGCTACAGATGCCCAGTAGTCAAGGGAGATTCCCCGTGTGGGTGCTGTATGCAGTGCTCTGCATCGGTTTCTAAGGACTATGGGGATTCTTGGCGAAGATTGGCTCAGCTTCGGCAAGTCCGTTTCAGTTGCAAGTACTATTTTCGTTCGGCATGGTGCCAGTGGCGCTGGCCATGCTATTCCGGATGCGCTGGAAGCTGGATCGCGATTGGAAAGGCGTTTCGTTTGGGGTGCTTACTGGGTTCATGACCGGCCTTGGCATCCTGGGCTATTACGCTGCGCTGAAAGCGGAAAACGTATCGGTAGTGACGCCTGTGACCGGTCTTTATCCGTTACTTACGGTCGTTCTGGCTGTCATCTTTCTGCGCGAGCGGCTGAATCGTGTACAGATAGGCGGGGTCGTATTGGCCTTGGCTGCAATTTCCATACTCTCACTCGGAGGCCTGTGATGCACTGGGTGCTCTACGCTGTCATCGCCATCTTTCTGTGGGGAGTGTGCGGCATCACGATGAAGCTGGGCACCAACCGCATCTCGGCGCAGTCGATGGTGATCTGGGTTACGGTAGGGTTTCTGGTCATGGTTCCCGCCATGTTGAGGTTTTCCGCACTCTCCGGGCTCACATGATTAGAAAGTCGACGCCAGCAGCTGTCAAAAGAACGATTTGCTCGTTGATTAGATCTCGAACGTGTCCCGCAGCAGTTCACGCCAAGCGCTTCACCTGCCTTCCGTAGAACTCCAATGCTGGCCGGCGATACCGTTGAATGGCGTGACTGGACACCAAGGAAGACAGCGCACCGCCTTGATGTCGCAGGACGATGTGAGAAACATCTGCATTTAAAGTTTCGATTCTCTGGTCGCTAATTTCGCGCAGCTGCGGATGTAATGCCGCGTACATTCGATCTGCCGCCAAAGGCCTGGCTGGCAACACCTCGAAAGCGTAGGGACCTAAATCAGGACGAAAGAAGAGCCCGAAAGGCCAGCAAAAAAGGATGGCACGATGTTCTCTCGTGCCATCCAAAATTTTGCTGAAAGCATGCGCTTTCAAGTTTTCAAGGTCGAGCTGTATCCCCGACAAGCTACCTCATCTCAAGGAATGTTACTGGGGCAGGATAACGGAATCGATCACATGAATGATGCCGTTGCTGCAAACGATGTCGGTCTTTACCACGTTCGCGGCATCGACTGTCACACCACCGTGGTGAGTGGCGATCTTGAGGGACTGCCCATTCACGGTTTTTGCTGAGGTCAGCGCGACCACATCGGCCGCACTAACCTTACCCGGCACTACGTGATAGGTCAGAATGCCGCGCAGCTTATCATGATTTTCCGGCTTCAGCAGAGTCTCGACTGTGCCAGCGGGTAGTTTGGCAAAGGCTTCGTCGGTCGGAGCGAAAACTGTGAAAGGTCCCGCTCCCTTCATTGTGTCCACCAACCCGGCGGAGGTTAAGGCAGTTGCCAGGGTCTTGAAAGAACCGGCAGCGACCGCAGTATCAACGATATCGTGGGTTGCGAGTGTAGCTTGCGTCATAAGAGTTTCTCCTGTGCGATTATCGAATTAGGTAATAAATTAACCGTACAGATAAAACAGTTGAACAACATGAAACGCGAACCCTTTTTTTACCGTTGCGTGCTTCGGAGTGTAAAAGCTTGTTGCTTGTTTGCCTGCCACGTAAAACAGACGCAGTGAGCGAAAATCCACCGACGCGTGTAACGCGAAACGAGCCATCGCTCAAGGTGCCACGCTCGCTCCATGAGCCACGCCGTAGCCGGTCATCTCCAGGTAGCCGACGCCGTGCAGCGGAATGCCGGCGCGCTGTCCTGTAATATCAATCGCACCCTCCCAGTAGCTCGGGCCAATAGCGCTGGTGAGTTCCTGATTTGGAAGCGGCGTAGCAACATCGACTTTGATCGCGAGGCTCGGGACGGATACGTGCCATCGGACAGGGTAAGTTCCCTTGCTTTGCGAGCTCTTCCAGGTCTCGCCACCAGGAGTCATACTGAAATCTTTCAGCGAGAGAAAAGTCGTCTTGCCTTGTGCATCGACGTAGGTGCCCGAAGAATATGGTTCGATGGTCCCGTCTTTGTGACGCAGGCGATAGAGCATCAGCTCGGTGTTGTCATCGAGCTGCAAACTCAACCAATCCCATCCGTTATCGGTAAGATCCAGAGACTCGGTGAAGAATTCGTGGTCCATCCACGACGTACCTTCTACTTTATAAGTGTCATCTTTGAGCTCGATAGATCCCGAAGTGAGCAACCGCGTGAACGAAATGTAGTGCGACGCATGTCCCACGCCTTCGGCCTTCCGGCTAATTCCATCTCGGCCGTGAATCACAGGAGGTTTTTGAGTTTTGAGGTTCAGCTGAATATCAAATTCTTGGCCGATTCCGCGCAATTGCTGCGCATCCTCCTCCCGCTGTGCCTGCCAGTTGCCGTTCCAAATCACGCCGGTGTTCTCGTCCACGCCAGCCATCCCTGGACCCGCGCGACTGATGCGCTCCTCATGATAAAACCGGTGTCCGCTAATGTCGCTCAACGCAAGATGCGCCAAGTAGAGGTCGTGGATGTGCCAGGGCGACGGATTCGCATCGCGTGAAATGCTTTGCCGGAAAAACGTCAACTCAAAGCCGAATCGGTGCCCGTCAGAGGCCCTCAAGTTGCCCGTGTAGTACCACCATTCCGTCTGGTAGTCCGGGTGATTGAAGTGATCGCGGGGAAATTGGTAGTGATAGCCGGGTAGCGCTACCTTGTAGTCGGCGGCCCAGGCGCTCACAGCGATTGAGTTCCCAATCAGGAATATGGTGATCAAGCCGGCAAGTCTATTCCTCATGGACCACCTCAATTGGATTCAGGCGCTGCGCGATCCGTGCGGGATAGATGCCCGCCAGCACGGTTGCCACGTAGACGCCGGTCAGCGCGCCTAACAAAATTGCGACGGGCCAGTGAAACTGGATTGTCCATCCAAACGACTGCTTATTGATGACGAAGATAAGGACTAACGAAAGCAGCACTCCCAGGACGACGCCTGCAATGTTCGAGAGAATGCCGATCAACCCCGCCTCGACGAGAATGAGCTTGCGGATTTGAGAGGATGCGGCTCCCAGAAAGCGGAGTAGTCCAAACTCACGGCGCCGGTCAATGACGATCGACATCAGCGCGCCAGCAACGCCCATCACTGCGACGAGGATCGCAATCGCCTCCAGTGCGTAAGTAATGGCAAACGTCTGGTCGAATATACGGATGGCTTCATGCCGGATGTCGCGATTGGAAAAAATCAACACTTCACTGTGTGCGGCTGACGCCTTAATTTCATTGCGCACAGTTTCCAGATCGGCTTCCGGAGCCAAATAGACGGCGAGATTCGAAGCCGAGGGATCGGGCAGATAGCGCAAAATGGTGGAACGATCAAGAATGACGTAACCACGTTCGTTGGCGTAATCGTAGAAAATATCGACGATGCGCAACTTCACAAGTTTCTCGCCCAGCGGCAGAGTGAGAACATCGCCTGCCTTCGCGTGATGTTTGTTGGCAAAGGGCTCGCTAACAATCGCAGCATCGGGCGACAAGAGTTCCTTCAGCACGTCTTTGGCCGGTCGTCGCGATAAGAAACCGGAAGACTGGTAAAAGCGCGACAAGTTGGTTTCCGCCGAACCCAGCGTCACGGGCAAACCTTCATATTGAATTTCGTAGGCGCGAAAGCGGCTCACACTTTCCACACCCGGAAGCCTGGCGATGCGATCAGTTAAATCGAGAGCGATTGTGGGATGCCGGTCCGCAGACGGATCGCCGGCGGGCCGTAAATAGAGGTCAGCGGGAAGTTGGCTATCCATCCACGTGGTTACGGTCTGCCGAAAACTGCCAACCATGATGCCAACCGAAGTCATCATCGCAATGGCGGTGGAGAGCGCCGCGACTAACACCGATGTGCGCCGAAGCGAACCTGCCAGGCTGCGGGACGCGAGCATAGCTTCCACGCCCATGAATTTCCTGAGCGTTGTGGAGGCAACCGAAGTGATCCAGAAAACCAGGGCAGGAATCGCAAGTGCGGAGGCCGCAATCAGCAGCAGAGCGGAAAGATATCCGAACAGCGGTTTGCCGGCAATAGCGGGAAAGCGCGCAGCAAGTGCAGCGGCAAGGGCTAACGCCAACGCAATCCAAGCATCGCGGGTGCGCTCGACGCGAATCGTGTATTCGCGGGCTCCACGCGCCATCGCTTCCGTCGGCGGCACCAGGGAGGCTTCCCGAGCAGGCGCCAGAGCGGAAACAACTGCAACGCCTATGCCGACGACCAACGCCAAAACTACGGATTCGCCGGAAAGACTTAGGGAGCCCGGGCGGCTGGAAATGTAGAGCGCGTCGACGGTCGTGGCCAGAAGCCGTACCGCTCCTGTCGCCATCAGCCGTCCCAGTGGCAACGCGAGAACCGCTCCAACAAATCCGAAGACTGCCGCCTCCGCCAGAAATGCTGCAAGGATCGTATTACGGCTGGCTCCAAGAGCTCGAATCGTGCCGATATCGGCTCGCCTGCGGACGACGGAAACCGAAATCGTGTTGTAAATCAAGAACGCTCCGACCAAAAGAGCGACGTAACTCAGAATACCAAGGTTCCATCGGAAAGCAGAGAGCATGCGCCGATTCGCGGCGGTTTGGCTTCCTTGCGCATTCAGCTCAACTCCACTCGGGAGAACGGCGCGCAACTTCTGCTGCCAGACATCGAAACCTGGTTGCTCGGGAACCTTGAGCAGAATGCGGTCGACATGGCCCGCCTTGCCAGTCGCGTTCTGTGCAGCGGCGATGTCCATCAACACCACATTTCCGTTGACCTGCGCTGACTCGGGAACGAAGCCGCGAACTGTATAGTCCCGCTTTTGATCGTTGATCAGGAGCGTGATCTTGTCCCCAACCTTCCCGGCAAGTTGCCGGGTGGTCCAAATCGCGTCAGCATCATTGATGTGCTTGAAGCCGTCGATCTTAGGAGTCTCGATCTTGCGACTGTCGACATTCTGATTTTGAGCCTGCTGGTCTTTGTGGCTGTTAGCTTCGGCGACGACATCGATAGCGATGAGAGGCACAGTTTCGCCGCTGGCGACGACGGTAGCGTGATCTTCAATTCGCGGACTCACTCGAATCGAGTAGGGAAGAATCGCCAACTGCCCGACGATTTGATCTGCCACGCCGCCAACGGCAGTGACCTCAAGATCGTTGTCGCCCGCCAATGTTTCCATGGAAGAACGAAACGAACCCGCAGCCGCGCTGCTGGCAAGATCGATCGCCAGCACAACGGATACACCCAAGGCAACAGCGAGGACTATAAGAAGTGAGCGAGCGGGCTCGCGCCGAGCTGGGCGAACGATCAGGCGGGAGAAAAGCGACAGGGACGCCATATCAGGAGCGCACAATCTCCTCAATATGTCCATCTCGCATGTGGACAACCGTGTCGACGAAAGAAGCCGATTCGGCGCTATGCGTCGCCATCAAGATGGTCGTCTTGTGCGCAATGCAGATGCGCTGGAGTTCTTCGAGAATAGAGTTCCCGGTTGCTGTATCCAGGTTGCCGGTGGGCTCATCTGCGAGCAGGATACGGGGCGAGTGAACCAACGCGCGAGCAATGGCCACCCGCTGCATTTGACCACCGGAGAGTTGATGGGGCATGCGGTCGGCCAGTTCCGCGAGCCCGACGGATACAAGCCGCTCCCGTGCCTGCGGTCGAGGATTTCCGTGCCCCGCCAGCAAGAGCGGAAGTTCGATGTTTTCAATCGCGCTCAACGTGTGCAGTAATTGGAACGACTGAAAAATGAAGCCGACTTTTTCGCGGCGCAATTGCGTCAATTGCGTTTCGCTAAGCTGATCCGTAGCAATGCCGTCCAGCAACACGTGTCCGCTGGTGGGAAAATCCATAGCCCCCGCCAAATTGAGCAGCGTGGATTTGCCGCAACCGCTCCGTCCAACAAGAGCGACGAACCGGCCCGAGCCAATTTCGATGGAGAGGTCATGAAGAGCTCGAACCGGCTCGCCATCAGTCTTGTATTCCTTCGTTACGCGTTCAACCGATAGAAGCCTGGAGATTGGATCTTCGGTTGCCGCCGACTGCATTAAAGTTGTTTCCGCACTGGTCATAATTGTCTAGGAGTCGTTTAGATGATTTTCAAACACGTCGGACTCCGGAAACTGCCATTGATCGCTTGCGTTCGATGAATCCACTCCCTCAAAGAGTCATCTATAGAAACAGTTTCCGAAAGCGCAGTCATTCCAAACTCCGAGGGCTCAAGTGAGCAGCAGTTTAGATACAGTCGATCACGTCGCAATTTCAGTCAACGAAATTCCACCGGCCCTGGATTGGTATCGTCGCCATTTCAACTGTGAAGTCCTTTACCAGGACGATACTTGGGCGTTAGTGCAATTTTCGAATATAAAGCTGGCTCTGGTGGTTGCTTCTCAACATCCACCGCATCTGGGTTTCTTTACGCCGAAAGCTGGCGATTTCGGGCCCTTGAAAGCACATCGAGACGGAACAAAGTCGGTCTACATTACAGATCCCGCTGGCAATTCGGTCGAGTTACTTGAGAAAGAGTGACTGGATCGTCTCAGGCCGAATTGGCCGCTTCCATTTCCGCCCGGGTTGCGATCGCGCGCAGCATGCCTGCAAAAATCCATCGATGAAGCGGGTAGAGCGCCCACCAATACGCGAGACCACCGAGACCCGCAGGATCGAAAATTGCGGTTTGCCGAATCGTTGATATTTTTGAATCTGCCCCCTCGCCGACTGGTTCAACCTCAAACTCGAGCCAGGCGCGCCCAGGAACTTTCATTTCAGCAGTCAGACTCAATCTTTGGTCGGGTTCGAATTTCTCCACGCGCCAGAAATCCAGCGCGTCGCCCACAGCCAGAGTCTGCGCATTCCGCCGCCCCCGTCGCATGCCAACTCCACCTATCAGGATGTCAAGAAAGCCGCGCAGCCACCACAAGAACCCGGCATAGTACCAGCCATTTTTTCCGCCTATTTTCCGAATGGGTGCGAACGCAGCTGCAGGCGAAGCGCAGACCTGCACACTCCGAGAATCCACTAGTCTAGTTCCAAAGAGCACTCCACCCCACGAAGCACTCTTCCCCGCCGACGAAAGAGCATCGGACCAGCGCGTTGCCGCAAATTCCTCATCTTCGTTCCGCAAAGCTCTCTCAATAGCCCATTGCAAGTTCTTTGGCCTGATACTAAACATTCCGAGTGCGGATGGATCCGACACCAGTGTTGGATTCCGTAAGCTGTCGACTAGCTTTCGTCCGACGCGGGCGTAAATTGGCGTGACTAAGCCCAACCACAAGCTGGAAAGGCGAGGCGTCAGAATCGGGACTGAAATCGTCCACCGCCGCAAACCGCACTGCCGCGCGTATTCCTGCATGATCTCGCCGTAACTCACCTGGTCAGCGCCACCGATTTCGAACATCGCGGATTCCCCAGCGGGCAGGTCCAGTGCTGCCAGCAGATAGGCAACCACATCTTCGACCGCGATCGGTTGCGCTTTTACAGCGACCCAGCGCGGGCAAATCATGACCGGTAAGCGCTGGACCAGAGCTCGAATCATTTCAAAAGAGAGGCTACCCGAACCGATCACAATCGATGCGCGAAATTCTATCACTGGAACTTCAGAAGATCGGAGAATGTCCGCTACTTCTTGCCGACTCCGTAAATGGGCCGACAGCGCGCGGCCCTGTTCGCCCAGTCCGCCCAAGTAAATGATGCGCTGCACGCCCGCCTGCCGTGCCGCATCGGCAAAATGACGAGCCGCCTGGCGGTCCTCTTCTTCAAACTTACCAGGGGAACCCATGGAGTGGACCAGATAGTAAGCCGTATGTACTCCTGCCATGGCCGCAGGCAGCGAAGCCGGTTCCAAGCAGTCTCCCTGAACAACTTCAGTTTTAGCCGCTACGCGAGTCTGCAGAAATTGAGGATTTCTGGCTAAACAGCGAACGGATCGACCCGCCTTTTCAAGACCCTTAAGAAGTCGCCCTCCAATGTAACCGGTGGCTCCAGTCAGCAAAACCAGTGGTCGGGAATCAGTCGCTAATTGCATTTGAGCTCCAAACCGAATGGCCAAAGTTGCGAAGACCGCTCCTGGAACGGAGCGGCCCGAATAAACTAAGTGCGCTTGCCCCTATGGTTTGAGCCGAAGAACGATCTGGATACCGCCCATAGGAACGGAAATATCCGAAGCTCCAGACCGGAGCAACCCGCCAGCCGCCCCATGAAAGTCGGCTCAGCCCCATATCCAAGGCGGCCTAGCTCAGCGCTTTGCAGCCGCAGACTAAGAACCAAGCCAGTTGATCGCAAGACCGCATCGATCATGTTCAACATACTCTCGAAGTGCCGCTTGATCAAAAGTGCTGTGCGTAAATCCGGCAGGTCAACCTCGAGCCGCGAGCCGTTCCCCCTCAACGAAATCTTTGACCCATCAATCGTTGAGCCAGCAAGGGTGATTTCCAGCAGTGCGGTGACCTCCAGGAAGGCTACCATTTTAGTGTTTCGCGGTGTCGCGGGTCCGGATCTTCACCATTCCCTTGATGATCCACTTGGCATGCTCCGCTTGCGCACCCACTGCGCTCGGAACTGACAATTCCAGGTTGTTGAATTCGTATTCAATTTCGGCTCCTCTGCCTGTAAGCCGGTCGTAAAGGCTAATCGCGAGGTCTGGCCAAGTACGAGTATCCGCCGTATTTTCTGCCATGTCTGTTTCTCCTGAGTTCAATTTTGGTCAAAAAAGAGCCTTCCGGTTGCGGCAAACGCTCTCTACCCAAATAGATATCAACCTCCAACCTCAGGATTCACAATGGTCAATAAATTTGTCGCTAAACTAAAACAAGCCGGAAAGCTGCAACCCTTAAAAATCTTGGTCCTCGACTGGGCGTCGTAGGCCGCTCGTTCGACTAAGCGCCCACGAACGGTTCAGACCGCTGGAGTGGCCCGTGAGCCGGGACAGCAGTGCTCGATCTGACCAGCGTCCGACTCTTAGTTGACGGGATTGGGAACGTGGTTCAGCGATGCTCTGCAGACCGACTCTCGGGGCACTAAGGGGGAGGTGGCCATTCCGAAGGCTCCACCCCATGCTCTCCAAAGACTGTAACTAGAGCCCTCAAAAACGCTCTATTTAAGAGATGTCTCGACCTACTGCCGGGCTGGACTGAACTCGAGCTAGATCGTGTTTTGAGAATACTGGAAGCAATATCCGGTTCGAGATTGTCTCGCTGGTAAAAGGCAAACAGACAAGCCAGCAGATGCGCGATGGACGGTGCCAAGAGGTATTCCGAGCTAGGGGGTTCGCTGCGGAAAGTTGCGACGTTCCTGCTCCTTTCGCATCTATATAATTGAGTGTAAAGAAATACATTTTTACTGATGAGATAGGAGATTACGATGTTCGGAATCGGAACCAATGGACGGGATAACGAAGCTCCGCCTCCCTCGGACGGTAAGCAAGCTGAGCCTGCCAGTGCGAAAGAAACGGTGTCGAACTGGCTTAAGCCTTACGCGATTGGTGAGAAGCTGAAAGCTCTCCGTCTGCGAAAGAAGCTTGGGCTGGTAGAGCTGGGCCGACATGCCGGGCTTTCAGCAGCCCTTCTATCCAAGCTCGAACGCGGAAAGCTCCATCCCACTTTGCCCACGCTGGCGCGTATCGCGACTGTGTTCGACGTTGGGCTAGAACACTTTTTCACCGACGAGCGGAAGCGGCACGTAGTGGCGGTGGCAAAGAAACGGGACCGCCAACGCTTTCCCGAACGCCCAGGAACATCCGATGTATCCTACTTTTTCGAAGCTCTCGATTACGGGGCAATACCAAGGAAAGTGAACGCCTACCATGCGGAGTTCCAGAAGATTGCCAAGGAAAAACTGAAACCGCACACTCATGCGGGAGCAGAATTGTTGTACTTATTCTCCGGATCTCTCGTGGTTGCGATCGGCGGCCACGGTTACGAATTGGAGGCTGGAGACTCAATCTACTTTGATTCCAGCGTACCCCACACTTACTGCAAGTTGGGCGACAGACCGTGCACAGCGCTTATTACCACAATTCCCTAGGGAGATACTCAGGTTCGATGGTCACCTCGATTCGTATCAGGCTCGAGAGCGAATTCGGGAGAGTCCGCCGTCCACGCCAATCACCTGGCCCGTTACCCAACTCTGCTCAGGGCTGAGCAACCACTCGATCGCGGAAGCCACATCGTTCGGCTCGCCGATTCGTCCGAGTGCGTGCATGCTGGCGGACGCTTTCGCCATCATTTCATTTTGCAGTAGCTTGGCCGTGAGAGGCGTGCGAGTCATACCGGGCGCAACGCAATTGACTCGTATTCCCTTCGAGGCGTAGGAGGCGGCGGCGGCAAGCGCCAGTCCTTCGATGCCCGCTTTGGCGGCCGAGATTGCTTCGTGATTGGCCAGTCCAATGCGCGCCGCAGCCGTGGAGAGCAGGACGATAGATCCGCCAGACTGTGCCATGCTCACGGTCGCACCACGAACTACTGCAAAGGCTGACTTCAGATTTGTGTTGATCGTCGCATCCCAATCTTCTTCGGAGAGCAAGTGCGCGGGCTTGAGAAGAAGCGAACCCACGCAATTGGCTACACCATGGATAGAACCATACAATTCCGTGGCTCGTTGCAGGCAAGACTCCACCTGTCGCAGGTTGCTGGCGTCAAGGCAAAAAGACTCCGCTCCGATTTCTGCGGCTAGGCTAGCCAGACGCACTTCGTCTCGGCCTGCCACCAGAAGATGTGCGCCTTGCTTGGAGAGGCGGCGGCACAGGGCAGAGCCCACGCCTCCGTAGGCCCCGAAGATGACATACGATTCGTTCATCGAAGTGTTCCACCTTCTGGACATGCACGGGTCATTGCCGACTCCGCTTGTTCGTCTCGTCTCTGACCACCGCCTCTCGACCGAAACGTTGAATTTCTAACACGCTAAAGGTGAAGCCACCACCCAGCAGCAGAAAGGTGAAAAAACCAACGATGAAGATGCCGGTGTCAGACATTTCGCTTTCCTCGTGCCGCCTGTTGGAAGTAGGTTCCTGCCGAAAGAATGGATGGCACCCAGATGCCAACGAATAGGCCAGCTTCTTTATTGGCGCTCATACCGAATCCGAACCACAGAGAAACCGAAAACAAGAATGACAAAAATGCCGCCGCTAGAATCATCCAATGACCTTTTGTGAACATTTAACTCATCTCCGTTTTTTTTAATCTACCAAGTTCTTGGATGAAGCCATTCCGCAGGAAGATTCTCTTAAATTAAATAGATTTGATTAAAAAGAAAAGACCAACCGCATCTCGCGTACTTGCTAAAAAAGTCCATACAACCCTGCCTTTTAATCCGAGTGACAAATCAAAGACTCCGATCCATCCCGAAGAAAACGAATCCGCGCTTTCGCTTAATTTTCTCAATCGGAAAAGGACTTTTCTTAATCTCCTGTTACGACAGCTGAAAATCGGCTGAATCAGTCTTGATTTAGGAGAAACCCCCATGAAACGAATCTACGTTACGGGCTTGCTGGCTTTGATGCTGGCCCTTACCTTCAGCAGCAATGCACTGGCAGCATCCAAGAAAGACATCGTAGATACCGCCGTTGCAGCTGGAGACTTTAAGACTCTCGCTGCTGCCCTGAAGGCCGCTGGCTTGGTCGACACGCTCAAGGGAGCGGGTCCATTCACAGTCTTCGCCCCCACCGATGCGGCGTTCGCCAAGCTGCCTGCCGGGACGGTAGAAGATCTGCTGAAGCCTGAAAATAAAGAGAAGCTGGTCGCGATCCTCACTTATCACGTAGTTTCCGGAAAAGTAATGGCCAAGGATGTGGTTAAGCTGACGGAAGCCAAGACTGTCAACGGCAAAAGCGTTAAGGTTATGGCCAAAGGCGGCAAGGTCATGGTTGACAGCGCCAATGTTGTCAAGACCGACATTCAATGCAGCAACGGCGTCATCCACGTAATCGACTCGGTGCTTTTGCCCCAGTAGTTCGCGGTATATCTGTGTTGGATGTGACGGCTGGGCGCTATTGACCCAGCCGTTTTTTATAGCTCGAGCGGGAAGGCCATCCGCGACTGTTGGTACTTGTGCAGTGTCGGCAAGTATGGTGAAAGACAACTCTGCTACCTCGCGCTGGTTGCGGATCACTCTATGGGCGGCAGCGATCTACAATGTGGCGTGGGGAGGATATTTGTGGTCGCATTTCCGCTCGCTGCCCGGGATCCGCTGCGGCACTGGCCTATCGTCCTGGTTGGCTTGCTGGGAAAAATCTTCGGACCCGTGGGCTTTCTGCAAGCCGCGCTGCGCGGCTCGTTGCCCTGGCGCGCGGGAGGGACGATCCTCACCAATGATTTGATTTGGTGGATTCCATTCGCTGCCATCCTCCTGCAAGCGTACCGGCATCATCGCCAGGAAAGTTAGGTCTCCGATTGATCCCTCCGGCTCCCAAGCCTGACGAACTAACCAAACTGATTCTGCTAGTTCAGTTCTCTGCGACTTGGACAATGGTTGGCCTGATCTGGTTTGTGCAGTTGGTGCACTACCCTCTGTTTCTATTGGCGGGACCTTCCGAATTCAAACAGTACCATCAGCAACACACGGGTCGGACGCAATGGGTGGTGGGTCCCCCGATGCTTGCGGAACTTCTAAGCGCTGCCGCGCTTTTCTTCTTCAGGCCAGCTCTTGTGCCCAGATGGGGCGTCACGACGGGCGTCCTGTTGCTGGCAGTTATTTGGGGTTCCACTGCGCTCGTTCAGATTCCACTCCACAATCGCCTCGCAAACAGCTTGGAACGTTCCGTGTGTAGAAAGCTTGTCTCCACTAACTGGCTGCGCACAATTGCTTGGAGCCTGCGGGGACTCTTGACAGCCTGGATGGCATGGAAAGTCATTCCATGAACTTCTAGCAGGTTGTTGAAAAACTCTTTAAAGATTGTCATTCCGAACAGTTTTATCATGAGGAATCTGCTGTTTGCTGCGTTTCAGTTAGTTCAATGCACTGAAACAAGCTGCGCATGACTGCCGAGAATGCTTTTTTAACAAGCCTCTAAAGCGCTTCATTCGGCGCTGTCGCAAGACGTTGGGTTTGAGGTACGCTGGCTGATGTAAGCATAGTCAAGGTTACAAGCGCGATTCGACTGGACCAGGAATTTACACTGGCTTGTCGCGAGAGCAATACGGCTAGATTCTCAGCAGCTCCGCGGACGCTGCAATGTACCATCCTCGGACAAATGCCATTTCTCTCTTGCCGACTTTAAGAGATCCTCCAACAAGTCCATCCGACGGGTGAGATCCAAAATCAGCTCCATTCGTTGTTCGGTGGTTAGGTTCTGCTTGATTTCGGGGGACGAAAGATACAACATTCATAAAGCACCTCATTTGCAAACTAATCAATGTCAGTTTTTAGTTTAGAGCAAAATATTTTGATCCCACATCAAAAAAGACAGCAGAACTGGCAGCAGTCTTGAGTTAGAGAAAATACGGACGATATATTTTCTCTCTGAGAACAATCGAAGTGGAGGCAGCAAGCCACTGGCGGCCGCAGCAGGGGCCGCTGTAGATCGCAGTCCTGAAGAAATGCGAGAAGTTGGCAACCACGTCGTTGCCTTGGAGCATGAGATTTCGCGGCTCAAGAGGCCTCCACTCTGCGTCCGTCTCATTCGCGAATTGCACAAAGAGTTGATGAGGGAAGTGCCAAGCCATCGTGCCTCTCCAGGGCAGTTCCGAACAGTTCAGCACTGGATCGGCTAGCCCGGCAGCACGCTGGCCAATGCTTTTTACATCGTCCCCCGCCAAGTGGGGTTGAGCCTTGCCTTGCAGCTTGGGAAAAGTTGCTTCACGAAAGCCGCACTTCCGTCGACTTGCCTCTGTCATTGCGCAAGGAATTCGTTGATTCGGACTTAGCTGTCCAATGCATCCTCGAACATGCGCGCAACTCCCAGATGGAAGTCTTCCAGCCAGCCAGTCAGTCCAAGCTCCGCGCACGCTTACTCCGCGCAAACCCTCGTAGCGTCGTGTCGGGAGGCGGTGGGGGAAAAAAGAAATCGGGTGAATTGCGCTAACGCGCTGCTCGATATTCTCGAAGAGCCTGCGCACCTGATGACCGCCAGAAGCTAGTCCGGTTCGCTATTGCTGGATAGAAACACTAGTCATTCCTCACACAGCGACAACTAAGCATTGGTCAGAACGATCTTGAGTGCGCCTTCCTTAGCGGCATTCGCGAAAGTGTCATAAGCCTGCAGGATGTCGCTCATCGCGAAGCGATGGCTCACCAGTTTGCGCGGATCGAGTTTGCCCGAACGAACCACCTTCAGCAGCATGGGTAATGTGCTCGTATCCACGAGTCGCGTGGTTAACGAGATGTTTCGGTCCCAAAGCTTTTCCATATGCAGCTGCACTGGTTTGCCGTGGACGCCCACGTTTGCAATCCGCCCACCTGCCGCGACAATGGCCTGGCAGATATCGAAGGTTGCGGGAATCCCGACTGCCTCGATTGCGACATCGACGCCTCCTCCGTGCGTTAGTTCCATCACGTGCTTGACGGCTTGTCCATCCGAACTGTTGATTGCCGTGGTGGCGCCAAACTGTTTAGCGACAGCGAGGCGCTTGCCGTCTAGGTCAATCATGATGATGGCTGCTGGTGAATAGAATTGCGCTGTAAGCAGAACGGCGAGCCCGATTGGTCCGGCACCCACGATAGCAATCCGGTCGCCGGGCTTCACTTGCCCGTTGAGCACGCCGCACTCATAGCCAGTCGGGAAAATGTCGCTTAGCATGACGAGCGCTTCTTCGTCTCCGCCTGGAGGGAAAATATAAAGACTTCCATCGGCGTGAGGGATGCGGACATATTCAGCTTGAGTTCCATCCAACGTGTTGCCCAAAATCCAGCCGCCGTGCCGACAATGGGAATACATACTTCTTTTACAAAAGTCGCACTTCAGGCAGGCCGTCACGCACGAGATGATGACCTTGTCGCCGACGTGAAATTCCGAGACGGATGTTCCAACCTGTTCGACGATGCCGATGCCTTCGTGCCCAAGAATCCGTCCGTCAGTTACATCGGGCAGGTCGCCCTTCAAAATGTGGAGATCGGTTCCGCAAATTGTGGATGTGGTAATCCGCACAATCGCATCGGTTGGAGCTTGCAATTTCGGGCGTGGCACGCTCTCCCACGCTTTGTTACCGGGACCGTGATAGACCAAAGCATTCATAGTCGAATTGTCTTGTGGAGCCTTGGCTTCTTTAGTTTCGAGATCGAGTTCGGCGGTTGTCATGATTTCCTCTCTGTGTCGATTGCGGTGCTAGGCGTTTTCTTAGCGCTCGCGAGACGGCGCTCTTCATGAGGTTGAGTTCGAGGTTGTCCTGTGCTGAGCTCGCACTTTTCTCCTGCTTCAGCGCCACAAGTGGGGCACCGAGCCGACAGGGATGGTTCTGCCTTGGGTTTCATGAACGTTAGCATGCACCTTAGCTCGATACGAGACTGGTCAATCTTGACCAGCTCAAGGAACTGCTCTCAGCAATAATGAGATCAGGAATACAAGGGTCTAGGGATGTCTACATTGGACGCAACTTTGCCCGAGCGCATATTGGAAGTCATTGCGCCCGAGCCAGTAACTCGATCAGTCGACTCTTCCGCTCGCCTGAAAGCACACTCGAAGCCGAGCCGCATCGCTGTGATTGGAAATTACCTTCCGCGCCAGTGTGGGATTGCGACGTTCACCACAGATCTTTGTGCGGCAATCGCGGCCGAGTATGGGACAGCTCGCTTGCTGGCTCTGCCCGTGAACGATACGGAAGAAGGGTACGACTATCCGGCGCGCGTGCGCTGGGCCCTCTCGCAAGACGATCTGAAGTCTTATCAGGAAGCCGCCGAATTTCTGAACTTCAACAACATCGACATGGTCTGCCTGCAACATGAGTATGGCATCTTTGGCGGACCGGCTGGCAGTCATATTTTGCACTTCTTGCGCGGTTTGAAGATGCCCGTAGTAACCACTCTGCACACCGTTCTGCGCGAGCCAAATGCCGATCAAATGATGGTAATGGAGCAGATTGCAGAGCGTTCCGACCGCCTGATTGTGATGAGTCAGCTTTCCTCCCAGTTTTTGCAGGAGATCTACAGGGTTCCGGGCAGCAAGATCGATATGGTTCCGCACGGGGTTCCGGATCTGCCGTTTTTAGATCCCAACTTCTACAAAGATCGCTTTGGCGTTGAGGGAAAAGCTGTTCTTCTGACGTTCGGACTACTTTCGCCGAACAA
Organism: Acidobacteriaceae bacterium; assembly: GCA_025352065.1. Classification (GTDB taxonomy): domain Bacteria; phylum Acidobacteriota; class Terriglobia; order Terriglobales; family Acidobacteriaceae; genus JANXUC01. Next base: position 30,166 of record JANXUC010000056.1, on the reverse strand, counting down.
GGGAATTGAAAACGTTATAAAAGCGTTGCCGCAGATTCTGTCGCGACATAAAAACGTTGTTTATATGGTTGCGGGCGCAACCCATCCCCACATACTCCGGCGCGAGGGCGATCACTATCGCGAGTCCCTGCAAGCGTTGGCCAAGGAAATGGGAGTCGCGGAGAACGTGGTCTTCCACAATCGCTTCGTCACTCCCGATGAAATGGCGGAGTTTATTGGCGCAGCGGATATCTACATCACGCCTTACCGATTTGAGGCGCAAGTAGTTTCCGGAACGCTGGCTTTCGCGTTGGGCGCCGGGAAAGCGATTATCTCGACTCCCTATTGGCATGCGATTGAACTCCTGGACGACCGCCGCGGCGCACTGGTTCCGTTCCAAAATCCCGATGCTATTGCGCAAAAGACGATTGAACTCCTGGATACACCCGCCCTGCGTCATGCTATGCGCAAACGCGCTTATCTGTATGCCCGGGATATGGTTTGGAAGAAGGCCGCGCAAGGATACATGGCGAGTTTCACGCAGGCTCGCAGTGATCGCATGCAGGATCCGCGTGTAACTTTCATGGACACGGCTGCAGAAAAGCAACTGAACAAGCTGCCTACGCTCACACTCGATCACCTGCATCGTTTGACGGACGACACCGGCATGCTGCAACATGCAATTTTTGGTGTTCCAAATTACAATGAAGGATATACTACCGATGACAACGCCCGCGCACTCATTCTCGCTACCCTCCTGCAACACTGCGGGGACACCCAAGAAGGGCAGGCGAAAGCGACGGTCGACAATCTGGCTGCGCGCTACCTCGCTTTCCTCGGACACGCTTTCAATCATGCGAATGGCCGATTTCGAAACTTCTTCAACTATGAGCGCAAGTGGGCAGAGGATGAAGGTTCGGAAGACAGCCATGGGCGGGCGTTATGGGCGCTTGGAGCTGTTCTTGGCTGCTCCAGGGACCAGAGCTTGCGTGGCGCGGCGGGACGTCTTTTCGAGCTTGCAATTCCGGCTGTGCTTGCGTTTACTAGCCCCCGTGCCTGGGCCTTCGCTTTGTTGGGGATTGAAGAATATCTAACCGGATTCCCAGGCGATCGGGATGCTCAGAAACTGAGTTCTGTTCTGGCCACTCGACTGCTTGATAATTATAACGGCAATCGATCTGCGGAATGGATGTGGTTTGAAGACATTCTGGCTTATTCCAATGCTCGACTGCCGCAAGCTGTTCTTCTTGTGGGTCGCCGCACCGGAAATGAACGCATGATCGCAGTCGGTCTCGAAGCTCTGAACTGGCTTGGTACCGTACAGCGCAACGGTGAAACAAATCATTTCGTGCCCATTGGCTCGCAGGGCTTTTACCGCAAGGGATTCGAGCGCGCTCGTTTCGATCAACAACCGGTGGAAGCCGGCGGCTCGGTTTCGGCGTGTCTCGATGCATATCGATTGACCGGGGACGAGCACTGGCGGCAAGCGGCTTGGACGGCCTTCAATTGGTTTTTGGGAAGCAACGATCTGCAGGTTTCCCTGTATGATCCAACTACTGGTGGTTGCCGCGACGGACTTCATCCCGAGCGCGTAAATGAAAATCAGGGAGCCGAATCAACCTTAGCTTTTCTTCTCGCGCTAGTCGAAATGCGACTGCTGCAGAAATCAGAAATCTGTGGATAGACCCACGACTCAGTGGACGCACCGGCCGAGAACGATCTGTTCCTTTCCAACGGTTTTAAAGCTGGCGGCTTTTGAATCCGCCTCGGAACGAGGGCCTAGCAACTCTCTCCGCAAAGAAAACACAATGTCAAACGCTACGATAAACAACTACGAAGCGCAAAGCGAACTGGAATGGCACGACCTTCTTGTAGAAGAATCGAGTCCACTCCAATCCGCAGTTTCCCGCCAGATCGCTTTTGGCCGAGTGCCGACCAAGAATCGGTTCCAGGCGGCGAAGAGTACTCCCCCAATACCCACTTTGGCTTCTCGTGGCCTAGTTAAACATGTGCATGGTGTGAAATGAATTCCTTATGAGCATTGTCCCACCTACCAGCTATGCAGACTTACTTCTTCGTCATCCCGCAAACCCGATCCTAACCGGCAAGCACTGGCCGTATCCCATTAACAGTGTGTTTAACGCGGGCGCCACGCGCTTAGCGGACGGAACAACTTTGCTATTGTGCCGCGTTGAAGATCGACGGGGGTTGTCTCATCTTTGCGCGGCTCGTTCGGCCAATGGCGTAGACGGCTGGGTGATTGATTCTGAACCAACAATGATGCCCGATCCTAAGAACTATCCCGAAGAGCTTTGGGGCATCGAGGATCCTCGCATCACGTTTGTTCCTGAACTAGAGCAATACGCGGTCACCTATACCTCGTATTCGCGAGGCGGCCCCGGCGTGTCTTTAGCGTTGACCAAAGATTTCAAGAAGTTTGAACGCTATGGCGTCATCATGTCGCCAGAAGACAAAGACTCCGCGCTTCTGCCTAGAAAAATAGGTGGATTCTGGGCACTCATTCATCGTCCCGTGACATCCCTCGGCGCTCACATGTGGATTTCCTACTCTCCCGACCTTCGCCATTGGGGCAGCCATCGCCTGATGTTGGAAGCGCGCCGCGGCGCCTGGTGGGACGCCAACAAGATTGGCCTGTCGCCGCCACCGATCGAAACCTCCCGCGGATGGCTCGTGCTCTATCACGGAGTGCGGCACACGCCTTCGGGTTGTCTGTATCGCTTAGGTTTGGCTTTGTTCGATTTGGAGAGTCCGGAAAAGGTTCTGATCCGCGGAGATTCCTGGATCTTTGGACCGGAGGCTGAGTACGAGCGTAGCGGCGACGTGAACGATGTCGTATTTCCGTGTGGGTACACCGTGGATCCCGATGGCGACTCGCTCAACATTTACTACGGAGCCGCCGACTGCGCGATTGCCCTGGCCCGTGCCAGTATTCGCGAACTACTGACTTGGTTGGATGCTAACGGAAGCTGCGAAGAACGTCGGCGCGACCAGGATCGATGAACCCGGCGCGCTGGCTTTTTCAACTTATCTTCGGTTGCCATCACAGCCACATGAGCCGCGTATTCACAATCAAACGAAGATCCTACAAAGTATGCTTCGAGTGTGCTCAGGAATTTGAGTGCTCGGCGGATGGGGCTCCCAGTGCGCTACGCAGCTCTCGATAGTACGCGCCAAGCTCTGCCGCAGTAGCACGTCCAAAAAGTACGTTCTAAGTGATAGACAAGCCCAGATATCCTCTTTAGGCCTCGGATCTCCGCTTTCGGTCGAAAACCCCCTCCAATAAGAGCTCCCCCATCTCCTGATGTGAGCAATGTTGCTCAGACGCAACGAACGCTAGCTGTCATTCTATACTTACGCTGCGCGTGCGCTGAGAGCCACGACGTCGAATTCGCAGCCGTTGAGCGCGAGAATGGCGCGCCCACGAAGCGAAGAAGTGCGTACTTGCAAAACACGAAAGGTCCAAGATCATGCCTCTAATTCAACTGGTAGAAGTTCTCATCGTTGTGGGTGTTCTGCTGTGGCTGGTCAATCGCTATATCCCCATGCAGGGAACCATCAAATCGATTCTGAATGCTGTTGTAGTAATCGTTGTGGTTTTGTGGATTTTGAATGTTTCCGGCCTGTTTCACTCTGTTTCCAATATCCACGTCGGAAAAGGATGATGTAACCAAAACATCCCTCCCAGCGTTGCTCCATAACTGATAAATCGCAACTAAGCAGAACGCGGCAGGCATCTGCCAGAAGGAAATACCGTGAAAACGAAATTGCTCTTGACCCTGACGATCCTGGGAAGCCTGGCTGGACTGGCTCAGAATCCAACCCCCACTTTCCGCGTCAATGTAGTCAGTCGCACCGCGCCTGCAGTTACTTATCGGCACCGTAGCGGAGCCACGAAACTGGATTTTGCAGGCACGGACTTGATGCCGTCGGCGAATGGACAAGCCAAGATCAACAGCAAACGCGGAACCATGTCCATCGAAGTGGAGTTTGCAAACCTGCAGAAACCAACCAGCTTCGGCAACGAATACCTGACCTACATTCTGTGGGCGATCTCGCCCGAAGGCCGGGCCGTGAACCTGGGCGAAGTCTTAGTCGGGGACAACCATCGCAGCAAACTGGACGTTACGACGGACCTGCAGGCATTTGCCCTCATCGTTACTGCGGAACCCTATTATGCAGTGCGGCAGCCCAGCAATGTGGTCGTTCTTGAAAACGTAATTCGTCCCGACACCAGAGGAAGCATCCAGCCCGTGAACGCGAAGTATGAGCTGATGGAACGCGGTGGCTATATTCCCACCGGCTACAAATTTGATCCCGTGATTCTGAATGCCAATTTACCGCTCGAATTCTTTGAAGCGCGCAATGCCGTTCGCATCGCGCAATCCGAAGGTGCAGAAATGTACGCCGCCGACAGTTACCAGCACGCTGTCCAGTTGATGAACAACGCGGATACCTACGCCACCGACAAGCACCTCGACAGAAAGCCTCTGATTGCGGTATCCCGCGAGGCCGTGCAAACAGCCGAGGATGCGCGTGCCATTGCAGTCAAAAAGATTGCCGAGCAGCGCTTGGCCAACGAACGCAACAATTCCTCTGAAGCACAGGCCCGCTTAAAAACTCAAGCCGACGAGGCAATGCGTCAGAAGCAGGCCGCCCAGTCGGATGCCGCCAGTGCAGAGGCCGCCAAGAATCAAGCGGAAATGGATGCAGCAAAGGCGAAGGATGACGCAGCCATCGCGAATTCGCAAACAGCTCAAGCTAAGTCTGATTTGACGAATAGCCAGGTGGCATCCGCCAGTGCAATCTCCGCCGCTCAAGCCGATGCCGACCAATCCCGTTTAGTCGCTCAGCAAGCTCAGCAGAGCGCTCAACAAGCGGACACAGACAAAGCTGCCATGCGCCTGAAGCTGTCCGAGCAATTGAATCTGATCCTTCAAACGCGCGACAGCGCGCGTGGACTCATCGTCAGCATGTCCGATGTCTTGTTTGACACGGGAAAGTATTCGCTCAAATCGGGAGCGCGCGAGAAGCTGGCGAAGGTTGCAGGCATTCTGCTATCTTATCCGGGGCTCAACATCGCAGTCGGTGGCTACACCGATAACGTCGGCGGCGACGCCATGAATCAGACCTTATCGGAGGATCGAGCTGGCTCGGTGCGCGACTATCTCGTGCAACAAGGTGTTACGACAAACTCGGTTACAGCAGCTGGTTTCGGCAGCACTTTGCCCGTCGCTACCAACGACAACGCTGCCGGCCGTCAGCAAAATCGAAGAGTGGAGTTGCTGGTATCCGGCGAGGCTATCGGCACGCCAGTCACTACCGGAAGCCCGCGTTAGGGGTCGGGAATCGAGGCACTTATGAAACCGTTTGGATTCTTCAGTACCGCGACGCTGGCTTTGCTTCTTGGGATCGGCACTTCCGCCTATGCACAGGATCGACACGAGCAGGGCGGTGACCACGAGCAGCAAGGCAAGCCCGCGGAGGGGGAACAGCATCGCGTATCAGAACCGCAGCGGCAGGAGCAGCGCGGTCAGCGGGAAGACACACGATCCCGGCAGGTCAATCAAGAGCGTCCGCAACCGCAACGCGCTCAGCAGCAGCGCGTCCCACGCCAGCGCGGCAATGACCATGCGGCGCGCCGTCCGGAAGGGCGCCGAATCGTGCAATCAGCCTGGCGGCAGCATCGCGCTCAAAGCTGGAGAACAGAACATCGTACTTGGCAGCAGCGTGGCGGCTACGACGGATACCGTATTCCCGACGATCACTTCCGCGGCTATTTCGGGCCCCGCCATGGATTCCGTATTTATGGACTCCCCTACCTTGTCACAAACGGATACCCGCGCTTTCAGTATCGCGGTTACTGGTTCAGCCCAGTCGATCCATGGCCGGAATACTGGGCCAGCAACTGGTATGACACCGATGATGTCTACATCAACTATGTAGACGACGGCTATTACTTGTACAACCGCGGGTATCCCAGAGTCGCAATTGCGATCAACATTTCGCTGTAGCAGTTCGAGACAGGTACTCAGAGATTAGGCAATAAGAGATAGGCGATAAGGAGAACAAATGCGCATCATCCCGTCCCTCCGTTCTATGTTGTTCGCACTGGTGTTGGTCGTGGTTTCGACAGCATCTTTTGGGCAAATCGGTATTTCGGTTTCCTTCGGTCCGCCCGCACTACCAATTTATGAGCAGCCGTTCTGTCCCGGCGACGGCTACCTATGGACGCCCGGCTATTGGGCTTACGGCGAAGACGATTATTACTGGGTCCCCGGAACCTGGATTGAAGCACCGGAAGTCGGTTACCTCTGGACCCCACCGTATTGGGGTTGGGGCGGCAACGGATTCTTGTTTCACGAGGGCTATTGGGGTTCCGAAATCGGCTTCTATGGCGGAATCGACTACGGCTATGGCTATTTCGGTCGAGGCTACGAAGGCGGAAGATGGGAACATGACCGCTTCTTCTATAACCGTGAGGTGAACAACGTAAACGTCACGAATATTCACAACACCTATAACACGACCGTCATCAATAACAACTCTAACAATCATGTGAGTTACAACGGCGGAAACGGCGGGATCGAAGCGCGCCCAACCCACCAAGAAGAGAATGCAGGAAATGGGCGACATATCCAACCGGTCGCTGCTCAGAGGCAGCATGAACAAACAGCTCACGCCAACCCCGAACTCAGGTCCGCTGCCAACCAGGGAAAACCGCCCGTAGCCGCAACCGCCAAGCCGGGAGACTTTCGCGGAGGCGCAGTACCCGCCAAAGAAGCCGGGGCGCCGTATCATCCTCCGTCCAATCGCACCGCGGAAAAGTCACCAGCCAATGCGTCAGCCGCACGACCGCAGAACAATGTTCCTCGTCCCCCCGGAGCCAATCATGCGGCGGAACAGTCACCAGCTAGTCCTCAGGCTGCGCGACCAGAGAACAACGTTCCTCGCCCGCCTGCCGCAACGCACGCGAAAGAGATTCAGCCGCATGCCCCCTCGGCTGCTCAGGACACGGGAAATCCAAAACTGGACCAGAAATACCAGCAACAGCAGCAAAAGCTCTCCACACAGCAAAACCGGGACCATGAGAGACTCCAGCAAAAGCAGGATCAGGAGCACCAGAGACAGGCGCAACAAAACGCCAGTCAGGCAAGAAATCAGCAGGTGGAGCAGAGGCGTCAGCAACAGACCCAGCAAGTCGAGCAGAAGCATCAGCAGCAGACTCAGCAGCTCGAACAGAGGCACCAGCAGCAAACCCAGCATGTTGAACAGAGGCAGACAAAGCAGCAGCAGCAGCAGCAGAAGCAGCAAGACCATCCGCAGCCCAATCGCAATGAGCCGAAGCCCAACGGTGGTGGCGGTGGGGAAAACCCCTAGTTGATTGATAACGATGTTTATAGCCAGCGGCAATCCTCCCACAAGAGGGTTGCCGTCTCGGCGAACAGACGGCAGAAATGAAAAAAGGAGCTCAACATGCTTGGAACAATCTTGCTGGTGGTCTTGATCTTGATGCTCGTTGGTGCGCTACCGCGATGGTCGCATAGCCGCGACTGGGGTTATTTTCCAAGCGGCGGAGCTGGGCTTGTAATTCTCGTCGTTGTCATTCTGATTGTTCTCGGTCGGATTTGAAACAATGTCCTCCGCTCGGTCGCCGGTCACCATCCTCGCGAGTTGGCGCCTGCTCATAACACGCGCAGCTGCGCTTTTTCTTGTCGTGCTCATGTGCAGCACTGGCTCGCCCGCATATTCCGTTCTGACTCACGAAGAAATTGTTGATCTCCTTTGGGCGGACGAGATTCGCCCTCTCCTGCTGCAACGCTACCCGGGATTGACCGAAGACCAGATCAAGGAAGCGCACGCCTACGCTTATGGCGGTGCTGTAATCCAGGATCTGGGCTACTATCCGTTTGGTAGCGTCGAATTCAGCGAATTGGTGCACTACGTCCGCAGCGGGGACTTTGTGAAAGAGCTTTTGCTCGAAAGCCAGGATGTAAACGAGTATGCCTTCGCGCTGGGTGCTCTTTCGCACTATGCCTCGGACATTACCGGTCATCCTGCAATCAACCAAGCGGTCGCCATTGAGTATCCAAAGCTGCGCGCAAAGTTTGGTGACTCTGTGCGCTACGCTCAAGACAAAGCAGCGCATCTGAAAACGGAATTTGGGTTCGACATGACCCAGGTTGCAAAGAAGCGTTACGCGCCTCAGCAATACCATGATTTTATCGGCTTTAAAGTCTCCAAGCTGTTATTGGAAAGAGCATTTCCCGTGGTCTACGGATTAGATCTAAAAGATGTGCTTACGCACGAGGATCTTGCGGTGAGCACTTATCGCTTCTCGGTCAGTCGGCTCATTCCGAAGATGACCCAAGTAGCGTTACAAATCCACAAGAAAGACACGATGCGTGAAACACCCGATTTCGCGAAGAAAAAGTTCTTGTACCGTCTTTCTCGCGCCAACTACGAAAAAGAGTGGGGGAAGGATTACAGCAAACCCGGATTTGGGACACGCGTCCTGGCTGCACTCCTTCGATTTGTGCCGAAGATCGGCCCCTTTAAAAGCTTGGCGTTCAACAATCCCACGCCCCAAACCGAAGACATGTATTTCAAGAGCTTCAATACAACCGTGGATCAGTATCGGGCCTTTCTCGAAGAAGTGCGTGCCAACTCCCTGGTGCTTCCAAATTGCGATTTTGACACTGGAAAACCGACGATGGCAGCAGAATATTCGCTTACCGACGACTCTTACGCCAAGCTCCTCTCCCAACTAGCGGATAGGAAGTTTGAGCAGACGACACCTGCTTTGCGAGAAGACATTCTGCGTTTCTATTCTGACCTTGCTGCAGCGTTCCATACCAAGCGGGAGAAGGATGACTGGCAGGACGTGCTCAAGCATTTGGACCAGTTGAAAGCGACTCCGCTGACCAAACCAGTCGCGATGGGTCGAGAGATGAGTCTCCCGCTGCGCCATTCCAACCCGACGTTTGAAAATGTACTGCCTTAGATAGTCGTGCAATGTGAGCGATTCTGAACAGTCACCTACGGTCTCTCCCACATATATTCAACCTAGCGAGTAGTGAATCATTCGTTACAGGAGATCATCACCATGAACAGTGATCGCATCGAAGGCAACTGGCATCAAATGGTAGGTAGTGTTAAAGAAAAATGGGGCAAACTGACGGACGATGATTTGAAAGTCATTGAAGGAAGTGTTGAGCGCCTGGTTGGCAAGGTTCAAGAGCGCTACGGCATTGCCATAGAAGAAGCGCACAAACAGGTCGAGGAATGGAAAAAGACTTGGCAAGCGACCGCAACGGCTAAGACTGAGACCGATCTGCACCGCAAGGCCAGTTAGCTTGTCTTCCCCCCTAAAAGAGGAGCCTCCATACTTGGAGCTCCTTTCTTTCGTTCCCGCTCCGGAGGGCCAGCGGCGGCCTGGTCGGTTTGACTAAGGGCTTTCTACTGCACAATCCAACTGGGAGGCATCCGTAAACTTGCCGGATTTGGATAAGAGCTGATATTTCCAATTCGCAGAATGAACTGCGGCACGCCGTCAACGCCCAAATTCTTGGCTACCTGTTCGCGCCAGAGAGTCTCCTTCAGCATTTGCGTCATCGGATGGATCGCAATTTTCTTGTCCCGCAATTGCAGCCACATTCGCTGAAATAGCCTCCAGGTTTCTATCAGCATCGAGATACTGCCTTCTTTGCTGGAAACTACCAGCCATCCAGCGCCCTGATGAACCCGTTCGATCACTTGCTTCACGTTTGTTTCACGGAAAGATTTCGACAACACGTTGGCACGATCATAAAAATGGCTCACGTACCATCCAGCCAATCCCTCAATTTCCATGCCCGCGCGCGTCAGGCCATTCCTGCGCTTCGCGGCATCGGCTGCCGACCAGCGAATCCAATTGGCGAGTTCTTCCTCGGCCGGATCGCGGTATGCCTGCTGGCGATTTGCTTCGACCGTTCCTTCTACGAGATACTTCGCGCCAGCGGAGCCTTTCGGGGAATAGTGGAATGGCTCATGGGGGTTCAGGATGGAAGCAATATCGGCAGTTCGGATCTCGCTGGCGAGATATCCGTTTCGAACCGTTCTCCGTAGGTGAATTTGATCTAGCGGCTGTGCCACTGCGTTGACTGCATGGAGCCGAAAATTAATCACATCGGCCTCTGCCAGCGAATGTGCGATGACGTTGTATTCCACTGCATAACCGTAGTGCCTTGCAGCAACCTCAAGATTTTCCAGGAAGCTCCGAGCGAGAGAATCGTCTCGCGGGCCATGGGATCAACCGCCGGTAAACGCCGGAGCTCGTCAATGCCAATAATCCAGTGCTCCTTATCAAGAACACGGGTTGTCCACGGCTGCGTGTTATGTCCGCTGGGTGCACGCGTGGATGAGCCCGGATCTCCACATCTGTGGGCCCCAGCTCTGTCAGCAACTTTGCTTCTGAGGGCTGAGTATTCCCCGGTTTAGGATCGTTAAACGGCCAAGTTCGTAAAGCTACGGAAGCCGCCACCGCCGTTTTTCCGCCGCCAGCAAGAAAGTTACGTCGATCTATAGATGACAGCCCCAAAAACACCTGGCAATCGACCAAGACGCGATTGCCAAGTGTTCAGCTCTTTTTCGATTTAGCAATCCGGGCTTTACTGCTCACATCCGTCTTCGCTGACTTTTGTTTTGTTTGCGACTCCAGCTTCTTCGATTCCTTCACCGTTTCTGCTTCCTTCGCATTTACAAAGCGCTGAATTTCTCGTCTTCCGCCTGTATCTGGCATGTTGCGTTCCTTTCGCTATCCAATTGCGTGTATTAAAGGCATGTCGACCAAGTGCTCACTCAAGAACCATATCTGGAGCTCATTGGTGCGCAGCACTTCACTGATTAGCAGGTCGGCCGTTCCGTCATCCCCAAGTTTAGTCGCCCGGGGTGCCATCGTGCGTACTTCGGAAACAATGATCTGGTGAGCATCCACCAAGCGGGAGATCTGAACCGGTACTTCTTCGCGTCCGCGTGGTGGCCGCTGGATGTGCGTAGTTTCGGCCACGTCTGCCGCCATCGCGATACTGATTCCACCCAGAAGCTGAATCCGTTCGGCAATCGCATCTACCAAGTTCGCTTGTTCGCCATAGTGTTTATCGAAAAGCAGATGGAGTTGATAAAAGGTCGGGCCCGCAACCTGCCAGTGCGATTTCTTATAAAGATCGCGCAGTGTCATCGTATCCGCAACAACTTGATTGAGATGCTCCGTCATTTCGAGCCGCACGGGCTCTTCCAGATCAAGTGGCAACATCGGCGTTACGGTGCCGTAGCGTTGAATTTCAGCTGCTTTTTGATGGAGCCGGGGTTGAGCTGTCACACGTTTCTTGGTAGCTTCTAGAATATTTGTAGTCTTTGCCATGATTGTCGCCTTTCTCTTCTAATGTCTGATTGGATTGATGCGTTCGCAATTGTCTGTGACGGCAGAACTGGCCAAGACCACCACATGGTCCCAGCCAGCGGAATTGCCGACAATACTACTTGTTGTCTTCTTTAACTTCTGCGCTCTTTGCCTTCTGACCGGCGTCAGAAACCGCTTTGACGAACGCGTATGCGCTCTTCGGGGTTGACGCCTTGCCAGAAAGAATGTTCCCAAATTCCATGTGCCTGCCGTAGATCGCATGCGTGGAGTCGTTATCCTGTTCCACAACTGCGCCTTCCAGCGTAAGGCCCGCAAACACGCCTTTGGAACGCGAGTAGGTCAACATTTCCGTATTCATCTTCCAATCCGTGCCCGCGGAAGCATGGCGACCAACCGGACCCGCAGCTACCGATCCTTCGCCCGTCAATGCAAATTTACTGGACAGAAGATGCTGGAACCCTTGATCGTTCATCACCAGCACAACCAAGTCAACGCCTTCCACGCCGATCTGCAATCCCCAGCTTCCGCCACCGATGGAGACAAATGCCGGCGCGCTCCAGTTACCTGCGCTAGTGCGGCATGATGCAATTCCGCGTCCGTGTTTACCGCCAAAAATGAAGCCGCCCTTGATCAGGTTCGGCACTACCATAATGCACTTTGCACTGGTCAAAACTTCTTCAGGAATACCTTTATCCGGGGCACCCATAATGGAGTGGAGGACATCGACGGAAGATTGTAGACGCGCTTCGGTATCTTGACGTGCTGAGCCCGCCCAAGCCATCGTTCCGAACAGGCCGATAAAACCCATTAACAGCACTGACATTAGTTTTTTCATAATCTGTTCCTTTGTAATATCTGCAAAACTAAGTAAAGAGAATTTGTCGGGCAGGCTGACTTAGTGCAGTCCCCCCCGAAAAGACAGAGCGCTTGCCTGCCTCTTCCATCATCATCACCCCGGAGGCAAAACATAACTGGTCTAAACTGCTCACTCTTGATATTTGCATGTGAGCAATCCTGCACAGCATTGTGGGAGCAAAGGAAGCAGAATTCTTGGAGCGGCATTCTGAAGCTCCCCTCTCTCCTATTTAGGAGAGGGCAGAATCTTCTCAGCCATGTCCGCAATTTTCAAAATGGAGAAACAACATGCTTTAGACAATTTTTGTGATTCTAGGAATTCTGTGGCTTCTCGGCTTCAGCCTTCACATCGGCGGAGGTCTGATCCACTTGTTGCTGGTTGTAGCGCTCATCGTTTTAGTCTTCAATTTGGTGACGGGCCGTCGCAGCGCAGTCTGAACGGCCTTCTCGGGATTGGTTGCCAGGACTAAGATGGAGTTGAGGCGGAGTTTTGCCAAGCGCAAATTCTGATACTGCTCGTTGAGGTATGTTCCCATGATTCCTGCGCAATCAGCCATCCTCCCAAGGACATCGCTGCAACCAACGCCACTTTCCCCGGACGAAATTCGCCGCATCGATGCATACTGGCGGGCGGCGAATTACCTTTCTGTCGGTCAAATCTATTTGTATGACAATCCTCTTCTGAGAGAGCCCCTAAAGATAGAGCATGTAAAACCGCGCTTACTCGGCCACTGGGGTACCACCCCGGGACTCAACTTCATCTACGCTCACGTCAACCGGCTTATCAAGAAACTCGATTTAAACGTCATCTATATAGCTGGTCCCGGGCATGGCGGTCCCGGGCTTGTCGCCAACACATACCTCGAAGGCACCTACAGCGAGTTTTATCCAAACATACCGCAGAGCGAAGCTGGAATGAAGCACCTTTTCAAACAGTTTTCTTTTCCTGGAGGCATTCCCAGTCATGTCGCCCCAGAAACTCCCGGCTCGATTCATGAAGGAGGCGAACTTGGATACAGTCTTGCGCACGCCTATGGAGCGGTGTTCGACAACCCCGATTTGTTAGCGTGTTGTGTCATAGGCGACGGAGAGGCGGAGACGGGTCCGCTGGCTGCAAGCTGGCATTCCAACAAGTTCTTGAATCCGGTTCGCGATGGGGCGGTTTTGCCCATTCTGCATCTGAACGGATACAAGATCGCAAATCCCACGATTCTCGGGCGCATGACGCACGACGAACTGGTGAGTCTTTTCACCGGGTACGGCTACAAGCCGTATTTTGTGGAAGGCCACGAGCCAGAGTTGATGCATCCTCTGATGGCTTCCGCATTGGAAAGTGCAGTCAGCGAACTTCATGCCATCCGAGATCAAGCGCATTCGCAAGCGGACATGGAACGACCTCTGTGGCCAATGATCATTTTGCGCACGCCGAAGGGTTGGACCGGCCCCAAGGTGGTTGACGGAAAGCCTGCCGAAGGGACTTGGCGATCTCACCAAGTTCCGCTATCGGAAATAGCGACTCATCCCGAACACCTTAGGCAGTTGGAAGAATGGATGCGAAGCTACCGACCAGAGGAACTTTTTGACGCCGAAGGAAAGCTGATTGCCGAGCTCGCGGACCTCGCTCCCAGGGGCGCAAGAAGAATGGGAGCCAATCCGCACGCCAACGGCGGGTTGCTCCTGAAAGACTTAGTCATGCCCGACTTTCGCGATTTTGGAATAGAGGTTCCGAAGCCTGGAGCCGTCGACGGAGAAGCAACTCGAATCCTCGGCAAATTTCTTTGCGACGTGATGAAGCTGAATGCACAAGCACAAAACTTTCGCGTAGTGGGCCCCGATGAGACTGCGTCCAATCGTCTCGACGCCTTATACGAATCCACCAATAAAGTCTGGATGGAGCCGCTTCTGCCGACCGACGAACACCTTGCGCGGGACGGACGCGTGATGGAAGTGCTGAGCGAGCACATGTGCCAGGGATGGCTGGAAGGCTATCTTCTCACCGGGCGACATGGCTTCTTCTCCTGTTACGAAGCCTTTATCCACATCGTCGATTCCATGTTTAACCAGCACGCGAAGTGGCTCAAAGTTACGCGCCATATTCCGTGGCGACGTCCTATCGCATCTCTAAATTATTTGTTGACTTCGCACGTCTGGCGCCAGGATCATAACGGGTTCAGTCATCAGGATCCAGGCTTTATCGATCACGTCGTGAACAAAAAAGCGGGCGTCGTGCGCGTTTATTTGCCTCCCGATGCCAATACGCTTTTATCCGTCGGCGACCATTGCCTCCGCAGTCGCAATTACGTGAACGTCATCGTTGCGGGCAAGCAACCCTCCCCGCAATGGCTGGACATGGAATCTGCGATACGTCACTGCACCGCTGGCATCGGCATCTGGAGATGGGCCAGCACGGACCAAGGGGCGGAGCCAGATGCCGTCATAGCCTGCGCTGGAGACGTTCCTACATTAGAATCTTTGGCTGCCGTCGACATGCTGCGCCAGCACTTTCCGGACATTCGGATACGCTTCGTGAACGTTGTGGATCTGCTGGCACTGGAACCACCAAGCGAGCATCCTCATGGCCTTTCCGATCACGCATTTGACTCGATCTTTACCGTCGACAAGCCCATAATTTTCGCCTATCATGGCTATCCTTGGCTCATTCACCGCCTCACTTATCGCAGAACGAACCATGACAACCTGCACGTCCGCGGATATAAAGAAGAAGGTACCACTACCACTCCATTCGACATGACGGTTCAGAACGATATGGACCGTTACCATTTGGCCGGAGACGTTGTCGGTCGTGTTCCTCGTCTGCAACGTGTTGGAGCCCACTTTCAGCAATTCCTGCGCGACCGGCTGGTCGACCACAGGCAATATGTAATCGAGCACGGCGATGATATGCCGGAAATCAAGAACTGGAAGTGGCCGTACTAGAAACCGTGTAGCAGCCGAGCTTGCTCCACCTGAAATGTCATTCTGTTCCGGAATAGTTTCGAATGAACGTCCTTGTCCTGAATGCCGGTAGCTCCAGCTTAAAATTCCAACTCATCGTCACCGATTCCGACCGAATCGAGCGGAGTACCGACGTGCGCCTGCTGCGGGGCGAGGTAGAACACTTCGGCCCAGAAGCGCAAATCGCAATCCACGGAGAGAGTTCGCGCAAGTTCACAGCGGCCCTGCCGGATATTCCTTCGGCTCTTGACTTCGTAATTCGCTGGATTGCTTCGGACCAATCGGGCGTTGCAGAAGTGCAAAGTCCGTCGGATATCCACGCAGTCGGACACCGTGTTGTACATGGCGGCGAACGCTTCACCGAGTCGGCTGTGATTACGGACGACGTGTTACAAGGCATTGAGGATTGCGCCGAGCTCGCTCCTCTCCACAACCCAAACAACATAGCAGGCATCCGTGCTGTGCGCACACTGCTTGGCGTGACGGCGCCCCAGGTCGCGGTGTTTGACACATCCTTCCATCACACGTTGCCGGAGCACGCCTACTTGTATGCCATCCCTTACGATCTCTACCCGCGCCACCGTATCCGACGCTACGGTTTTCACGGCACCTCGCACCGCTATGTTTCCTATCGCTACAGGGTCTTGCGGGGCTTGACGCAAGAGCAAACGCACGTCATCACCTTGCATCTCGGTAATGGATGTTCCGTTGCCGCAATTCGAAACGGACACCCGATTGATACGTCAATGGGTATGACGCCGCTCGAAGGACTGGTTATGGGAACACGTTCTGGCGATCTCGACCCAGCTATCATCAATTTTGTGTGTTCCAAGGAAAATGTTTCGTCCCGCGAGGTTGAAACAATGCTTGATACGCAATCGGGATTGCTGGGCATTTCGGGCGTGAGCAGCGATATGCGTGTTCTGCTTGAGAAACGCGCAACCAACCCTCGCGCGGCCTTGGCGGTGGAAATCTTCTGTTATCGCGTGCGAAAATACATTGGCGCTTATCTGGCCGCGATGGGAGGAGCTGACGCGGTCGTCTTTACTGGAGGGATTGGAGAGAATTCCGCGGAAATCCGCTCCCAGATTTGTTCGGGAATCGAATGGACTGGCTTGAGCCTGGACAATACGAAGAACGAGACTTTCTCGGGCACCGAAACGCTTATCAGCCTGGAAGGTTCACGTCTCGCCGCCTACGTCATCCCGACTGACGAAGAACTCCTTATTGCGCGAGATACCGTGCGCTGCATTCTAGGCGAGCCACATCCGTCCTAAGAGCTAGGAACCAGGCCAATCATGCCTTGCGGTATATTTCGCCCGGGCTTTTGAATTCCTCCGCTGTGTGGATACGTCGGGCTGTTCTTTTCCACTCCAAAACCCTCCCGGGTGGCAACGGTGTTGCTAGGAACAGCGGACGGTAGAAGCGGCGCGCAGGCAGCCTTGGCATCGGACCGGGCGAAGCAGCAAAAAGATCCTAATTTTCTCTTGCCAATTCTTGGGCTGAGAAACGCAAATATGGGAGTTCCTCCAATGAGGGCAGCTAGTTAGCGCTATGGCATGCATGGGCCTGTCTCCGAGCCGTGGATTGTCCTCTATTCTTGCGAACGTGGAATCTTGCTTGTACTTCAAAATTGGACCGTCCCATTCAAAATGCTTTGCCAGACTTCCGGCGAGAAGGGACGCGCGTAGTCCTCTAGGGCCGTCGCGACTATCTCCGGGCGCCCTGTCTCATGACTAGGGTGTGGAGGGCTCAAGTGCGGCCCTCGTACACTGTGACCGTTAGCCTTTCGGTCCAGATGATGCCTCGGCTTAATATTGACCACGAAGTCGACGGCCGCGCATAGAAAATGAGGTCCGTCGGACTTGGCAACTACGGCATCCACCGAGTTCAACGCTCCGTTGGGCAATTCCAAGCTTTCAACCAACATTACAATCGGAACCTTGGGCTGAAATTGTTTGATTTCAGAAGCAACCGCTAGGCCATCCAGAAGGCCTAATTGGTGTTCAAGTACAATCGCATCTACCGCTTGCGACATGGAGAGACGGAGACCGTCGTGGCCGTTCGTCGCGGTGAGCAGATCGTACCCGTTCTGCCTTAGCATGCTCATCTGACTGGGGTCGCGGTGTATGCAGAGCAAGGTTCCACTAGAAGCCATGCACTAATGTTTATGCCCTCTGGTTTGGGAATTCTGCTCAAAATTGCTCACAGTTGGAAGGTAGTGGGATTCCCGCGAGGACCGTCGGAAGTGAGCCGTATTGAACAGACCCGGCTCCATATTTTTCGTACACTTGAGGTCGATTGGGAGCTTGAGTTGCATGCCAATTGATTAGCTTTATTGCGTCTACGAGGGAGGATTGTTATGTCGTTCGGACTCTACGTGCTTGGATACCTGATTATGATCGTGGGTTTGATCTATGGGGCTACGATCTTGCACGTTCCTCAACATTGGATTGTCGTAGCCGCGGTCGTGCTGGTCGGGCTGGGAATTCTAACCGGCGTCAAAGCCACGCGCCAGAAAGATACTGGAGCTTAACCCGCTGGCGCAGCTTTGTAGCCAGCAGGCGAACTCGGATCCCCCAAGACTTTCAAGGAGATATTCATGAATGCTTCCGTGAATCCAGAACCGGAGACCACAGGGTCCCCTCGGCTCATCAATCTAATGACGGCTACCCTGGATACCCTCAAATATCTACGATCCACGGTGGAAGCGCTAAATCGTGAGGGCTTCGGCGAGGAACAGGTGTCCTTTTTCTTTGGGGAAAAAGGCCTCGAGGCTCTGGATCCTCTTGGAGATCAGCATGGGGCCGGTATGCGTGTGGTTCGCGCTCTGCAGCTGTTCGCGGGGGAAGAGAAGGGCCTGCGCGATGCGGCCGCAACGCTAGAAGAAGGAAACGCTCTACTCTCCGTCAGTACCGATGGAACCGAAGAGCAGAAAAAAATCGTCGAATCAGTTTTGCGAGCCAACCACGCACAGAACATTCATTTCTTCGGTCGCTGGACAACCGAAAATCTCGCAACATAGAGCCGTCACCCTTGTGTTTTACATTTGCGAAAGGCAGGCTTCACAGGCTGCCTTTCCTTTCACCTCTTGCATCGATCAGCCCTAGTCGTTATCTCTGTGCAGCGACTGGAAGTCCAGGACCCAAGATAGCGACTAGCGCGCTGTCGGTGCCGTTGGAGTTGTTGCCATATTGGTAATGGCTGCTGAATCCATCTTCATAACCGCGACGAAAGCCTTCACGAAAGTACTAGTTGTACTCGCCTTGGTCGAAGTAGCCTGTGTAGCCATAGGTCGCATCCTGATAGGCGTAAGCATTCCGATAGTCGGATTGCCGGCGATCCTCCCGATCCGCTTCTCCTGTACGAAAACCTTCTTCATAGCCGTAGTTGACGGCGCGGCGTAGCAGGTCTGCGCCATACTGGCTCGTCTCGTAATAGCTGCCCACGGTTGTTAGCGGTAAATCGGAGCCGTGTAGAAATACGGGTCACGATCATAGTCGTGGTCACGGTCGTCATCGATGCGGATTCGCTGCTGGCGCATCCGCTCTAAGTACTCTTCCTGAAAGCGGAACTGGGCTCTGCGATTCTGTTCCTGAAGCCGCGCTGCCTGTTGCTACCGGGCTTGGCGTTGCCGTTCCCCTTGTTCCTCGTCCTGGTGCTGGCAGTACTGCGTGATGCGTTGCTGTAGCTGCGTTATCAGCTGCTGCTGACGCTGTTGTGAAAGCCGCTGCTGTTGCTGCTGGCCCTGCGCGTTTTGTTGTTGCCGTTGCCGATCAAGTTCCAGCTGCTTCTGATTTTGCTGTGCGCGCTATTGCTGCTGATTCTCATCTTGCTGCTTCTGTTGTTGTTGCGCGCGATCCTGCTGCTGTTTCTGATTCTGTTGTTGCTGGGCGCGCTGTTGTTGCTGATTCTCATCTTGCTGCTGTTTCTGGGGCCTAGTCGGTTGATCGGGCTTGTCCTGCTTGTCGGGCTTGGCTTGCTCTTGGCGTTTATCCTGCTTTTCGTCCTGCGCATATACGGGCGCCATAGCCCCGACAAGACAGTAAAGGATTGCCGTACTTAGAACTCTCGATGGTTTCATGAGTGCCACCCAACCCTAACCTTAAACGCAATGGAACTCTGAACTGTCTCCTTTTGACCAGTTTTGACGGCACCAAGAGTCGGATACTGGAGAGACTGAGAACCCCGATCTTGGAATATCTAAGAAGAATAACGTGACGCCTCAGGAACCAACAAAATGCGCGCATCTGCCATGTAAGTGCTCGGTCCAGTCTACTGAAAAGTACTGTGGAACGGCCTGTAAGGATGCGGGATCGAACAAAGTCGAGATTGCTTGCCAGTGCAACCACGGCGCTTGCCCACTCACCGTCTAAGAAACAGCAACCGAAGAACTCAAAGGAAGATCAAAAATGGCAAGTACCACGACGATTCAACGCAATCCCTGCAGCTCCGTAGCGGCAGTATTCGCACAGCATTCCGGTGCTGAAACTGCTGTGAAGGAATTGAAAGACAGCGGCTTCGACGTCAAAAAACTCTCCATTATCGGCAGCGATTACCATTCCGAAGAAAATGTGGTCGGCTTTTATAACACGGGCGACCGCATGATGTACTGGGGCAAAGCTGGAGCCTTTTGGGGAGGACTCTGGGGCATGCTATTTGGATCTGCATTCTTCCTGATCCCCGGCGTAGGCCCGCTCGTCGCGGCTGGCCCGGTCGTAACCTGGATCGTCGCTGCCTTGGAAGGCGCCGCTGTCATGGGCGGACTGAGCGCTTTGGGAGCCGGACTATTCAGCCTCGGCATCCCCAAGGACAGCATCGTAAACTACGAGGCTTCCGTCAAGGCGGGCAAGTTCCTGTTGATCGCACACGGTACGGCGAGCGAAGTGCAACATGCTCGCAACATCCTCAACAACTCCGGCGCCGAACAGATGCACATACACGAAGCAATCCACACCGTTCTCGTCGCTTAATTTGTCAGAGGCTGTGCTGGCGGCGGAAATGTGGTTCTCCGCCGTCAACATCCTTGCGAAACTGTTCCAAGAAGTAACAAGCAGCGGAAATAGGAAACCAGGAGGATTTATGGATCACAATGAGTCAGTGCGGCAGTTTGAGCATTTAATGGTGCGAGAGGCTGAGCATGCACACAGTGCGGCCACTGAACTTGAGGCCATCGTTTTGTTGCTTCCGAGCGAAAAGTCTCGCCAACTCGCGCAAATCAAGGCTAGTCACCAGCAAGCGAAAGAGTTTCAAGAGTTGGCAGCAAAGGTCAAAGAGAACTAGCGCTTTAGCGCATGCACGACGAACCTCTTAGGCGCAGCGCCCACCAGATAGAAGGGATAACAAGTCACCAGCGTGAGCGCGGATTCGCCCGATGGCGCCAGAACCCCGACGTCGTCGGGCGCCACCACCTTCACCCAGTCTACGTTGTAGCGGTACAGGCCAGCTAAAGTCTGCACCTGAATCTCGTCGTCAGCCTGGATGTCCTGGAGGTCGCGGAAGAAAGTATCGCGGTGTCCGGCGATGCCGCTATTGCCGAGTTCCCCAGGAAGTACCGTCCCTTCAATGTGCCCAACTCCGAGCCGCAGCACGCGTGGCTTTGTACCTTCCAGTATCGCGATGGACATTCCAAGCCTGGGGATCACGATGCGTCCAAGTACCCCTGCTGCTTGCACTGATTGCGCTTGAGAAAATCTGCCCGGGTGCTTCTGCTGCGCGCGAATCTGGCTGTTCAGAAAAAGTTCGGCATTCGCCTGATAGATCCGCGCATCCAATGCAGCCAATCCGACATAGCCAAGGGCAAGCACACCTAAGCTCCACAATGCGTAGCGGCTCCAACGAAGCAGACTCTGGGGTCGGGTTTCAGCAAGTACCTGTTCCTTACTTATGGACGGCATCGGCTTTATTTTTCGCCACAGGTAAAGTCTTCGGCAGGGCGTAGTATCCAGAGCGAGTGCGCACTATCAAATGCTTGTAGCCCGCCGCCTGGGCCTTGAGCTCTATCATTCGGTAAGTTCCGTCGGGTTTCTTATTGCTGGGTACATACCCGATTGCGTATTGGTTTCGGATATCGCGCGCGATTTGCTCACAGATAGCCGGGACACTCTTCAAGGACTTTGGCAGAAAAGCCTCACCGCCCGTGTCCTTGGCCAGTTGCTTCAATACATGCGGGTTCCGGTCAGCATCTTCCTCATCAAAAATCCCAATGGTGTAGAGGATCACATCGGAGTGCGCCGCCATAGCCCTGATCTGCGCCAAGTTGTGCTTGGAGGCGTTGTCGCCTCCGTCGCTGATCACGATCAGTACCTTCTTGTCGCGATTACCCCTCTGCAGGTGCTCCAAAGCTACAGCAACCGCATCGTACAGCGCCGTTTCCCCCGTCGCAGGAGTCCGTGACAAGGCTGTTTCCAACTCACCGACGTTATCCGTAAAGGCCCTATTGACCGGAAGGCCAAGCGCCACCTTCTCGTTGAAATTGACCACGAACATCTGGTCCTGCGGGTTGCTGGAGCGCGCAAAAGCCATGGCGGCCGCAATCACGGTGTCGCGCTTCGGCTGCATGCTGCCGCTATTGTCCATGACTAGGCCGACCGTAACTGGAATATCTTCGTGACTAAAATGCCGAACTTGCTGCAGCACTCCGTCTTCGTAAACCTGGAAGTCATCTTTGCCCAGTCCCGAGACAAGGACTCCTTTGTTGGTTTGCGCAGTCGCGCGCAGAACAACCTCATCCACACTTACGTGAATGGTGTAGTCGTTCGCTTTTTGATTTTGCAACGATAAAGCCGCTTGAGGTTGGGCGAAACTGCTCAACAAGATCAGCACAAGAGAGGCACCCAGAGATCGCAGCGTCCTATCCCACCCACATTTGTTGCACATGCGTGCTGGAGGTCGTGCGGTCATCCGCGGGACACTTTCGTCGAATCGGCACCTTAGTGGATGCTGAAAAAACTGAAACAGAGGCGGCGGTCGCCCGCCACCCCGTTGCAGCCTCATCCAATTCAGGCATCTCGCTTGGAGGCCAGCTTGAGACCAAAACCTACGCTCAGCGATAGAAATCCAAACAATGCAATCAACGGCATGGAGCTGGCCGTCTTCGGTAGAGTGTTGGTCGCTACCATTTGCGGCTCAACTGCGGGCGCTGCCGCCGCTACCACAGGTGCTGGCTCTACGGCAGCGGGCGGAGCTTCAACCACTTTTGTCAATTCGACGGGCTCACCTTTGGCTCCAACGGCCTCAATCGGCAACGTCTTCAAGGTGTCCACCGGAGCTGCCGCCATCTCTACTGAAGTCGCTAGAACAGGCTCGTTGGTTTCCTTGGCTAGCTCCATGGCTCTCGACTTCGTGTAGACAAATTCTTCTCCCCAGTCGCGTCCCGGATAGAACCATGCTTTCAGAGCTTCTGGTTGTCCTGCGGGGCGTTCGCTAAAAGTAATGGTCGTTTTGTCAGTAGTTTTCAGACGAACATTCGGGATAGCTAGGATCGTCGTGAATACGTGGGTCTTGTCTTGATTAAGAATCTGGACTATATGACGGTTAGCATTGTTGTCTAAAATCTTGAAGATGTACGTGCCAGCTGGCAAAGTCTGCGCGCCCACTCCCGGAACTTCCACGGGTGCGCTGAAGGTAACAATAGTCTCACGGTTCCAGTCATCGGCTGAGGCTCTGGGGACTGCAAGCATACAGAGTACGGCTAGGGATAGTGCGGCTGCAAAACTCTTGAATAGTTTCATGGTGCCTCCTGTATTTTCTCCGAGTAAGTCGCACGGTCGCTGGTAGGTTGTGAGAACTGTTTGTGTATCGGAACACAAGAGGTCTGCTGCCAGAAAGCCCGGCAACTTCTCATCCAACCCTAAGTATCAGGCTTGTTAATAGAGATAGCTGAGCAATTGTGACCATGCTTATCTACTAAATTGAAACTAGGCCTTCGACAACGTACGTCCGCCAGCAATGCTCAATGCGATCCCGCCAACAATCAGCACAGCGCTGACGACGGGCGGCACACGCTCGCTGTGGCTCGTCTGAACTCCAATATGGAGATCTCCGGCTTGGATGCCATGCCTCTCGGTCTGCGGAATGGGCACCACCAGAGATGCAATCCCAAGCACAACCATCAGCAATCCTGCCCATAGCAACATCTTCACAGCGCGCACTCCTTAAGAGCAGGACTTGGTAAAAGTAGGCGATCGGCCTTGGGCTGACTGTACGGTTGCGGTTGAAAACAAAGCTGGTCGCCCTTCACCTTCACTTTAATCGCCGTGCTGTTCTTGCCGACTGTAACTTGCTTCGCCTGGCCCAAATTGGCAACACATATGTCTTTCAGTTCAACACTGGAACCTTCCACAACAATCCTAGCGCCGGTAAGCACAGCAATGTCCTCGAACACTTTTTTCTGCTGCGCTCGGGAGCCCGACGCTCGGACGGCGGCAACTCGCAATTCGCCGCGTAGATTATTCACGACAAGTGCTGCGAGCGCAGCGCCGAGAACATCCCCGGCAACTATAAGCAAAGGTCTACCGAGTTTCGTGATCTGGTCGAGGAGGGGGAGTATGTCCTCCTTAAGGCTAATGCTCGCTTCGTAAATGAGTATGTAGGCGTCCTCCAACACAGCCTCCATGCGCTCAGGGTGCGTCACGAAGTAGGGAGAGAGATATCCACAGTCAAATTGTGCGCCATCTAACTTTGCGCGAAAGACAAGCATTTCCCCTACCTGCCGCAACACGCCACTTTCGACCATGGCAAGTTGGGCGCTCATGCGTGCCCCCACTGAAACGCTTCTACAAATCCGTCTCTCGACGAAGTGATCCATTCTGTTCGTGCTTCGCTAAGATTCACACATCGCGTCGACGCCATCATGGCATTCAACTTTGTGTTTGCTACCAATTCCTTAAACTGCCGAAAGGTCTCTTCTTCTTCTTTCGCAGCCACGGTGTTCATTGCTTCGCGCTGTCTTGGCATCGTGTTGCTCCAGTTTGTAGAATTTCAGCTTCGCCAGTAGGCTCAGCAAAACTTGTTTGAAAGCTCTCGCTTATGGATGGCCTCAGTGTAGGAGCAAGCACGCCCGGATTGAATAGGGTAATCCCTGTAAGAACCGCGTCAGGCTTACTGCAGACCTAGTTTTGGGTCTGCGCACCGCCCAGTCCAACCCCTTTGGAAGGCGGAAGTTGAACTACGGAACTGCGGCCAGACAGAAAAACGGTTGGCGACGTACAGGAAAACCCTGATTCCCACGGGGATGACACAGCATGTATAGTTAAGAGCTCAAGAGGTGATCGCTATGCCCCCATGTCGAATCTTCTTAGCCGATGACCATGAAGTCGTGCGCAATGGTATTCGTTCCATTTTGATGACGCAGCCCGGATGGGAAATATGTGGCGAGGCGTCGAACGGTCGCGAAGCTGTTGAAAAGGTTGCTGCCCTCAAGCCCGACGTCATCATTCTCGATATCGGCATGCCGGAGCTCAACGGTCTGGAAGCTACGCGTCAGATCATCAAAGCTCAGGAGACGGCTAAAGTTCTCGTTTTGACTGTCCACGAATCTCACCAAGTGGTGCGAGAGGTTCTGGATGCCGGCGCCCGAGGATACATTCTCAAGTCCGATGCTGGCCGCGATTTGCTCGTCGCCGTACAGGCTTTGCAGCGAAACAAAACATTCTTTACTTCCAAGGTCGCGGAGTTGATGCTGGATTCGTTTCTGCGCGGCAAGCCGGGGATCGAAAAAGAGATTCTCACACCGCGCGAACGCGAAGTAGTGCAGCTTCTAGCGGAAGGCAAGAGCACGAAAGAAGTCGCTGTTGCTCTTGGGCTGAGCGTAAAAACAGCCGAAACTCACCGCTCCAATATTATGCGCAAACTGGACCTGCATTCCGTCAGCGAGCTAGTTTTGTACGCGGTTCGGAATAATATCGTGCAGGTTGTACCGACGCTAAGCCCGGCACCGGCCAGCGTATAAGCCGAGACTGCGTCCGAGCGTCGCTGTTTCTGGCTTCTGCGGCGGACGGGAGAAGACCTCCTAAACTGCCCAGCACACGCGACAAAAAGAATACCGCTGAGCTTCCACAAGCGGCGCACCGCCCTGCATCTTTCTGCGCGCTGATGAATTCACAGTTCGCGCAAAGCACGGCTGCGCGAAGCGGAACTAGGTCTACTGCTTCCATAAAAAATAAAACCTCCACTTGGGATACACCCTATGAGCTTATCTAGTCCTCCCCGCCTAAGGCCATCGGGTAAAACCAGTAAAACTCGCGGGAGGATCTGCTGCTGAATTCCAGCTACGGCGTTAACCCGATGGTCCGCGCTCCTGCTTGCGAGTAGGCTTCTCAACGAGATATCGCAGCCAATCGGTATGGTACGAATTTTAGAACAGGAAAGGAATCGAACCTCATGCTTTGGACAATCTTTGTGATCTTGTTGGTGCTCTGGCTGCTCGGGATCGTGAGCTCTTACACCCTGGGGGGATATATTCACATTCTTCTGGTCATCGCTGTCGTTGTAGTCCTGATCCGCCTGATTCAGGGACGCTCTATCGCCTAGGAGGTTGTTGAAAAAGTATTGCCGATGGCCGTTCAGGGCTTCTTTCAGAATTTCCACTGATTGAAACCTCAGGAAAACAGCAGATTCCTCACCATAAAACTGTTCGGAATGACAAATTCTAAGTGTTTTTCAACAAGCTCCTGGAGCGCTCACGCCGGCTCCGATTTATTTTCCAGCACGAAAATAGGAAAGCCTCCCTAAGGAGGCTTTCCTATTGCTAGACCATCTCAGCTGGACTATTTGGAAATCGTAAGGTTGTTCTCCACAGAGAATATCCCTGGCACGCTATTGGCACGGATGCCAGCGACGTTCTTGTCGGCTTCGCTGTCCACAACGCCTTCCAAGGTTACGTGGCCCGACTTTACGATGATTTGAATGGGTTTGTTCACCGAAAGCGCATATCGTTCCAGGGAAGCAAATCCATAAATGGCCTGAAATAGTTGACGGCGAAGCCTGTCATCCATCGGCGACGGAGGCAAGACTTCAATCTGATTGTCGATATGCTCCACGCCCTCAATGCCCTTCACCGCACTCTCCGCATCGCGCTTCAAGGTCGGTCGTGAGACGGATCCGAGCAGAGTGACTTTGTTCCCGTCCACTTTGTAAGCCAGGTGATCGAAAACGCCCAGATTTGGGAGCATTAGAAGCTCATGCCGAATTTCTTTCGTGATACGCTGCACCACTCGCTCGGAAGGTTGTGCAGCCGCTTGAGCGCTGGCGAAAGGCGCGCCTGCAGCCAGCGCAAGACTTAAAATTCCAGCTCGATACCATGCGCCCGCCATCCACCCTGAAAAAATAGTTGAAAAAATGTTTCGCAACATGCTTACTCCATTCCGGTTCTGTGTTTGCCCTGCTTCCGCGCCTATATTGCCTAGAACAGAGCCGCCCGCTTGCGTGGGCGGCTCGGAAGACGACGACACTTCTAACTGGCCTTCTTTTCCCGGCCTAGATCGGCTTTTTCGGAAGCCGGGTTGACCGCCACCCAGTCCTTCAGTTGTTGCTCCGCTTTTTCTTTGGAGATTCCGTAGCGTTCCTGAATCTTGCCCACAAGTTCGTCCTTCTTGCCGGCGATGATGTCCAGATCGTCATCGGTGAGCTTTCCCCACTGCTGCTTAACGGAGCCTTTCATCTGCTTCCATTTACCTTCCACCTGATCCCAATTCATGGTCTTTCTCCTTGAGAGAATTAAAAAGCCAATTGCTCGGCTTCGTGTTGTGTGTGTGTGTTCTTGAATTACAACTGAGCACTCTGCGCCATCTTAACCCGCAGACAAAGGAGGGTGAGGCGTGGCTGAACCTGTCGCCGTTCCGCTACAATTCAGCCTAAGACAAGGGAAACGGCAAAAACCTGCGCCACCTCACCTCCGAAGTAACCTCAAAGTACACGCTGAAGGAGAATCTTGGGAATCCGAAGGGGACTGTAGCTTTTGGCGGAAGAACACGTACCCCCGGCGGCCGGGTGGGGAAACTCTACGCGGCGGAAGTGCGAAGGGTTCGCTGACTGGAGGGAGCATCCGAGGTTGTCGGAGCGAACTTCAGAGGTACGGCTGCCATGACAAGTGTGCTTTTTGCATCCGACGTGATGATCAAGCTTCCGCCCAATTCTTCCACTCGTTCCCGCATTCCGGCCAGCCCAACGCTCAAACTCGAGTTGGTTCGAAAGCGCATCATCGCCTCCGACGAAAGCCCTTTGCCGTCATCCCAAACTTTAAGAACTACCCGTCCACCCGCAAAGCTGAGGTCGACGCGGGCGGTCGCACTGCCGGAATGGCGATGGATATTGGTCAGGCACTCCTGCAGAACTCGAAACAACGCCAGCTCAATTTCGGGAGGAAGCCGGGGCAGACCCGCAGGAATACTCGACTCGAGCGCGATCCCGCTGCGTTTAGAAAATCCTTCCACCAGCCAATTCGCCGCTACGGCAAAACCCGCTTCATCCAGCAAGGGCGGGTGCAACAAGTATGACATCGTGCGGGTCTCGGCTAAGGATTGATCCAGGATTTCGATGGATTCGTCTATGATCTTTTCTTTCTGCGCCAGCGGGTCGCGCAGCATCTCCAGTCCCATCTTCAGACCTACGAGCGACTGCCCCAGACTGTCATGCAATTCACGCGATAATCGCCGCCGCTCCTCATCTTGCACTTGAAGCAGTCGATGGCTGAGCCGACGGTAGGATTGCTCAGCAGCCTCACGGAGGCGGAGTTCATTGCGCAGATCCCGCAAGCTGAGTCCCAGCAGTACAACGGCCAGCATCACCGCAAGAGCGATAGCGGCCAGCATGATTCCGTAGATCCGCGTCCAGCTTTTCGAGCGCAAGGCCAGCAAGCGCCCCTCTTCTACCTGCATCGAACGCAGGAGGTCGGCAATGTTGCCTCCGATTTGCGTACTCTCCCGTGTGATTTCCACCTGTCGCGGAACGTTTTCTCGGGAGTATTTCAGCAGATTGATCGACTCGTCCAAAAACAACCCCCTCTGACGGTTGAGCCGTTCGAGGGTGTCGAGGTTCGCCTGCTGAGCCGGGTTATCGCGCGTCAAATCTCGCAGCATCGCAGTCAGGGAAGCAATCTTCTCCGCCGAGTCCGCGTACTTGTCCAGCTGGATTTGATTTCCCACCAGAACGTAACCGCGGCGCGCGCTTTCCAGACGGAAGATGTTGGAGGTCAGTTCAGCAACAATGGTTTTCACTTCCAGGGTATGAGCAATCCACTTTTGTTTGTCCAGAAGTCGCGCCGCCATCAGGTAAATGCCCAGGCCACTGGCCAGCAATAAGACGACACCGAAGGCAAAAGCTCGCCAGGCGGACGCCTTGGAAACACCGCTGCGGCCCGGCTCTGCTACTTCTTCGAAAGGTTCGTTTGGAGCCTTTGCCATGTGGGTGCCACACTCGAATTCACTGAAGGGGCCCGGTGGCGATATATAAAGGGAAGAAACCACGGCGCGGAAGAAACTCCGAGTACCAAACACTAGAGTATACACACCACTCAAAAACTAGCAACATCCGAGAAAACATCAAGAAGTGGCTGAA
This sequence comes from Acidobacteriaceae bacterium, assembly GCA_025352065.1. Lineage (GTDB taxonomy): Bacteria > Acidobacteriota > Terriglobia > Terriglobales > Acidobacteriaceae > JANXUC01. The sequence continues at coordinate 1,401 of JANXUC010000056.1, read as the reverse complement.
GGTTGAGAGTTTGGTGAGTTGTAAACCAACTTGCGGCTCACGAACTCGATCCCCTGACTGACGGCAAAAACGGCCTCGACCAGATCCGCCGACGCGTCGGACTTTACAACGTAGCCGCGGGCGCCGGTGGAAAGAGCTTCCCGGACCACGCTCAAGGAATTGTGTTGGCTCACGAATAAGATTTGAGCACCGGGCGCGCCTTGCCGAATCTGCGGGGCGGCCTCGATTCCGCCCATGCTAGGCATGCTGATGTCCAAAACAACAACGTCGGGCTGCAGGGCCCTGGCCATCTCCACTGCCTGGAGTCCGTCGGAGGCTTCCGATACCACTTCGAATTCCGGCCTGGTGCGGAGCAAGGAGCACAGGCGACTTCGGACCATCGCGTGATCGTCGACTACCAGAATTCGAAGGGCGCGCATAGATCAAGGTTAAGGTGAATGCCGGTTGAAACCCATACGGTAGTTCCTGTAGCGCCCACCACACTAAAGTATCAGTGCAGCGGAGTGCACTATGCCCAGCTTGCTTCAATTAATCGGATTTGTCATTCTGAGCGTCAGCGAAGGATCCCTCTGGCCACCAATTATCTGCGCTTCGTCTGTGGGCATTGCCGCCCTCAAAATAGGCCTTTTTAAACCATCTCTAGGGTAAAGCCTGTATTGTTTGTCCCATTCCTCCCTGCCAGACTGAGAAGCTGTTCAAAGGGACACCTGAACGAGTGATGATTCCGAGTTCGTCGAAAGTGTGCGGTAGTGCTAAAGTTTGGTTGGACCTAAGGTTGACGCCCCTGAGAATCCTAATCGTCGATGACAGCGCGATCTTCCGTCGAAGTCTGCGGACCTTTCTCGAGTCTTGCGCTGGTTGGAAAATCTGCGGAGAAGCTGTTGATGGCGCCGAGGGCGTGATGAAAAATCGCCTCCTCAGTCCGCAGCTGATCCTGATGGACTTCTCCATGCCCCTCATGAATGGGCTAGAATCCTCTGCCGCTATATTGAAAGAGTTTCCCAAGGCCCGGATCATGCTCCTAACTTTGCACGCCTCCCTACAACTGGCTGAGGCGGCCCACAAGGTGGGAATTCTAGCCACCATTTCGAAAACCGACGTACACGTTCTGGCCAACAGCATCAACGAAGTTTTGGATGGTTCTCCGGCCTGAACCCGATAGTTGAAGTTGGAGCCCGACCCGCACCAGCAACCCAATACACTTTTTACAGTACCCATTGCCAGAAGGCCGGGGCGCTTGCAGCCAAAGCTACTTGCGATTGCAGCCATCCTGCCTGCCGTAACTAAGAAGCGCAATTTTAGAGGTTGTTTGAAACCTCTAAAAGTTTGTCATTCCGTCTCTAACGACGCAGCCCGCTGTCAAGAGGTTTTTGAGCAGAACTCTCCGAGGACGCGAACACA